>NZ_CP120683.1:5275000-5517500 GCF_030506325.1 Tunicatimonas pelagia | reverse complement strand
CGATAATGCTGCCCGGTTTCATAGCTTCCACCGTTTCTTTAGTAATCAAGATGGGGGCTTTTTTACCGCGCAGTAATGCGGTAGTGATAATCACATCGGCCTTTTCTGATTTTTCAACAATTAGGGCTTGCTGTCGCTGTTTGTACTCTTCCGATTGCTCTACGGCGTAACCGCCCGCGTCTTTATCATCCTTAGCTCCCGCTACTTCCACAAACTTAGCTCCCAAGCTCTGCACTTCTTCTTTTACGGCCAGCCGCGTATCAAAAACTTCAACAACTGCTCCCAATCGTTTGGCAGTAGCTATCGCCTGTAAACCGGCTACTCCAGCTCCAAGAATTAAGACTTTAGCCGGAGGAATACTTCCGGCAGCGGTAGTCAACATAGGGAAATAGCGAGGCAGATGCGTGGCGGCTTCTAACACCGCCCGATAACCGGCCATAGAAGCCATCGAAGAAAGTACGTCTTTATCCTGCGCTAACGTAGTACGGGGCAGCATATCCATACTGAAAACCGTAATTGGATATTTACTGAGTTTCTCAGCAATATCCGGCTGATTGTACGGTTGGAAGGACGATATTACAACGCTGCCGGATGATAGATTTTGCAACACAGCCTCATCGGGAGGCTTAATACGAATCAGTAGGTTTGCTTTCTGTATCACTTCTTCGGCTGTAGCAACAGTTGCTCCGGCCTCAGTATAAAGCGCATCCGTGAAGAAAGCACTAGCTCCGGCATCACGCTCAATAAAAACCTGATGCACGCCAGTAAGCTTCTGAACTACATCGGGAGTGAAAGCCACTCGGTTGTCGGCATCCTTTAGTACGCCCAGGATCATAGAAATTGTAGTTGGTTATGGTAGTTTTCGCTAATTAAATTAGTCGGAGCCAATTTTCCAGCTAAAATCAATTATTTACCCATTTCGGGTTCATACTGATTCATATAATCTACGGTGAGTCGGCTTAAGGACCGAACCCCTAACATTAATCCGCTATCATCAATAAAGAAGTCGGGAGTATGATGCGGGGCAGCTTCTTCAGGATTCATTCCCGCGGGCATTCCGCCAAGGAAAAAGAAAAAGCCAGGCACTTCCTGAGCAAAGAAAGAAAAGTCCTCCGCTCCGGTTACCGGATAGCGTAAAAACACATTATCTTCTCCCGCTACATCTTGTAGCGTGCCGATCATCTGTGCGGTCAGTTCAGGATCATTATAGGTTACCGGATACCCTTTCCTAATGTTCACCTCTACTTCGGCTCCGGCGCTTTCACCAATATTGATCGCAATTTCGCGGATACGCCGGTGAATTACCCGCTGCATTGTGGGGTGAAGCGAACGGATGGTACCGATCATGGTAACTTCCTCGGGAATAATATTGCTCCGAACCCCTCCATCGATCTTCCCAATGGTAACTACCGCCGGGGCTTTAATAATTTCTAGATTACGACTAACAATGGTTTGTAACCCCATCACGATTTGGGAAGCAGTAACAATAGGATCAACCCCAGCCCAAGGATACGCCCCGTGGGTTTGCGCTCCTTTAATTTTAATCTCCAGATTATCTACTCCTGCCATTGTTCCTTCGGGGCGATAGCCAATGGTATTGACTTCGGTTTTAGAGTTAATATGCAATCCGAAAATAACGTCCACGTCAGGAGCTTTAAGTACTCCTTCTTCAACCATTAGCTCGGCACCCCCTTCTTCTCCCTCGGGTGCTCCTTCTTCGGCCGGTTGAAAAATAAACTTGACGGTTCCTGATAAGTCATCTTTCATCTCACTCAACACTTGGGCAACTCCCATCAGAATGGCTACGTGGGTATCATGACCGCAAGCGTGCATCACTCCCACCTCTTCACCGTTGTATTCACCAATAGCTTTAGAAGCAAAAGAAATATCTACGCGCTCAGTCACGGGCAGAGCGTCCATATCGGCACGCAGAGCAACTACCGGCCCAGGCTGGCCACCTTGGAGAACCCCGACTACGCCAGTGTGGGCAACTTCGGTAGTCACCGCTATGCCCAGCGACTTTAAGTGTTCGGCTACCTTCTCGGCCGTCTTGAATTCACGATTAGAAAGTTCAGGATATTGGTGAATATCCCGTCGCCAGTTGATTACTTGCTCTTCTAGTGCTTGGGCTTTTTTGTCTATCTGCTGCTTTAAATCTTGACCGGAAGAAGACAGACCAAGCGTAGTAAATGCTGTTAATAGTAATAAATACTTCATTACAGAAAATTAGGTAGTATAGATACCGGGAAATTTACTAAAAATTTGATGGAGACCAATTTTAGATTCACTGCCGTACACAAAAATAAAGTAGGGTGGGGTTAGATTTTCAGAAAAGAGAAAAGATCGGCAATGTTATAGCGACTAAACATACATAACTCCCGATCTAAAGGATGATTTTCAAAGTGGGCCCCACCGGGATATAAAAAAAGCTTGACTTGTCTTTACCAGCAGATGGATAGCAAAGCTAATCAAAATCGTGTCCTGACACTGACTAAAATGCTTTACGCTATTATCAAAAGCGGACAAAGCTCATTAAGCCGCATTGGTGCCGAAATGCCGGGTGCTACTGAGGCAGAGAGTTGGGTAAAGCAAGCCTTGCCGATTTGCTGGCTGGTAAGAAAAGGCAAAAAAGGACATATGAGCGTTAATTTGCATGTAGAAGTGCCTGACACGCTGTTAATCGTGGTTTGTATCGCTTTTCTGCTGGTCTTTGCGCTAGCTACTTTTCAAAATAAGCTGCAAAAACACATACCTAAGTTCTTACGAAAAGATCGTATCAGTGCTTATTCCTTCTTCTCTTCCAGATCGGACTTCGCGCCTTTCGGTTTTTCATTAGACAGCACCTAAGAAGCTTCCCCCAAGATATCAATAACTACCAGCAGTTTATTTGTGTACGGTAGTGAACATGCGAATACTACAAGAAAAAAGTTACTGACTGTCTTTCAATGGCTAGCTTGCTCGATTGTTAAGTTGCTGATTGTTGAAGTTATCGATAAGCTGGAGTTTGAAGCTGTGGTTACTGGTCACTACTTATTGCTTGCTGCCTTGAGCTTCTGACCTCTCGCAAATACCTGTGTCTAAAACAATTTAAAACTACCAATTTCTTGAATAAAGCGGACTACAACCGCCGGATTGAGTAAAATGGTAAATCCTACTCCGAACAATGCTCCCCACAAATGGGCATCATGGTTAATCCGATCACGCGTCTGCTTAGAGCGCTGGTAAGAATACATTAAGAACAATGCACCCAAAATAAAACCAGGAATGGGAATAATGGCAAAAAGATAAATATTATTGGTAGGGTCGTACAGAATGGCACTAAAAACTACTGCTGCCACTCCCCCCGAGGCCCCTAGCGAGTTGTAATTCGGATGATTTTTATGCTTAATATACGTGCTAATATCGGCTACCACAATGGCAATCAGGTACATACCCACGTACAACACTCCCCCCAAGTCGCCGAAAACATAGGTATAGATTTGTTCGATCATGCTACCGAAGAAATACAGCGTAAACATATTAAAGAACAGGTGCAAATAATCCTGATGAATGAAGCCTGATGTCAGGAAGCGGTGGTATTCGCGCCGGGTCTGCACCCCGTAGGGATTGAATATCCAACGCTGCATCAGTTCGGGCTTATTCCAGGCCAACAGACTTGCAGCCACCGTAATGATGATTAGTATGGTTGTAATAGATAAATTCATGTATTTGCCTCAATTGTTCGATTGATGATTGATGATTGATGATTGATGATTGATGATTGATGATTGATGATTGATGGAAGTTAATTTTTTCACTACTCATCATCCAACATTTATTAGTCATTAACCATTATTCACTATTCGTTACCTTCTCACTCCGATCTCCGCTTCTTTTTATTTTTCCCGTTGCATAAGTTGCTTGGTGAAGTCGCGTAGCGTGGACTTGCGCTCGTTGCTAATAGAGAGTGATTCTAGTGCTTGAAAGCCTTGCTCAAAGTAACTGTTCATTTTACTTCGGGTCTGTTCTGAAATATCAAGTTTTTGGTAAATCTTCTTTACAGCAGACACTTTTTGTTCACTCTCAAATTCTTTCTGCTCTAGCCAATGATTTAGCACTTCTGCTTCGGTGCCACTAGCTTGCTCTAAGGCTTTAATCAGTAAAAATGTTTTTTTGTTAGCAATGATATCTCCGCCCACCTGCTTACCAAACTTTCCTTGGTCGGCGTACACATCCAGCCAATCGTCCATTAACTGGAACCCTACTCCAACTTTCTCCCCAAACTCGTATAGCTGCCGCTGGTCTTTTTCGCTGGCTCCCGCCAGTATTGCCCCCAATTCAAGACTGAATCCTAACAAAACGGCAGTCTTCTGCCGAATCATGGCCAGATAGTTAGCCTCACTTACTTGCGCGGCAGTTTCGTAGTTCATGTCCCACTGCTGCCCTTCACAAACCTCAGCTGCACACTGGTTGAATGCTTTTAAGACCACCGGAAGCCGTTCGGGCTGAACCTGTAAAAACATTTCGTAGGCACGCACCAGCATTACATCGCCCGACAGTATGGCTACATTGGCATTCCATTGAGTATGCACGGTTGGCTTTCCTCGTCGCAGTGGTGCCTGATCCATAATATCGTCGTGCATCAGTGTAAAGTTGTGAAAAACCTCCACAGCCATTGCTGGCACCAGCACTTCATCACCTGGCTCGTTATCACGAAAAAGCTGGTACGCTAGTAGCACCAGCAGCGGACGAAGCCGCTTACCACCCAGCGAAAGAATGTAACGAATTGGGTCGTAGAGTTCATTGGGCGACTGCCCAAAGCTGTAAGCTGACAGTCGCTGATTGATTTGCTCTCGGTAGCTATTTACAGGTAGTGACATATATAATTTCAAAGCACAATTTTTCTTAGGCAAAGATACGCAAGCACTTGGCGTTTTAATCGATGCAAAAAAAAATTTCAAAATTCTGATGACATTTGTTTACTTTCGTTGAACCAAGAGTATAAATGAGCAAATTTATTCTTTAAATAACCAAACTTCACTTTCTACTTATGAGACGTATCACATCTCTATTCTCGCTTTGCTTACTAATTGTATTATTCAGTGCGTGCCAAGAAGAAGATCAATCAATTGGTCATCCTGAAAGGTTTAATCCCAAAACTGATTTGCCCTCGTTCAATCCTAAACTTCCTGGCCTACTTTCCAAAAATCCCGGACAATCTATTCCTCTTAGCGATCACGTAAGCTACCGATTGCCTCGCTTTCCGCGCCCATTACCTTGCCCTGTGTTAGCTGGATGTCAACTACCTATCCCAGAGGTGTTTATGTCAGTACCTGATGGTAATATTCAAGAACTAGTAACCGAATTATATACCAGCAGTGGTAAGCTTTATGCCTCCTCTAGCAAAGAATACGGCGGACAGGTAAGTTATCAAGAAGGAAACGCCTGGGCTTCTTTAGTGGTGATTGACGATCAGGCCAAATCGGAGCAATTGATACTACGCACACAAATTGCTTACGAAATTAACGGTAAAAGCTTTGAGGAAGAACTGGTAGATGATAACGTTTCAGTTAACCTGGATGAGTATTTTGTACAAGGGCGAGCCATATTTCGTCGTCCTTTCCCAATTCCCCGCCCGCTTCCTTGCATGGAAAAAAAAGGTGAAGTTTTTAAGTGCCAAATCCCTCAGCTAGAGCTTCATACTATTGTGCCGAAAGGATTAATACTTGATATACAAGCAATACTTTACAATACACAGGGTGACCTGTACGCTGGTTCAGGCAAAGAATTTGGAGGACAAGTAACGTACCAAGACGAAGAAGCTTTGGCTACGCTGGTAGTGGTAGATCAGGAGATAGTGCCAGAAAATCTTATATTAGCCATTCAGGTTACTTATGAGATTGACGGTGAAGTTATTTCTGAAGAGATTTATGAAGAAGGTTTATCCTTTATGGAATAAGCTGACAATACACCCAATGAATAATATTACTGCATGTCTAACAATCTGCTTAGGCATGCAGTATTTTTTATATCCGGTTGACGTTCAAGCGCAAACGCTCACGCCCTCCCAACAAGATTCGCTGGTTCAGGAGATAGAAGCTACCATTTATTCTGTTTACGAGCAGTACTTTTACACTCAGCCCGATAGTACCTTCCGCATTTTAGAAACCGTGGCTCAGCAAGCCGAAACCTACCAGCTATGGGACATTCAGATTACCTCTCTACTGCAAGCAGCCTGGTGCGCTGAATATCATACCCAAATTGATACCCTTCAGCAGTATCTCAACCGAATTGAAGCACTAACCCACCAGCACGTGGTTGCCCTGGATACGCTAGATGCTAGCGGAGAAATCCGTACCAACGTAGCCTACACCCGAGGCTCATTTTACTACAACATTGGCGATTTCACATCAGCGATTCATGCCTTTAACGAAATTGTTCAGCCCCAGGCATTAGTCCAAATAAATGATTCTTTGCTGGTGGCTGATGTTTTTACCTATCTGGCAAGCTCCTATTACCGATTGCAGAATTACCAAAAATCGCTGACCCACTACCGTATTGTAGATCAGTGGCTTCCGGCAACTAGCGAGGCTCCTAATTATCAGCTAGGCTACCGTAAGACGCTGAACGGTCTACATCAAGCCCGATGCTATTTCACCATTGGTAAATATAACCACCAACCAGCAGCTTATGAGCGGGGAAAGCGCTTGGCGCATCAGAGTCTAGCATTCTTTAATCGGCAGAAAAGTGATGCTCGATTTTACAACCCTATTCGCTCAGCAATCAATATTTTAGTATCGGTCTTTCAAGAACAGCAACAGTACGATAGCGCATTACACTACCTATCCCAATCACTGGCGTTGAGTTCGGATGGAAGCGAGCTACTGCTGAACACGTACAACACCTTGGGAGCTACCTACACCTTAATGCAGGATTACCCTAAAGCACTGAAGAGCTATCAGAAAAGTGAAGCACTGGCAGATAAGTTGCTACCCAAAAAGCACTACCAGCGCGCTGCCATCTACACCCGGGTTGGCCAAGTATTGGCGGCTCAGCACCGATGGAGTGATGCCTTAGAAAAATATCAGCAGGCACTGGCTCAATTAGTGGTTGAGTTTAACGCTTCTTCCGATATATTAACCAATCCGGTGTACCGAGATGTAGGAGCCAGAAAAGAACTGCTGGAGGTACTTTCCTACAAAGCCGAAGCCCTGTGGGGACTCTACCAGCAGCAACCGCAGGAGACGACTTCTCTGCAAAGTGCCCTGGAAATTTATCATCTTATCGGTAATATCCTAGACGAAATGCGCCAAGGGTTTCCTTCGGTAGAGTTTAAGCAGTTTATTGCTTCGCATTTTTTCGGTATATACGAGCAGGCTATTCGAATAGCCTACGAGATGCACCAGCGTCAACCAGCATCGGGTCAGTTTCTAGCCCAAGCATTTCACTTTGCCGAAAAAAGTAAAAGCTTTATTCTATTGGAAGCTACTCAAGAAACGCAGGCGCAAAGCTTCGGGGGTATACCCGATTCCTTACTGGAGCAAGAACGTACCTATACCCGAAGGCTATCGATACTAGAGCAGCAACGTGACGGTATAGCCGACTCCAACAGTCAAGAAGCCGTTCAACTGGAGCAGCAACTGTTAATCACTCAAGATGCTCGTCAGAAGTTGCTCCAGCAGTTTGAGCAAAACTACCCCGAATACTACGCTCTACGGCACAACACTAATGTAGCTTCATTAGCCGATGTCCAAGCAAGTCTCCCCGCTAATACGGTTCTATTGTCTTACTACTTAGGCGACAGCTCGTTATTTGCTTTCGGAATTAGTCCGAATAAAATTGTGATTGATTCTATAGCGAATCTTACCGCTCTCGGGCAGGACGTAGACCATCTGCTTACATTCGTTCGGCAGTACGATTGGGAAGCTATTAAAGATTCAGAAAACTCCCAGCAATGGGCGAAAAGCGGGCATACTCTTTACCAACAGCTAATCGGAGGCGTATTAGATTCTTTGGGTTCTAAGCCTGAGAAGCTGGTAATTATCCCCGACGGACAACTAGGTTACCTCTCTTTCGATGTATTACTGACCGAGCCAGTCCCTGAAACAATGTCAACTAAGTTCGGTAGTTTTCCCTATCTCATAAAAGAGCTCCCGCTGCGCTACGAGTACTCAGCATCTTTATACGTTCGGCAGCCATCTCCCGAAAATACCATATCCAATCAGTATGCTTACACTGGCTTTGCCCCGGAGTACAAAAACACTCCTTTATTAGCAGAAAATACTGTAACCCGGAGTGGGGCTGGTACCGAAGTTTTTTATGATCTTTTGTATAATAAAGAAGAAGTACAACAGGTATCTGGGCTATTCAATAGTCAGATTTTCTTAGACGATCAGGCTACTGAGCAGGCGTTTCGGGAATTTGCGCCCCGCAGCAGTCTCCTTCATCTATCCATGCACGCCTTTGCCCACGACCAAGACCCAATGTACTCCGGATTGGTTTTTTCTCAGGCGGACACCACTACAGAAGATAATTTTTTATACGCCCACGAGCTGTATGCCTTACAACTCCGGTCTAATTTAGCGGTGCTAAGTGCCTGCGAAACGGGTATTGGTCAGTTGGCACGGGGCGAAGGAATTATGAGCTTAGGTCGCGCTTTCAAGTATGCCGGATGCCCTAATGTGGCAATGAGCTTATGGAAGGTGAACGACCGAACAACTCAGCGTATTGTACAAAGCTTTTTTGAACAGCTAGCGGATGGTGCCGATAAAGACATAGCTCTCCAGCAAGCGAAGCTTGCATTTCTAGCCAAAGCTAAAGGCCCTCTGGCGCATCCGTATTACTGGGCCTCGTTGGTACTGATTGGCGATGACCTTCCGTTGACTACTTCTCCCTTCCCCTACACAATTTTTATTGGTTTAGCATTGTTACTATTGGTTAGCATTATTGTATTGATAAAAAAGAGAAGAAAAACTACCTAACTGAAAAAGATGCTAATACAAAATTTACTGTTAGGTGAATGCTCAACCGTAAGTGTATGCCTAGAGACATGCATAAAGTTTAAGCTGGTTTTAACAACGCCCAATCACTTAGCAAGTATTTGACTATCAATTTTTTAACAATAAAACCCACCATCCTTTTCTGTAACTAAAAATCGTAAATCTACCATCCTATCCCAGGCTATTCTGAGCCACTATCAGATAAATCTAAACCATTGCGTGGAAGATTCGTCAATAAGGAACGATGAGATAATAAAGTATTCAGGTTGAACGCCGAGGTTTTGGGGCAGAACTAGACACGGAAACCAAGCATAGCTGGGGCTATGCGAGGCTTTTCGTAACGCAGTACTGCTCCAAAAGAACGAGTTCAAACGGGTAGTTTACTGTGTTATCGTTCCTAAGGTATTATCCGCCCAAAATAATTAGTCAATTGTACGACATATTTTGACAGTGTTTTTAACGTTATACTTTTTGATTAGTAATATTACTGTAAAAAAACGATTGTTTTAGCACTCACTCATTAATCCATAAATTCATGAATCGCATTGGTCTTCGATTAAGCTGGTTAGGGATTGCCCTCCTCTGCATTACCACCCAGCTTCAAGCGCAACAGGAAAAATGCGGAACGGTACTTCTGAACCAGGGGAAAAATAAAGAACAATTTGAGCAGTGGATAAACAACATGCAATTAAAGCGGCAAATCAGTCCGCAGGCTAAATTGCAATCGGAGGATGCAGAGCCAGTTTACCGTATCCCAGTGGTAGTACACGTGATTCACCGAGGTGAGCCGGAAGGAACCGGTAGCAATATTCCTTTTGAGCAAATTGAAGACCAAATCCGTATTTTGAACGAAGACTTCCGACGGCTTAATGCTGATACTACCGAAACCCCGTCAGAATTTCTGCCCTTCGCCGCTGATGCCCGCATCGAGTTTGTCCTAGCTCGCCAGTCTCCCGAAGGTTTTGCAACCAACGGAGTGGTACGGGTAGAGGGCAGTCGTGATGATTATGGTCTCCGCGATGGTGCCATTTTATCAGATTCCAGCCTGTGGGACCCCGAGCTTTATATGAATATCTGGGTAGCCCCTCTGAGAAATAATTTATTAGGTTATGCCCAATTTCCTGATTCAGAACTCCCGGGTTTAAATGGCGCGTCTACCAATCCGAATACCGATGGAATTGTAATTGACTTCAACTTTTTTGGCAGTGTGGGCAACGTAGTAGATCGTTCGCTAGGGCGCACCACTACGCACGAAGTAGGTCACTATTTCGGATTACGCCACATCTGGGGAGATGGCGATTGTAGTGCCGATGATTTTGTGGCTGATACCCCGCTACAGGAATCCGAATCAGATGGCTGCCCTGCTCATCCACAAACTAGTTGTGGTTCGGTAGATATGTTCCAGAATTACATGGATTACACCACCGACCGCTGTATGAATTTATTTACGTTGGGTCAGAAAGAACGGATGCGAATTGTATTAGAGAATAGCCCTCGTCGCCGAACGTTACTAACTTCTCCCGGCTTAGTTGAACCCATTGTGCTGGATGACGATGCCGGGATTAGCACGATTGTTAGCCCCCAACGTAGCGAATGTAGTGGCGACATTATTCCTTCTATCACCGTGACCAATACCGGACGGGAAGCTCTTACCTCCTTTACCGTAGCCCTGAATGTGCAGGGCAATTTCCGGGAAGAAACTACATTCAACATCAACCTCGAAGCCGGAGAGTCTACTACGGTCTCTCTCAGCCCAGTCTCACTAGAAGGAAATACATCCAATACCGAATACAATTTTACTTTCTTTATTACTGAAGCCAATGGAGCTACTGATGAGAATGCTACCAACAACGTTAGGTCGGTGAGTTTTATTATTCCTCAGCGAGCAGCACTGCCCCTCGTTGATAACTTTGAACAGCCTAGCGAAAATTCGCTACTTGACCTAGGTTATATCAGCAACGCCGATAACAATATCACTTGGTCGGTTACTTCGGCACCGGGTTTTTCTGGAGAAAATAATGAGGCTCTCTGGCTCGATTACTTCGACTACCAAAGCAATATTGGTACCCAAGATATACTGTACACTCCCGTATTCAGCCTAGCTAATTTGCGCGATGCCAGCCTATCTTTACGCTACGCTCACGCCCCCTTCCGCGACGGAGATGGTAGTTTGAGTAACGATGGTTTTGCCATTGCTATATCTACTAATTGCGGGGCTACTTTTGATACTTTCTTGTTTGAGGCCTTCGGCGAGGATCTGGCTACGGCTGAGCCAACTGGGTCAGAATTTATTCCCAGCTCCCGTGTTGACTGGCGCCAATTAACATTTCCATTAGATGCTTACGCTGGCAATGAGAATCTACAAGTAGCTTTTATTGGGTACAATGACTTCGGTAACAACCTGTACATTGATGATATCAGTATTCAGGCTAATCAGATCCGAGAAGTAGATTTAGCCATTAGTGACATCATTGCCCCGGCGTACCTCTCCGGTCAAACCAACCCTACGCCGAGAGTAGTTGTAAAAAATATTGGCAGTTCTCCAGTTCAGTCGTTTGACGTTGCCTACCAATTTGATAATCAAACCCCCACTGAATTTTCGTACGCAGCATTTGTGCTAGAACCAGGAGAAGAAACCATATTAGAGCTGGAATCACCTACCCTTGCGTTAGGCATTCATAACTTTTCAATTCGGGTAATTAACCCCAACCTTCGGGTAGATGATGTGCCGGACAATAACTACCGTCAGATAAACTTTGTGGTAGACGATAAGCAAGACATCATTCCGCTTATTAATGAGTTTCAAGAATATTCTGTACCCGATGTACTTCAGGGCGAATCCGTAGCGGCAGCTGAAGCTTGGCAGGTGGTAAACCCCGATAGTAGTATTACCTGGGAAACGGTAGAAGCTGCCGGAAATGGTTTTAATAACGAGGCGGTTCGCATTCAGAATAATCAGTACACCGAAATTGGTGCGGTTGACCGTTTGGTAAGTCCAGTATTAGATTTCAGCAATACTTCTGAAGCCAGTTTAATTTTTCAAGTGTCTTACGCTCAGTTTAGTGAAAACTACGTAGACACCCTGAACATACTGGTTTCTACCGACGATGGCGAGACATACGAACGAGTATTAGGGCTGGAAGGAACTACCTTATCTGCCGGAGTCACTACTGATGCTGAGTGGCTTCCTGTACAGGAAAGCGATTGGCACGAAATGTTTGTAGATTTGAGCCGCTTTGCCGGAGAAACCGAAATCCGAGTGGCTTTTGAGTCTATTAATGGCTACGGCAATAATATTTTTCTAGATGATGTTGAATTCTTCTTATCAGGTGATGATGATCCGGTTCGCACTGTTGAAAACTCCTACAAACTATTTCCGAATCCTACTTCCGATATTTTAAATTCGGTATTTAATCTTCGCAGCCGGGAGACTATTCAAGCCGTAATTTACAATTCACAAGGACAAACTGTGTGGCAACGATCCTATCCTAACACCCTCAACCAGACCTTTGATGTTGATCTGAGCACTTTTCCTCGGGGTGTTTACATATTCCGGGTATTTAGCTCAACCTTAACCGACAGTAAGCAGTTTATACTACAGTAAAGCTCACTACATTACTATTATTATATTTGCAAAACCAGCGTCTCTTAGTGAGTGTTTTTTACTGGTTTTCAATTTTTTAGCATAGCTTTGAAATAAACGCAATTTGTTTTGTACGTATTAGAAACGAAGATTAATACCAGCTCGGCTGAATTTAAGGAACAACAACAAGCCTATCAGGAGCTGATGAAGACTCACCGCCGTAAGCTTCATCAGGCCCTCCAGGGTGGTAGTGAAAAAGCCCGCGAAAAGCACCACGAACGAGGTAAATTGTTGGCTCGGGAACGAATCAACCTATTAGTTGACCCAAACACTCCTTTTCTGGAGCTATCGTCAATGGCTGCTCATGGGATGTACAATGATGAATTTCCTTCGGCGGGGGTAGTATCGGGTATCGGTATCATTCACGGAAAAGAAGCCATTATCTCCGCTAACGATGCTACTGTAAAAGGTGGTACCTACGTCGCTGAATCCATCAAAAAACACATCCGGGCGCAAGAAATTGCGCGGGAAAATCATTTGCCCTGCGTCTACTTGGTTGACTCCGGCGGAGTATTTTTACCTGAGCAGGCCAACGTTTTTCCCGATCGTTTTGATTTTGGTCGTTTCTTCTATAATCAGGCTAACCTGTCGGCTCAAGGTGTTCCGCAAATTGCGGTAGTAATGGGTTCCAGCACTGCCGGAGGTGCTTACGTTCCGGCCATGAGCGATGAAGTAATTATTGTAAAAAATCAGGGAACAATCTTTCTAGGTGGCCCACCGTTAGTGAAAGCCGCTACGGGCGAAGAAGTGACTCCCGAAGAGCTAGGCGGAGCCGACGTACATACATCTGTTTCAGGAGTCGCTGACCATATGGCTGAGAATGACCGGCACGCATTACAAATCTGCCGTAATATTTTTGAAACATTACCTAGACCAGAAAAGCAATTTTTAGACCGTCAGCCAACCGAAGAACCGCTGTACGATCCTAAAGAACTCTACGGAATTGCCCCGCTTAATTTTAAGAAACCAGTAGATTCCCGAGAGATTATTATGCGACTGGTAGACGGCAGCAAGTTTCATGAATTTAAAGCTCGCTACGGCACTACGTTGGTCACGGGCTTCGCTCATATTCACGGTTATCCGGTAGGTCTTATCGCGAATAATGGAATTATTTTCTCTGATACTTCTCTAAAAGGCACTCACTTTATTGAACTCTGCTGCCACCGCAAAATCCCGATTTTGTTCTTGCAAAACATCACCGGATTTATGGTGGGAAAAGAGTACGAACGCAATGGTATTGCCCGCGATGGTTCCAAGATGGTACATGCCGTGGCTACCGCCAACGTGCCAAAGTTTACAGTGGTTTTTGGCGGATCATTCGGGGCGGGGAACTACGCCATGGCCGGACGGGCCTACGATCCCCGTCTACTATTTATGTGGCCTAACGCTCGTATTTCGGTGATGGGCGGCGAGCAAGCAGCCAATGTACTACTTACCGTGAAAGAAGCTCAGTTGAAAGCCCGAGGGAAAGAAGTCCCGACTGAAGAATTTGACCGCCTTAAATCTGAAATTATGGATAAATACGAGCAAGAAGGTTCACCCTACTACAGCACTGCCCGATTGTGGGATGACGGTATCATTGATCCGCTGGATACCCGTCGTATTGTGGCCCTGGGCATCGCCGCTTCCCTTAACAAAAAGTACCCCGATCCTAAACCCGGAATTTATCGAATGTAGAAGACGGAGGACTGAGACCGGACAAATGACCGTCGACTATGAACCATCGACTGTGGACTAATAGCCACTCAACAATTGAACAATAACCCTAGAACACATTAACACCTGAACACATAATAGCAAACCATGCACCATTACGAAACGATAGAATTAGAAATAAACCACAGCATTGCCACGCTTTGGCTTAATCGCCCGGAGGTACGTAATGCATTTAATAATCACGTGATCGTCGAGCTGATGGACTGCCTTCAGTCTATTGAGCATCAACCGGAAATTACTGCTGTAGTTATTCGGGGACGAGGTAAGACCTTTTGTGCCGGTGCCGACATTCAGTGGATGAAGAGCTTCTCTTCTATGTCGCATCAGGAAGATTTTCAGGAAAATATTCATTTAGCTCGTTGCTTTTATATGATCTATACCTATTCCAAACCTACCATTGCGCTGGTACACGGGGCAGCGTTCGGTGGGGCAAACGGTCTGCTAGCCGCCTGTGACATGGCTTACTGCCTTAGCGATACCAAGTTTGCCTTTAGCGAAGTAAAGATTGGCATTATTCCCGCCACTATCTCTCCCTACATCGTTAAGCGAATGGGCGAATTTAATGCTCGTGAGCTAATGCTAACCGGAAGAAGATTTAGCGGAGAGGAAGCCGCTCAAAAAGGATTAGTGAATGCCACCTTCTCATCGTCAGAAGCGTTGTCAGAGTACGTCAACCAGATTAGCCAAGAGCTAAAAAGTAGTGCCCCTGGAGCCATGAGCAACTGTAAAGACCTAATATTTAATATTACTAAGAGCAATAATTTTAACGAAACCATTGACTATACCGCCCGAATGATTGCCGACGCCCGTGCCTCAGAAGAAGGACAAGAAGGTATGAGTGCTTTTCTAGAAAAACGTAAGCCCAACTGGGTAGCTAGCGCTAACGCTAATGTAAATTAAGGACTGATGTGTCAAATACTAACGAATAATAACGTACAAATTATCAATTGTCCATTGTTCACTTTCAATTAAATCATGTTTCGTAAGCTACTTATTGCTAATCGGGGAGAAATCGCAGTACGGATAATCCGCTCGGCGCAAGAGTTAGGTATTCCAACAGTGGCTATTTACTCCGATGCCGACCGAGGTACCCTGCCCACCACAATGGCTGATGAGGCTTACGAGTTGGTAGGAGATGATATTAGCAGCACATACCTTAATATTTCGCAAATAATCAGTATTGCTCAACAGAGCGGAGCCGATGCCGTTCACCCCGGTTACGGATTTCTGTCCGAAAACTCAACGTTTATTCAGGCTTGTCAGGAGGCGAACATTACGTTTGTAGGTCCCAGCGAAGAGGCCATTCGCATGATGGGTAATAAGCTGGAAGCCCGGGCTTTTGCTAAAAAATTGGGCGTTCCGGTTCCCGAAGGTATCACCGGAACGCAGGAAGAAATACTAGCTCAGCAAAATGAATTGCCGTACCCAATTTTGGCTAAAGCTGCCGCTGGTGGTGGTGGTAAAGGAATGCGGATTGTTCGCTCCGCTTCGGCACTTAAAGATGCCCTGATCTCTACCAGCCGGGAGGCTAAAGCGTACTTTGGCGATGCTACCGTATATATTGAAAAGTATCTGGAAGAACCACGCCACATTGAGTTTCAGCTACTGGGCGACCAGCATGGTAATCTGGTTCATCTGTTTGAACGGGAATGTTCGCTGCAACGACGCTACCAGAAAATTATTGAAGAAGCCCCCTCTCCTACACTTACTCCTGAGCTACGAACCCGCATGGCGGAAGCCGCTTTGAAGCTGGGAAAAGCAATTAATTACTACAATGCCGGAACCATAGAGTTTTTG
This sequence comes from Tunicatimonas pelagia, assembly GCF_030506325.1. Classification (NCBI taxonomy): domain Bacteria; kingdom Pseudomonadati; phylum Bacteroidota; class Cytophagia; order Cytophagales; family Catalimonadaceae; genus Tunicatimonas; species Tunicatimonas pelagia. The sequence continues at coordinate 5,501,366 of NZ_CP120683.1, read as the reverse complement.
GTAGATACCCATCAGGAATTTTATTTTCTGGAAATGAATACCCGTGTACAGGTAGAGCATCCGGTTACGGAAATGACTACCGGAGTAGATATTGTGGCCGAGCAACTTCGGGTAGCTGCCGGACAAAAGCTCTCGTTTACCCAAGGTGACCTAAGGCAAGAGGGGCACGCTATTGAGTGTCGGGTTTATGCTGAAAATCCCGAACAAAACTTTCTTCCTTCACCCGGCAAAATCACGTACTACCACGCTCCAGCATCCGTTCGCCTAGATACCGCCGTCACGGGCACCAGCGTAATTGAAAGCCAGTACGATCCCATGATTAGTAAAATGATTGTGTATAGCTCAAGTCGTGAAGAGTGTATTCAACGCTCAATACTTGCCCTAGAGCAGTACGTAATACACGGCATTGAGACCAATATTGCTTATTTGCGGGCATTGCTTCGTTCCGAAGATTTTCAGCAAAACACCATCTCTACCAAATATTGCGATGAAAAAACGCCTGAAATTATTAAGCACATGGAGGAAGAAAAGCAAGCATTAGATAAATTTCCAGTGGCGATAGCCGGACTAATCTATAATCTTTACTCCTCAGCATTGCAATCAACCCCCAGTATTTGGACTGAGATTGGGTTTTGGCGGCATATTCCCACCGTTGCTATTGAGATAGATGGAGAGTCCGTTTCCCTCGATATTTATCGAAGAGACTCAAACTACGAGGTTCATCATAATGATACACCCCATCAAGTTCATAACGTCAACATCAGTGATGGTCAGGTAGATTTTTTGGTAGACGAAACAGCCTACACTTACTACGTTTCCAGTCAGGATGATCTGAGTCAGCAAGTTTCCTGGAAAACGTACAAGTTTCATTGGCGGCGAAACGATCTGATGGCCGAGGGACGTTTCAGTAATAAGGATAGTGAAAGTAGTATCTCGGATGACCGTATTAGTTCACCAATGCCGGGAAAAGTTATTCAGCTAAATGTGAAAGTGGGCGACCAAGTGAAGCGAGGCGAAACACTACTCATTGTAGAAGCTATGAAAATGGAAAACCAGATTATTGCTCCCCGCGATGCCCAAGTAAAAGAAGTACGAGTAGAGGTTAGCGGAAGAGTAGATAAAGATGAGATTTTGATAGAGTTAGGATGATTGATGATTGATGATTGATGATTGATGATTGATGATTGATGATTGATGATTGATGATTGATGATTGATGATTGATGGAAGTTAATTTTTTACTACCCAGCATCCAACAGTCATTACTCATTACTCATTACTCATTATAAAAATTGACCCAAATGTATACAAACGAACAACACGATTTAATTCGCCAGAGTGTGCGAGAATTTGCTGAGCAAGAGGTTTTACCGGTAGCTCGTGAACTGGACAAAAAAGAACAATTCTCTTACGACCTCACCAAAAAAATAGGGGAACTTGGACTCTTCGGTATGATGATTCCGGAAAAGTACGGTGGACAAGGAATGGATTACCTATCGTACATTATTGCGGTAGAAGAATTGGCTCGAATCGATAGCTCTCAAGCCGCTACGTTAGCTGCCCACAACTCATTAGGTATTGGCCCACTGTACAGCTTTGGTACGGAAGAGCAAAAGGAAAAATACCTACCCCAACTTTGTACGGGAGAAGCTCTGTGGGCCTTCGGGCTTACCGAAGCCGATGCTGGATCTGACTCCCGAGGCACCAAAACCGTAGCCAATCTGGAAGAAGGGCAGTGGACGATCAATGGCTCAAAAATATTTATCACGAACGGAGCTACTGACGTTACCATTGGCGTAACCGTGCAAGCAGTTACTGGGGAGAACAATGGCAAGAAAGAATACTCTACCATTATTGTGGAAGGCAGCAATCCCGGCTTTGATGCTATGGTCATGCACGATAAACTTTGCTGGCGAGCAAGCAATACCTCTCAGCTCTTTTTTGACAATTGCCAAGTGCCCGAAGGAAACTTGTTGGGCGAACGCGGACAAGGCTCTAAAATAATGCTAATAACGCTGGATGCCGGCCGACTTTCTATTGGCGCTATGGGATTAGGACTGGCTCAGGGTGCTTACGAAATGGCGATGCGCTACGCCAAAGAACGCAAACAATTCGGAAGGTCACTCACTCAGTTTCAGGCAATTTCGTTCAAGCTGGCTGACATGGCTACCAAGCTAGAACTAGCCCGCAACTTATTGTACAAAGCTTGTTGGCTAAAAGATACTGGAAAACCCTTCGGCAAAGAAGCCGCTATGGCCAAATTGTACTGCTCAGAGATTGCCAAAGAAGTAGCCGACGATGCGGTGCAGATTCACGGAGGTTATGGTTTAATGGGCGAGTACGACGTGGAACGATTCTACCGCGACCAGCGTATCCTGCAAATTGGCGAAGGTACTTCGGAGATTCAGCGGCTAGTAATTTCCCGGCATATTGGTTGCTAATGGCACAAAATGTTAGAATGAGTGAATGGTAGAACACTAGCTTACTCCATCGCTCATTCTGCCTGTTTAATGATTTTCAAAAATATGATTAAAATTACCGAGTGCCCCCGCGATGCGATGCAAGGCATCGAGATGTTCATTCCTACCGAAGATAAAGTGCGCTATATTAATGCCATTCTTCAGGTAGGATTTGATACGGTCGATTTTGGCAGTTTTGTCTCGCCCAAAGCCATACCACAGATGCGAGACACAGCGGAGGTGCTCACCCAGCTCGATCTCACAAACACTGATTCAAAACTGCTAGCGATTATCGGCAATCAGCGAGGTGCGGCTGACGCGGTGCAGTTTGATGAAATCACCTATCTGGGTTTTCCATTTTCTATTTCACCTACGTTTCTACAGCGCAATATTAATTCTACGGTAGAAAAGTCCTTCGATCTGGTAAAAGCACTGCTGGAGACATGCAATCAACACAACAAGCAGTTGGTTACCTATGTTTCTATGGCCTTCGGTAATCCTTATGGCGATGAGTGGAATATTGAACTACTGCTGCATTGGATAGACCAACTTCATTTGGCCGGAGTACGACATATTACTTTAGCCGACACCGTAGGAATCGGTGAGGCAACCCACATTGGTACGGCACTAGCCATTGCTATTCCGGCCTATCAGGAAATCAGCTTCGGACTTCATTTGCACACTAAATCTACTGACTGGCGCGAAAAGATTGATGCGGCTTACCAAAGCGGTTGCCTGCACTACGATGGCGTATTAAGCGGGCTAGGCGGTTGCCCTATGGCTGGTCCCGATCTGGTAGGCAACATTCATACTCGCCATCTGCTTAATTACTTTAAAGAAAAACGAGAGTTGGAAGGCATAAATAAAAATTCATTTAGACAAGCTGAACAGGTTGCGGCAGAGATTATTTCTTAAAAGTGTTCAAGCCACCGTGGAACGGTGTTCAAGTGTCCAAAATTACTCAGACCTATAAGAATACATGAATACGCAAACACCTGAATACAAATCTCCTCTGAACTTTACATATTTAGCGAAACAAATACCCCTAGCCCTATTTTTACGCCTTACTTCCGCTACAGAATTATTGCTTCAAACGCCAATCAAATAATTCATCCCGTACATCTATAATCTCTAGCTTTTTGTGCTGAGGATGTTGCGGATTGAACAGATAGTTATATTCAGTTGGTGATTGAGCTGAAGGCACACATAGTATCCAGTCATCGCCTTTATCTAACCACTGCTCAGCGATTTGGCTTAACTGAGCTGGATAAGGGTATTGATACCATCCTTGGACTAATTGTTCGGCTTTTATGGTTTGCATTGAGGCATTATCAGGAAATCTTAATGTTACTAACGCCATGCTTTTAGGGATTTTTCCCACGCTATTGGCTAACACTTCTAATTTAGCCAACGAAATACTTGAAGAAGTATATACAAGCTGTATCCCCTTCCGATGCCACCGACCCGCTACATACAAACCACCTGTACCTTGGAGATCACGGATGCGTCGATGGCTGCCAATTCGGTAGACCAGCATGATATATAATTATGAATAGATGCCCCACTCTAAGCGTAATAGCACTTCCTGAACATGAGAGCGCCCGATTGGAGTTGCAAGTAAGACAATAGGAATTAGCCCCCCTAGTGCAGGAACTTCGCTTCTAAGCCACATGCGTAAATCAGTTTCACTTTCAAAAATTTCCATACCGCGGCTCCATAGTTCGGCTAACTGCAAAACTGTCTGGGATTCTAGTTCAGATAAGCGTTTACCTGCACGATAACGTCGCTGTAAGGTGCTTTCCGATATTCCCACCAGCAAGCTCATTTCGCGATTGCTAACTCCCAGTTTTTTTTGTAATTGATAAAGTGCTTTAATAGATAATCCACTTTCAGATAGTAGCAAGAGGTCTAATGTGGAACGTACTCTCCTGAGATCTTTGGCCGAAAGTGCTAGTACATCTTTCAAATATGATAGTGGCTCTATATGTGATGATGAAGCAATTTGGCTCATATTCATTTGATTAATGCTATTTAGTCATTTGACTAGTTGCCAGTTAAAACGAATGAGAAAGTTAACTAGTTGCAATGAAGTTACTATTTCTTAATTTTTGTAATCTACTATAACACCAAAACACTGTAACACTCTGCACTAATCCCCTCTGAACCTTACATATTTAGCGAAACAAATACCCCTAGCCCTATTTTTGCGTTTTACTTTCATCAAAAGGAGTAACTTTGCGCCAAATTTCTTAGCATGAAGAAAAACATTGCCGTAGTAGCCGGAGGTAGTTCTAGCGAATATGTTATCTCCCTGAAAAGTGCCGGACTGATTATGGACTGCATTGACACCACCCGGTTTAACCCGTATTTGGTAGTTATAGAGAAAGATCAGTGGTACGTGAAACAGGCGGACAAAACCATTCCGGTTAATCGAGCAGATTTTTCTTGGGAACAGCAAGGGAATACTATTCATTTTGATGGAGTGTACAATATCATCCACGGTACTCCGGGAGAGGATGGCAAAATACAGGGCTACTTTGATTTGCTTAGCATTCCGTACACGGGCTGCAATGTGCTTACCAGTTCTATCACGTTTAATAAAAGTATTTGTAAGCAATTGGTGCGGAGCCACGGCATCACCACACCTCAGTCTGTGGTACTAAGGCAACACCTGCCCTACACGCTTGATGCGTTAGTAAAAGATTTGCACTTCCCTTGTTTTGTAAAGCCGAATAATGGTGGCTCCAGCTTTGGGGCTAGCAAAGTGGATCAGTCCGAAGATTTAGCTACTGCTATTGATAAAGCCTTTGAGCACGACCACGAAGTACTCATCGAAGAATACATACAAGGGCGAGAACTCACCTGTGGAGTGTACTGGACAGGTGAAATGGCACGTGCTTTGCCCATTACTGAAATAGTAACTAATAATGCTTTCTTTGATTTTCAGGCAAAGTATGAAGGTGCCTCGGAAGAGATTACTCCAGCTCGGATTGATGAAGAAACTACGGAACGGTGTCAACGGCTTACCGAACGTATTTACACGCTACTGGGCTGCCGAGGGCTAGCTCGGCTAGATTATATTGTACGAGATGGAGAACTATACTTTATTGAGGCGAATACTACGCCGGGTTGCTCGCCCGAAAGTATAATTCCGCAGCAAATCAGGGCTGCCGACTTAGATATTAAAAAAATAATTAACGATCAGTTAATAAGCTGATTCTTAAACCACAATACATTCATGAAACTTTTGAGCGTTCGTTCTTGGAAAGGCCTTCTTATCCACCTGGGTATTATCGCCGGACTTACCATTGCCGCCGTGCTGATATTCTTCGACATGTACCTCCCTTCTACCACCAATCACGGTGAAACCGTTACGGTGCCCGACTTAGAAGGGTTGCACATCGATGAAATCAATGAGTTCTTAACGAAGCGCAACCTCAAACACGAGGTAACAGCCGACTCCGGGTTCACCCAAGAATATCAACCGCTTACCGTATTAACCCAGTATCCATTGCCCGGCGCAAAAGTAAAGGAGAATCGTAAGATTTTTCTTAGCTTGAACGCAGTTAACCCGCCCCAAGTAAAAATGCCCCGATTGATTGATGGTTCGGTGAAGAATGCCGCCCTACTACTAGAAAGTTACGGTTTAGAAATTGGGCAAATTAAGTACGTACCCGATCTGGCGCAGAATGCGGTATTAGAACAGACTTACGACGGCGAGCCGATTGAAGCCGGCACGTTTCTTCCCAAAGGAGCCAAAATTGACTTATTAGTAGGCGACGGCCTCGGAAATACTACGTTAGAGGTACCCGCACTAGATGGTTTAGTGTTGGACGAAGCCGAAGTAGTTATCTTAGGGTCAGGCTTAAAAGTAGGAAATATTCTGTTCCGCGATCCAACCCTAGCCGACCGCGACCCAAAGGATGAATTACAGCAATCGCAAGATCGGCTCGTCATTGTACAACAAAGACCAGTGGCCGGGCGAAAAATTCGCATTGGTCAGGAAATCGATATTTGGCTCGACCGACAAGAGAAACAGGAAGATAGTATCTTAGATGAAGAAGAGGAATCGACCGAATCAGAAATACTTTAAACCAACAAGCTACGTTCTCCTCTAATACTTACTCTCAGCCTTTGAACCGGACTGCCTCATCCTTTATTATTGCTATTGTTTTACTCAGCTCCCTCGCTGTACAAGCCCAGCAGCCGGGGCTACGCTTAGTACCTCTGGCTTCTACTCCCGTAACTACGCAAGCGCGGATTCAGCAAACTGAAGCACTAGATACCGTATTGCTGCTGCCCTTCTGGGATGACTTCTCTCAACCAATCACTACCGATTTTGGGGTTCCTATTCCGGATACCCTAAAGTGGATGCCATCTAGTCAAAATACCCGAATCAATGCGGGCTTACCGATCAATCCGCCAACGATTGGCGTTGCTTCTTTTGATGGGGTACAGCTTGACGGCACGCCTTACCGTTCTGGTGAGGAAGACGATGCTAGTGATAGTTTGGTTTCCCGCCCTATTAATTTAGCTGCGGTGCCAGATGGTGTAAGAAATTCGGTCTACTTTAGTTTTTACTGGCAGCAGCGGGGCAATGGAGAATTTCCTGACCCCGGCGACTCGCTTCGTCTTCAGTTTCTTACCAATGAAAATATTTGGCGTACTGTCTGGAGTCAAGATGGTGGCGACTCATTGGCTACCCGAGAATTTGCTCAGGAAATATTTCCTGTTAACGATGCCGCTTACTTTCACGAGCGGTTTCAGCTTCGTTTTCAGGCATTTAGCCGGCTTACGGGTGCCTTCGACACCTGGAATATTGATTATGTGTACCTGAATCAAAATCGCTCTGAAGCAAACACCGCTTACTTAGATCGAGCAATTACCAAACCACCTAGTTCGTTATTTGGAGAATATACTGCTATTCCGATGCAGCAGTTTAGAGCCAATCCAGGTCAGTACATTGGTACCTCTTCGGTAGAATTTTTTAATCTGAATGTAGAACTCCAGCCTATCCGTTACTCAGCAACAGTGCGCGATACAGTAAGCGACATCCAGTTGGTACTGAACGACTCAACCGCCATTAGTCCCGTACCAATAGGACTAGAGCGAGACGCCATTTTTGCTAACCCGTTGGACGTTAGCCAACTCGACCTCAGTATTGATTCTCTGTACTTGGAAACCGAATTTTCTATTGCTGCTGGTGACACGGTGTTTAATGAAACCATTGATTACCGGGTGAACGATACAGCTCGCGCTGTTTTCGTACTGGATGACTGGTTTGCCTACGATGACGGCGAGGCAGAATTTGGAGTAGAGATTAATCAGCAAGGCGGGAAAGTGGCGTATCAGTTTGTGGCACCCGAAGAAGGTTTACTCACCCATATTGACGTTCACTTCCCCAATTTATCTCAAAACCAACGAACTCCCATTCAGCTACTGGTGTGGCGTTCGCTAACCGACTCTAGCGAACAAGAAGTATTACTTCGCTCGGTAAATACTTTATCTATTCCTGACTCGGCGTACAACGGTTTCACTTCTTACGAGCTAGTGGTTAACGATATTCCGTTCTACGTCACCGTGCAAGATACTTTCTACATTGGCTACGAACAGCAAAGCGACCAATTTGTAGCGGTCGGCTTCGATAAGAATACCAATACTGGCGATAAGCTATTTTTCAATGTAAACGGCAATTGGGTGCAAAACCGAGAGCTGGAAGGGAGCCTAATGATGCACCCTCGCTTTGATCGGGCTAGTGCCAATTTTATTCTTAGCGCACCACCCCCTGCTTCTGAGGAGAGCATTACTTCTCCCCTAAAAATCTACCCTAACCCTACCGACGGAGTTGTTTGGATAGAGGGACAGGTTGATCAAGCAATGGTGATGAACTTGTACGGTCAAAGACTACAGGAGTACGTTAATCTTGCGGGTAAAGCTTCTTTAGACCTCTCCGGACTACCGCCAGGTTTATACATTATCAAAATCAATAAAAAAGGGGTAATTAGCTCTCACAAAATTCTGCTTCGCTAACTACCCCATGGTTTGTCTCTCGACTGCTCTTTAAGCCACCTCTACCATAGATTCTACCAACTCTAGTTTATAATTATCCTGCGCTTGCAGATAACCTACCCGCGGAATTAGCGTGGCCCCGTACTTTTTCTTTTCCTGCCCCGATGTAAGCCCTAAGAATATTCGCTCTTTTCCTAAAGCGCGGGCGCGCATGGTAGCATGAAATATAATCTGCTTATAAACCTTATGCTCTCGAGAGTACTGATAATCCATTCCCAATAGCACCGCGCAGTAGCTTTCTTTTGTTTGGTAAGTAAACACTACTCCTACCAGTGGATCATCACCAGCCACCATAAATTCTTCTTTCAAACGGAAGGTGATAAATTCCCAGTTTGAATCTTGGTTCATTGTTTCAAACAACCGGAAAGGAAACTCTACATTGTTAAATGCAAAATTATGGTTGCTAACATCTTGATAAAGGTGGTAAGACCGGAGGAGATCTTCTGCGCTTAGCTTCTCCTTCGCTTCAATATCAAAGTGTGATTGAAACTTAAAAATATCGTTTTTTATGTGAGAGCGGGATTTTGATGAAAGTCGGCTGAGGTACTCTGCTTGGCTATTCCAATCTAACTTTTGGATAACTGCGCTCTCCGGTAACGTTATTTGCAAATACCCTTGAGTATGCATGAAATGATTGATTTCCCGATCATTATCGGCAATATCTCGCACCATCACGGTATTACAGCGATACTTCTCTTTTAGCGACTCTAGTGTCGTGCTCATCGCCTTTAGAGCATTATTACACAGAGGATGCTCTCTGTTTAGGTATAAATGATCGCCATCGGTAATTAGCGAGCCCATGGACAATACCCGCGATGTTAAATAGGTGGGATCAATTTTTCGGATAAGCTCCGCCTGCTCTGATACCGAAGCAGCAGCTAGCACATCGTCTTTCCAGAGTGCCGCCGTAAAAAACGTGGCCAGCACCACTTTCCCTTCATTATCCCGAATCAGCAGATAGATAAAATCCCAGCGATGGTGGGCAACAGAATGATTAGTAAAAACATCTTCATAGAAACTAAGCGCATTCCAATCGAACGCTCCTCGTTCACCCAACAAGTTGTTCCATTCTTCAGGATTAACTTTGCAAATTGTGTCAACCACTTCCACATGCAGCCCCTCCTGGGATTTAGGCTGCACTTCAGTTGCTTTCTCTTCAGGGATTGGCAATTTAAACGCTTTTCGTACCTGGTTTAATGAATACCCTTCTTTCTCCAGTGCTTTAGGATAGTGGTATTGCATTGCCGCTACGAGTGCTTCAATTTCTTCGGGCTGGTTATGCCGCGAGATGGTAAAGCGAATTCCCGTATTCTTCACCGGCACTACCGGAAATGTAGCAACATTTACATAAAAGCCGTCGTTCATCAGTCGTTTGGCAAACTCGTAAGAAACCGCAGGCAGTGCTGCCCCAATAAAATGAACTGGGCACACATTTTCCTGAATCAACGGTAAATCAGTTTTGCGAATAAGCTGATTGCAAAGGCTTACTTTCTCCGCCAAATCTTGCTGAAGGTCGTAAATCTCATCCGATAAATGAATATTTGCCGAAGCCAACGCGGCGGCTACGCTCGGGGGTTCTAGTTGGGCCGAAAATGTTTGAGGCCCGCCAAAAACCTTGAACGCTTCGTATAAGTGATCGTCACCAAACGCTACTACTCCCCCACTCGCACCAAACGATTTGCTGAGAGTACCTACCAGTACTATTCGCTCCCGAAGGGTACCTAGTTTACTCATTACGTAGCCGGCCCCGTGCTTTCCGGCCCAACTCATACCGTGCACATCATCAATATACAGATGAAGCTGAGGGTAACGTTCCATTAAAGGCAATAATTGCTCGAGTGGCACCACATCACCAAACATTGAATAAACGCCGTCGGCAGCATACCAAATCTTCTGATGCTTGTTACGTAATCGCTTGAGCGTGTTCTCTAGCATATCCACGTCGTTGTGCTTCACAAGCTGTACTGAAGTGCCACGCGCTTTTAGCAGTTGACTGGCATTTTGTACGCTAGCGTGTACTTGTTGATCAAGAATTAGCACATCTTCATCGCGAACAATAGTGGGAATTACCCCAATATGCGCGAGTGTGCTATTTTTGGTAATGACAATAGGGCTATTATAAATTTTACGAACGGCCTTCTCGAGTTCTTTGTAAATAACAAACGAAACGTAGGTCTTTGACAACGGAAATTGTGTTCCGTACCGCTGAATAGCATCAATTGCTGCATCCTTCAGTCGTTGGTCTTGTTCTAGCCCCAAATAACCAGTAGTACCGAAATGAAATAACTTCTTTCCCTCAACTTGAATGTGTCTACCATCAAAGTGAGTACCTTCGGTATATAAGTGAACCAAACCCTCTTTTTTGGCATTGAGGATTAAGTCACCGATCGTATCCAATAGATGATTGTGCTTCGATTTCGCCATGATAGATAGTTTTTTACTTTGTTAGTGATAAGACAAGATTATGCAAAAAAAATTTGATAAATTAGCACAACTATGTCTATCCTCACATATGTAAGTATTTTTCCAATAATCATCCTTTTCAATTAAAGTTTCATGTACTATTGATGTATGGAAAATCAGATTTACGAAAATGATTTTGTTTCCCTACAGTTTCTAAACCAAGTACTGTACGCTAAGTACAAAGTCCCAATTATTGATGTCACTATTGCTCGAAATGCTACTGCTTACAGAATGCAGGTTACCGGAGGCCGAAAAATTCCTGCTATTGTTGATATCTCATCAGTAAAGCACGTAGATAAAGAAGCCCGTACTTTTTTCTCTTCTTTAGAGGCTGGTAAAGATTTACTTGCGCTGGCGGTTATTCTCAACAACCCAGTAACGCGTATGATGGGGAATTTTTTTGTAAAGTTTTATCGTCCCGAGTATCCATTTATGTTTTTTACCAACTTAGCGGAAGCTAGCAAGTGGATTGAAGATTTTACACCAAACGATTAGTGAAGTAGCCTACCGCTCAGCCTTGTTCATTGGTGGTGTTACTACTACAACAGCAATGCTTCTCCGGTATATTATCAGAAAAATACCTACCTTATTTTGGTAAATTATATCTACTTTTTCGAATGATTGCATTGTAAAATAGTGAAGGCGAATGCACAATCAGTCAATAGCGAAAGACTATATGCCTGCTTGGTATACGTTCCACTATTTTCGTTACCCTAGCAGATAGCTCTGCTACCGCTGTTTGAAAAGATTCCAGTAATCTAAAAAAGTACAGCTACTGATCCGATGAGGCGTAACAATGTGTTTCTGAACGGTTTAGGACTTTCGTAGTTTATTCGTTATACTAACTTCCACTGTAGAAGACTTATACCGTGTTTACACATAATAGCAATTGGACGAGCGTATCAACCAAGTTTTGATTTAATACACTTATAATCATTGTTATTAATCTATAACTTCTCTTAAAACTTTATGTATTTTCATTGTATTCTAACCAGTAGGCTTTAGCTTGGCTTACTTAATAGGAGTAACTACAAGACAACTGAATCTATGCCCTTAAACAGAGACACGCGAATTGAGGCTATTAACCGGGCATTACTAGAAATTGCTGAAGGTAATTTTCGCCATTTAGCCCCGGTTTCTGATAAGTTTGATGATATTGATGCTATTGCTTCCGGGGTTAATATGCTAAGTGAAGAATTGCGAGATACTGTCATTTCTCGTAACTACCTTAATTCTGTTTTGCGAGGTATTGTGGATATGCTCATTATTTTTGATAAGCATCTACAGATTAAGCAAGTAAACCAGAAAGTGTGTGAGCTATTGGCTCAACCAGAGTCGTACTTCATAAACCAGCCGCTAGACATACTTTTCGACGGAAGAAAAGCAAAGTTTATTACTGATCTCAAAGAATCTTTGCGAAAGAAAAAGCAGATATACAATCTGGAAGCATCATTTAAAACATCGGGTTCGGGCCGACTTCCAGTCACTATTTCATTATCTAGGCTGAGAGATAATCGAGAAAGTATTGGCTACGTGCTCATTGCTAAAGATCTGCAACACATTCGGCTTACATCAAATGCATTACAACAAAAGAATGATGAACTAAAGACACTGGTATACCGAGTTTCTCACGATTTAAAAGGGCCATTGGCTAGTATGCAAGGGTTACTTCAGGTGATTGAACAAACCGAAACAGACCTGCCTACGCTACACTATTACATCTCACTTATTAAGCAGAGTGCCGATAAGCTTAACTCAACGCTCATGGGCCTTCTGGAGATAGGCATCACGGATAAGACCAAATTAAACATGCAATCGTTTGATATCAACTCTTGCGGTCGCGATGTAATTGATAGCTTGGCAAACTACCCAAACCGAGAAAAAGTTGAAATTACGTTAGCGTATGATTCACCTGTAACATTCACCAGCAGCGAAAAACTATTTCGCTCAGTTTTGCAAAACTTAGTAGAGAATAGTATTAAGTACCATAAATACATAAATAATACACCTTATATTAAAATAAGTACCAGACATAGCCGAGGTGGTATTGAAATAGTAGTAAAAGATAATGGGGTAGGAATGAACAAAGCTATTTTAGATCGTGCGTTCGATATGTTTTATCGGGGTAATCATACTTCTTCCGGAAGTGGGTTAGGGCTATTTATTGTAAAGTCTAATGTTGAAAAGTTGGGGGGCGATTTGAAGATAAAAAGCAAGCCAGGTCAGGGCACAGAAGTAAAAATATACCTACCCTCCTTAGATAAATTTTAGCATCAAATGCCTATACCCTCTCGAGTGCTGCTACGAAATACACCAGAGAACGTAGTAGCGACTGCTTTCTCTAGCACCGCTAGTTGTCAACAGCTTCTTTCTCACACCTCTGTTACCAAGATGCAACCGCCTTACACTATTTGGCTCACTCAGATTGAGCAAATTCACCGATTTGTCTATCATATTCCTAATCTTGCCTGGGAACTTATGGATTACGCTACTGAACCGCTATCTCTAATCTATAAACAAGCCAAACCGCTCTTCACTAATGAAGCAGCACCCCGTGAAGTTTGCATCCGACTCATCGCTGAACCATTTTTACGCAAACAGCTTACTGGTCAGCATGCTTACCTTGCAGTAGCACTAGAACGAATTAAAGATGAGTTTCCAATTACTGATTGGGTAGATCAGGAAATAGACATGAGCAGAGTTCTAAAAGGAACACGCCCCGTTAGGGTAATGCGTATTTACGATAATGGTGAATTTTCCTTCGTACCTTAGCGAGATGATGTTCTCACCCTAATAGAATGAAGGTATTGGAGAGCAATTGTACCAATCACCTCGGTACGTTTAATTCTTACTTCCTCTAAAGTACTTGCTTTGTTATGCTTATTCATAACTAGGGTAGTTTGTTGCCTCTAAGATAATCAAATATTCTTATAAAAAGAATTTATTCGTAAAAAAAGCATAACTCAAATGAAAAGGTTAAAAAAGTAGGATTCCAAAGCGTGGGGAATTGTGCATTTTTTTCTACATTTCTTCAGCATAAATGAGTATTTAACTCCCCACTTTTTCCCATTATTAGCGTAGAACTGCTTTTACAGCGTTGGCAGCATAATTGTCAAACATATAGCAAGTGAGGGCACATGTAGCTTGGATTTTTTAACCTACAGTTTTACTCTTAAACTGATATACTTAAGCTGCATACACAAAATTTAAAAAGCGATACAGTATTGTATCGCTTTTTTTGTTTTAGCTCGCTGGTTCTAAGAATAGTCAATGGCTACTATGGGTCTTTACTAGCTGAGTTAACGCCTGAACGCCACTCTGTACGGCTTGCTTCCGCCATATATTATTATCAGGACAAAACGCGTCTTTCACCGCTAACCTTGCACCAGCTTGATCCTCAGACTGATAATGAAAATTGAAATTTTCTTTCCGTAAAACACGTAGGATTTCTACCGGGCCAACCGTACCAACTTCCTGAGTCACCATCCAAAAATCTTGTTCAGCGTACTGTGCTCTTAGCCCAGCTACTAAACTGCCCTGCATCTGATAACTATGCTTCGTTTGAGCATCAGTTCTGATCACTGGCTGATTGAAAATACTCTCAGCCTGTTGATGAGTTTCTTGACCAAAAAGAGCCTCTAAGTAAAAAGAAGACTGGTTAAACTTTCCCAGTCCAGTATGAAAGTCTATGCCTCTAATAATTTTATACTCACTCAAGTACTGTTGTAAAAAATGGCGTAGTAGGCTATTCTCAATTACTGGTTGTTTACCACCAAAAAATAACCCCACTGGATTGTTATATTGTCCTTGAGCAACGGCTTGTTGCAATGAGGCTAAACCATGTTTCATCAGTAGTACTACCGCTTTTAGAGTAAAATAGGAAAGTTGATTTCTAGACTGAGGATTTAGGAAAGAAGATAATCGATCGTAGAAAGGGTTGGTGGGAAGATTATCGAAGGAAGGTAGAAAATTTCGGTTGAGATCAATGTTCTGAGCATTCCAACGACGCAGGTATCGCATTCCAAAAGGGTTGATGCAGTGAATTAGTGCAATGCTTGGCGAGTTGGCCGAACCTGGCTCCCAAGAACTCAAAAAAGCGCACTGAACCGCTGACCCGGGAAATGCCTCCACACCGTGTACTCCTGAGCTATGAATCATCAATGATTCACTACTCCCTCGCCAAAGTGCAACATCAATATATAACCCGTCCGACTCATCTACTGCCAACGAATGAAGCTCCCATTTCTTACTTACTGCCAACGCTCGAAATTGGGTACGAGCTACATGATAGTTAACCGGATAGTACGCCATCTTATCCATTCACGAACGCCTCTATTTGCTGGCGAATTTGCTTCCAATGACTATCGGCGTAATATTCTTGAGCCACCAGCAGATGTTTCTTTCCTACTCTCTGCCAAAAGCTCGATGGCACAATAACAAGATCCCATTCTGTAAGTTGCTTAGCAGCTATAAACTTACGTAAGCCCTCAGCCTGCACTAGTTCATCCCAACGGTCGCAGAAAACTAAGGTGGGAATGTTATAGCGATCAGGAGCCATACCGTCTAGTTCTTGACTGATCGTAAAAAGTACTTTATAAGCTCCCAGTGAAACCCCTGGGTTTGCCTTGTAATTCTCAGGAGTAAATGAGGGGATAGTCACCTGATCGAAGGTTGCCTTCGGAATGATGGTAGGAATTTTAGTCCACTGCTGAAAGGCCAACGCTGGCGCCAACAGTATTTGTTTACGCGGAGCTACGATCTGCCCGTCTCCCAGCAAATACGTCATCAGTAAACCTCCTAAAGAGTATCCTACAAAAATAATGTTGGTATGTACCTGACACACTTTATTGTACTGATCCCGAAAACTATCGAGCCAACGGTCAGCAACAGCACGAGATAGCTCTTCTTCTCCGCTATGCCCCGGTAGACTGATTAGGGTGTACTGATCTTTGGCACACCCTAATTCTTCAGCCAGCAATTGCATAACGGTTGGTCGCACGTTCAGCCCGTGGGCAAAGATGTAGTGATCCGATTGAGCCATATTTTCGTATACGAATGTCTCAACTTGAGAACGTTCTTACCGAGTAGATTGTGTCGCTGTACTTACGTTTCTTTCTTCTTCAGATTAATAAACAGCTCGTTGCCCTGCCGAGGAGCGATGGAGTTATACGCTAACTCAAACGTGTGAAAGTGAAAGTATGGCTCAAAATACCGACGGTACTCTTCCTGACTACCACCAAACGGAGGATGATCTTGGTAAAGTGGTATGTTAAATAATAAACCAACCAACCTACCCTCTGGCTTTAGCAGCTCGTGCATTTTCTGGGCATAAGCTGGGCGAAGACTTGGATTTAACGCGCAGAAGAACGTTTGCTCAATAATCAGGTCAAACGTATCGTTTAACGTAAAGAAGTCCTGATGTAAAATCTGTTCGGCCGGAAACGTAGGATATTGCTCCTTGAAGATTGCTAACGGACGCTCGCTTAGGTCTACAATAAACACCTGGGAGAACCCGCCTTCAAAAAGGTAGCCAGCTTCGTAGCTGTTTCCGCTACCGGGTATCAGAATTTTCATATTTTTGTCATGCAACTGATCAATATACGTTTTTAGGGGAGTGGTAATACTACCGGCATCCCAACCCGTGTTGCCCAACATATAGCGCTTAGTCCAATAGTTTTCGTTTAGCGTTTCCATTTTCCTAGTACGAATGCTTAAATTTTTCTAAAATAGCGGATAATCAAGCAATCCAACAAATTACACCTATGGAAGAGACCACTCATTCCGATACCAGCAATGGCTCAAATAAGAGAAAAATACTATTCATCGTTATTGGCTTACTGGTACTTACCAACTTGGTAGTGCTTTTCTTATTTTACCAAAACAACCAAGAAAAAGCCGACGAGTTACAAACTAGTCAGACCGAATTACAAGAAACCTACGCCAAACTAGAATCTATCAGTAACGAACTCGACCTGAAAATTCAGGAGATACAAAAGCTAGGCGGCGATGTGGAGGAGCTACGGCTGATTCGGGAAACACTGGAGCAGGAAAAAGAGCAGTTACAAAACGATCAGGTTCTGGCTCAGAAGCGCTACAACCAAATAAATGCTCGAGTAGAGGGTTATCGTGAGCTTTTAATTAATAAAGATAAAGAGATTGCCCAATTGCAGGAGGAGAACAAAGTCTTGTTTGCCGAGAATACCGAACTGAAGGAGGAACAACAGGAACTGAACAAAACAATCACCCAGATTAATTCGGATAAAGATCAACTGGCTGAAAAGGTAGCGGTAGCTTCTCAGTTGGAGGCAGAAAACATCAAAGTTATCGGATTAAATAGCCGGGGAAAAGGCAAAGAGCGCGATCGCTACCGTAGTAGTCAGCTAGAGCAAGTACAGGTTACTTTTAACATAGCCAAGAACGAGGTAGCTGAGATTAAAGGGCGCGATATATTCGTCCGTATAATTGAACCCAACGGCAACGTGATTTTTGATGTGGCCAAAGGATCGGGTACGTTTATGTTAGACAGCGAAGAAATATTTTATACTATGAAGAAAGATATACTGTTTGACAATACCGGACAGGCACTTTCTTTTATTTACGAAAAAGGCAGCGACTATACCGAAGGACGCCATCAGGTGGAAATTTACGCTGACGACTACATTATTGGTACCGCCAATTTTGACGTACGCTGATATGAAAGTTCGCCTCTTTTTTCTAGTTGTGCTTTTTTCTACCGTATTGTTTATTACCCAGACAAAGGGGCAAGGCTCTAACCTACCGCTAGATATTCAGGGGCACCGCGGTTGTAGAGGATTGCTTCCAGAAAATACCATTCCGGCCTTTATTGAAGCGGTTAAGCTCGGTGTAACCACCCTAGAACTGGACGTAGTGATCTCTCAAGACCGACAAGTAGTTGTTTCTCACGAACCGTTTCTCTCCCACATAATTTGTCATACTGCCGAAGGTCAACCTATTGCCGAGGAAGAAGAGAAAGAGCATAATCTTTATCAGATGCCTTATCAAGAAATTGCTCGCTGTGATTGTGGGAGTAGCCCTCATCCGAAGTTTCCTGAACAAGAAAACTTCCCAGCTCATAAACCGCTGCTCAGCGATGTGATTGATACGGTTGAGCAACTGATTGCCGCTCAAAACCTAGCTCCGGTGCTTTACAATATCGAGACTAAATCTAACCCGAAAGGCGATAATATTTTTCATCCAGCCCCAGATAAATTTACCGACTTATTGCTATCTGTAATTCAAGAAAAAGGCATTGAAAGTCGAGTGGTTATTCAGTCGTTTGATGTCCGTACGCTACAGCAAGTACGGAAAAAGCAACCTTCGCTACCATTGGCACTGTTAGTCGAGAACACTAATTCTTTAGAGGAAAACTTAGCTACGTTAGGCTTCACCCCGAAAATTTACAGCCCCAACTTTCGGGTAGTTGACCAATCTCTGCTCGATCTGGCTCAGCAAAAAGGCATGAAAGTAATTCCCTGGACAGTCAATGATCCAAAGGATATTCAGCAAATGATTGATTTACAAGTTGACGGAATTATTTCCGACTATCCTGACCGAGTAATCAAGATTACGGGGCAGTAAATGTGTGACTAATTACGGCTAACTTTCTTTTTCTGCACCGCAAAGCCTTCGGCAAATACTTTGTACTGATCAAAAATTGACCGTACGGCTCCTTGCAGATAGCGCTTATCGCTGTAGAAGCTGTCACCGAATACCCCTGAAGCATAGCCTTGCCAAATAGATTTCTTGCGCTCGCGATCATACATCAATACGAGAAGCGTTCCTTGGCGCAGATTGTACTTTACTGGATCCATTTCCTGGTCAATGTTCTCTTCGTACTCAATGAAGAGTTCAATATCAGGCTGGTCGTATCCTGTGAAGAACAGACTGTCGTAAAATATTTTGTAAGAAACGAGCAAACGCGGGTCGCGAGTAGTGTATTCGTAGCCTTGCAACTCCATGCGGGCACGAATCGCGCTCTCGATGACATCATTTTGTAGACTAGAGTCCGCTCCCGAACTGCGCGTGTCCAGAAAGTTGAATGTTTTGTAGCGACGAAACTCGCCCTCAAAACTGTAATCCGACTCCACAGGAAACTCTTTATATCCCATACAGCTCGCGAAAAAGAGCAAGGTTAACAACGCAACGGTAGAAAGTGCTTTCATAAGAAAAAGGTAGCTATTCGTAAGTAATCAATTTACTAATAAACTGTTTTTATAGAAAATATCCAACCCATGAAAAATTTAGAGCTATTACGCTTTTGTTAAAAAGCTGGTAATTGTAGCTGCTCCAAGTTTGCTATAACGACATACTCTCTATTTCAGTATAGTAAACTTCCGCAAAGAGTTCATCAATTTTTGTCGTATGGTTTACTTTCTTATTTATCAGAGGGCATTGGCTTGCCACACCACGTAAGAGTACGCAGCAAATCGAACAAACCGGATAGTTGCGTAAACCAAGTACTTCTTAGCCGGAAAATCTACCGAACCAATCAGCATACTCACTCCCGAGAATGGAAGCGGTGTTAAAGCCGCTACTACAATTAAAAAAGCACCAAAGCTCTGAAAGTAGCGTTCGTAATGCCCGAAAACTCTTTTTCTGAAGTAGGTATAAAACCTAGTGTGATTCAGGTAGTTTCCGATCAAGTATCCTAGCACCCCAGCCAAATAAGAGATTAAGGCCAATGCGCCAACATTGAGTAAGTAGCCACTTACATCTTCTAACCGCAACGCCCAGATCATAAAAATCTCCGGAGGGATAATTCCAAACAGTAACTCTGAAGCCGAATAGATCAAGTATACCAGCACCGGCTGCTCATAAATGGGAGCTAACCACTGAAAGTAGTCCAGGTTTACTCGGTCTTTCAGCAGTATAAACCCACCAACCACAATAATTAGAGCAAGTACGCCCCGGGCTAGGTTGCGCGCAAAAAACCAAAGCTTTTCCCGATCAGACATTCAGTATCCAAGACAGCAGACCATTGATGATTGAGAGCACAGTACCGAATACTACTGCCCAACCAAAATTCTTTATTTTCAACCCTTCCAGTAGGGCATCAACCAACATAAGCAACAACGCATTAATTACCAAAATGAATAGCCCCAGTGTAAGTACCGTAATAGGAATGGTTAAAAAAATTAAGATGGGCTTAACCACTGCATTAATAATTGCGAGTAATACTGCAACGACCAGCGCCGTCCAGAAGTTATTTATCATTACTCCACGCAGTACGTAGGCCGACAAAAACACTGATACTGCGTTTACCAAAATAGCGACGAACATAATCCTATGCTATATTTGTGGGGGGTTTGTACATAGCCAACGAGCCTGTGCGCTGCGACACCTCACTCCAACTTTCTACCGCAAATTCTACTAAAGCAAACCCGCCGGGCACCACATTACCTACCTCTTCTCCTGTGAGATATTCAATTAAATAACTTACGGTAGGATTATGCCCCACCGCCAAAATACGGCTGAGTTGGTTATCCTGTTCGTTAATAATAGCAAGAAAAGTCCGGAGAGAAGCCTCGTATAACCCTGGCCTAAAATCAATCTGTTGAGCGGGGTAGTGCAGTTGTTCTGCTACCATTTGGGCAGTAGCTGTAGCTCGCACTGCGGGACTACTAATGATGACATCCGGTTGCCACCCCTGTTCTTTCAGGTAATTTCCTACTCGTACTGCATCTTGGTAACCTCGCGCAGTCAAATCCCGACTAGCATCTGCCTGTTGACCTTGAGAATCTTTTGCTTCGCCGTGGCGAACTAAAAGTAGTTGTTTAACCATTTTCTCTGCAAGTAGTTAGAAAGGACATTAGCTTTTTATTCATTTGTAATTCACTTGTAAGGAACTAAACAGTTTTATTCTACGATTTGTGATAAAAAAGTGTTCCTTTGAATCATTAAATCCTCACAGACCACGAAAGTAATAGTATTTATGGCAAAAAATATAGTGATTGTTGAGTCTCCGGCGAAAGCCAAAACAATAGAAGGGTATTTAGGAGGAGATTACATTGTTACCTCTAGCTACGGTCACGTTCGTGATCTCCCCAAAGATGATACTGGAGTAGATGTAGACAACGGCTACCAGCCTACGTACCAAGTTTCTCCTGATAAGAAGGACGTAATATCTCAACTTAAAAAGCTAGTAAAAGATGCTGATACGATCTTCCTAGCGAGTGATGATGACCGCGAAGGAGAGGCAATCTCCTGGCATTTAAAAGAAGTACTAAATCTGAAGGACGATCAAACCCGACGGATTGTATTTCGGGAGATTACTAAAAAAGCGATCCAGAAAGCTATTCAATCTCCCCGGGGTATTGATACCGATTTGGTAAACGCTCAGCAGGCCCGTCGTATTCTCGACCGCTTGGTGGGTTACGAGCTTTCTCCGGTGCTGTGGAAAAAAATTAAGCGCGGACTTTCAGCCGGTCGGGTGCAATCGGTCGCCGTGCGATTGGTGGTAGAACGCGAACGAGAAATAACCGAATTCCAATCTAAGTCGTCGTACAAAGTTACTGCTAACTTCTTATTGGATAATGGCAGCGTACTAAAAGCAGACTTGCCCAAGAAGTTTGCTACCGAAGAAGAAGCCCGCGATTTTCTTAATACCTGCCTCAGTGCTGAGTTTACGATTGCTAAGCTGGAGAAAAAACCCATCAAGCGATCGCCCGCCCCGCCCTTCACGACTTCTACTTTGCAACAAGAAGCTTCGCGGAAACTAAGCTTCTCGGTATCGCAAACCATGACATTGGCTCAGCGCTTGTATGAAGCAGGAAAGATCAGCTACATGCGAACCGATTCTACCAACCTGTCGGAAGAAGCAGTAGAGAGTGCTTCGGGAGAAATTTTAAGTGCCTACGGCGATCAGTATTTGCAGAAGCGTAAGTATAAAACCAAATCTGATTCAGCTCAGGAGGCTCACGAAGCTATCCGGCCTACTAATTTCTCCGAAAAAGAAGTCAGCAGCGACCGTAACCAGCAACGCCTCTACGAACTCATCTGGAAACGAGCAATTGCTTCGCAAATGGCTGATGCTCAGATAGAACGAACCACCGCCACCATCGACATTTCCACCAGCAACCTTAATCTGGTAGCTACTGGCGAGGTTATTAAATTTGAGGGGTTTCTGAAAGTATACATCGAGTCTTCCGACGATGAAGATGAAGATGAGAAAAAAGGAATGCTTCCGCCGCTTACCGAAGGGCAAAAACTAGATTTAGACGAGATGAAAGCCCGCCAAACCTTTACTCGGCACCCCCCTCGCTATACTGAAGCAAGTTTGGTGAAAAAACTGGAGGAAATGGGCATTGGTCGTCCATCTACCTACGCTCCCACAATTTCTACCATTCAGAAGCGAGGCTATATTTTGAAAGAAGACCGCGATGGCTACGATCGAGAATACCGGGAAATGACCTTGGTAAAGAAGGTGGGCGGCATCCCGCAAAATAAAGTAGATGAAAAAGTACTGACCGAACGAACGGGTACCGAAAAACGCAAACTCTTCCCTACCGATGTGGCCATGGTTGTGAATGACTTCTTGGCTGAGCATTTTGATACCGTGATTGATTATTCTTTCACCGCTGAAGTAGAAAAAGAATTTGATGAGATTGCCCAGGGCAAGAAAGCTTGGGATAAGATGATTGACGAATTCTACCAGCAATTTCATCCTAAAATAAAGACTTCGGAAGAGATTGACCGCTCGACGATAAAGACTGATCGCCCGCTAGGTGAAGATCCTAAAACTGGCCTTCCGGTCATTGTGCGCTTGGGTAAGTTTGGTCCTATCGCTCAGATTGGGGAAAGTGAAGGAGAAGAAAAGCCTAAATATGCTAGTCTGCGTACTGGTCAATTTATTGAAACTATTACCCTAGAAGAAGCTCTAGAGCTATTCAAACTCCCGCGCGATGTAGGTGAATACGAAAGTGAAGTGATGACAGCGGCTATTGGCCGATTCGGCCCGTACATTCGGCACAATGGCAAATTCTACTCTTTGACCAAAGAGGACGATCCTCTGACGGTAGAAGAAGACCGCGCTATTGAAATTATTGAAGCTAAGCGTGAGGCCGATAAAAACAAGTATATCAAAGTATTTGATTCTGACCCCGAAGTGCAAGTGCTGAACGGAAGATACGGTCCCTACATAAAAGTGGGCAAGAAGAATGTGAAGATTCCGAAGGATAAAGAACCGGAAGAACTTACCTTGGAAGAGTGTCTGGAACTAGCCGAAAAAGCTCCCGAGAAAAAAGGCAGAGGTGGTGGAAGAAAAAAGAAGAGTTAATGCACAGTGACTGATGATTGATAGATCCATCAGCCACTAATCATTCATCATTATTCACTACTCATTATAAAGATTGATTCTCAATGGAAGCTAATTGCACTAAAATCTCGTACTCATCAGCCGTAATATCCTGATAGAAGTAATAAATAGGGTTTACCCGCTCGTCATCTTTAAATACCTCGTAGTGTAGATGGGGAGCGGTAGAGGTTCCGGTATTTCCTACGTAGCCAATGCACTGCCCGCGCTCTACTTCCTGCCCTACTTTTACGTTAAAGTCTTGCAGATGAGCGTAACGAGTTTGATAACCGTAGCCATGATCAATAATTATCTGCTTACCATAGCCAGTAAATGAGCTTTTCACTTGCTTCACTTTTCCACCACCGGTAGCGTATACCGGAGTACCCTTCGGAGCCGAGAAATCTACGCCGGGGTGCATCATTTTTACTTTGTAAATGGGGTGAACCCGCATTCCGAAACCAGAAGCTAATCGGCGTAGCTCCTTATTAGAAACTGGCTGTATGGCCGGAATAGTAGCCAAAATCTCTGATTTATTCTCAGCCATCTCCAGAAGGTTATCGTACGATCTGGTCTGAATGTATAACTGTCGTTTTAGCTGATCAATCCGTTGAAAAGTATTTACAATAACCTCCTCCCGCTCTAGTCCGTTTTCTAACAAATCTTGGTAGCGATTTACTCCGCCTACTCCCGCACTGCGTACCGAAAGCGGAATAGGTTCAGCTTCAAAAATGGTTCGGTAAACATTATTATCTCGCTCTTGCAATGATTCCAGCATCTTATTCGCCCGATCCATATCTTTGCTGAGCATATCGTAGTAAAACGTCAGTTCATCGTTTTCTTTCTTCAAACGAGCTGCTTTAGGCGACTCGAAGTATGTATCGAAAATAATCACCAAACTGACACCCGCTACCAGCACAAGTACAATAAAGCCCGAGATATTTAGTAAAACATCCCAGCGGCTTACGCGTACCCGCTCGTACTTACAAGTTTCTGTATCGTAGTAATATTTAATTTTTGACATAAGAAGTTCTTATGAATCGCTTTTCGTTATACTTTTGCACCTTGCTTTATACTAAACATATCCTTTAGCAAGAAAATTTACGCAAATCATAATTTTTTGTATTATACCAATAAATTGTGATGTATTTATCGCAAAAACTGCCTTTTCATGACTTCTCAGGAAATACGCTCGGCTTTTATTCAATTTTTTGAACAAAAACAGCACCAATTCGTGCCTTCCGCCCCTATTGTGAACAAAGATGATCCCACCCTTATGTTCATTAATGCGGGAATGAACCAGTTTAAAGACTATTTCTTGGGAAATAAACCAGCACCTTACTCTCGGGTAGCCAACAGCCAGAAATGTCTGCGAGTCTCTGGTAAACACAACGATTTAGAAGAGGTAGGGTTGGATACCTATCATCATACTATGTTTGAAATGCTGGGCAACTGGTCGTTTGGCGATTATTTTAAGCCAGAAGCCATTGCCTGGGCCTGGGAGCTACTTACCGAAGTATACAAATTGCCAAAAGACCGCTTGTACGCCTCTGTTTTTGGTGGCGATGAACAAGACGGTCTGGGTTTAGACCAGGAAGCTTACGATTACTGGAAAGAAATTATTGATGAAGACCGGATTCTGCTAGGTTCAAAAAAGGATAATTTTTGGGAAATGGGCGATACTGGTCCCTGCGGCCCCTGTTCGGAAATTCACATTGACTTACGCCCCCAGCAAGAGATTGACAAAAAACCGGGAAAAGAACTAGTCAATCAGGATCATCCGCTGGTAGTTGAAATCTGGAACTTAGTTTTTATGCAATTTAACCGACAAGCATCGGGTGAGCTGCACCCACTGTCGGCTCAGCATATTGATACCGGAATGGGCTTCGAGCGGCTGGCGATGGCTATTCAGAACAAAGAATCCAATTATGATACCGACGTTTTTGCCCCGCTCATTGAGCAAGTAAGCCAACGAGCTAACGTTCGCTACGGCGATCAGGAAGAAACTGATATTGCCATCCGCGTAATTGTCGACCATATTCGGGCTATTGCGTTTACCATTGCTGATGGTCAACTACCTTCTAATAACAAAGCGGGATACGTTATCCGTAGAATTCTCCGTCGGGCGGTGCGCTACGGCTACACTTTTTTGGGATTAAAAGAGCCTTTTCTCTACCAATTAGTACCTACGCTTAGCCAGCAGTTTGCCGATATTTTTCCCGAGCTTCAGCGACAACAAGATTTTGTTGGGAAGGTAGTTCAAGAAGAGGAAAGTTCATTTTTGCGAACGTTAGAAGTTGGATTGCGAAAGCTCGATCAAATAAAAGAAGAATACCAAGACGAAAAGGAAATTCCGGGGGCGGTTGCCTTTGAGCTATACGATACCTTCGGCTTTCCGTTTGATCTGACAGCTCTGATTGCCCGGGAAAGTGGCTATTCGGTAGATGAAAGCGGGTTTAAACAGGAGATGGAAGAGCAAAAAAGCCGATCCAAAGCGGCTACTTCTACTGATACGGGTGATTGGACAGTTTTGCTAGAAGAGGTAGAGACTACCTTTGTAGGCTATGATACCTTAACTTCCGAAGCTAAAATTGTGAAATATCGGCAGGTTCAGGAGAAAAAATCTTCTTACTACCAATTAGTATTGGATAAAACTCCGTTTTATGCCGAAGGTGGTGGTCAGGTGGGTGACACCGGAGCGTTAGAATCAGCCAACGAGCAGATTTTCATCTTTGATACTAAGAAGGAGAATAATCTGATAGTCCACTTTACCAAAAAACTACCCACGAATGTAGAAACTACTTTTACTTGTCAGGTAAATTCCGATAAGCGAAAGTCTACCGAAAACAACCACAGTGCCACTCATCTGCTCCATGCTGCGCTACGGCAGGTACTGGGCAACCACGTGCAACAACGTGGTTCATTGGTCAACGACCAGCTACTTCGCTTTGACTTTTCGCACTTCGCGAAGATGACCGATGAAGAAATTCAGCAGGTAGAGCATCTGGTTAACGAGCGTGTCCGGGAAAATATACACTTGGAAGAGCTACGAAAAATCCCGATTGATGAAGCCAAAGCAATGGGAGCAATGGCTTTGTTTGGCGAAAAATACGGCGATGAGGTACGGGTAATTGTATTTGACCAAGATTATTCGGTTGAATTGTGCGGCGGCACTCACGTTCCGGCAACTGGTCATCTGGGTTTCTTCAAAATTACTTCCGAAGGCTCGGTAGCCGCGGGTATTCGCCGAATTGAGGCTATTACCGGACGAGCAGCAGAAACCTACGTACGAGAACAGGATGAACTTCTTTCTACCATTAAAGAAACGCTAAAAAGTCCCCGCGATCTTCAAAAGGCGGTACAGGCATTGGTAGAAGAAAAAAATCAGCTACAAAGGCAAATTGATGCGCTTCAGCAGGAAAAAGCTAGTGGAATACAACAGGAGCTAGCCAGTAAAACCCAGACAATTAACGATACTTCCGTGATTATTGAGAAAGTGGCCTTACCACAGGCCGATATGCTCAAGCAGCTTTCATTTAATCTGAAAAATCAAGTTGATAACCTAGTGATGGTTATCGCGGCTAATATCCAGGGAAAACCGCAGATTTCGGTAGTGATTGATGAGAAGCTTACCAAAACCCACGACTTACATGCCGGACAACTGGTGAAGCAACTGGCTAAACACATAAAAGGAGGCGGCGGTGGGCAGCCCTTTTTTGCTACGGCCGGAGGAAAAGATGTAACTGGATTAGAAAAAGTGTTAGAAGAGGCCGACGTTCTTATTAAGAATACTTTAGGCACTTAGTATAGCTACCTTATTACCTTCCAATTGACTTTGCTATGGGTGTAGTATGTTAAGTCAATCTAGATAAACCATAGTTGGGATAATGAAATAAGCTCAGTAATATGGACATGGTTTAGGCAGGCAATAAGAATAGCAGAGTAAGGTGTACCATTGTATATTATGTAAACCTGTCTTGTATCTTTGTCTATACAAACACAATCACCAATATGGAATATGAAGACAACCCAAAGAGCGTAAAGTATTACGTAAAGCAGTATCTCTTAAAGAACAGTTCTAAGTTTGCCAGAAAGGTCGTGATAGACTTTCCAACAGGTAGTGGAGTTACTTCGCGAATACTTAAATCTGTGGGAGCTCACCCAATGCCCTTCGATATTTTTCCTGAGTTTTTTGAAGTAGAGGGTCTTACATGTCAGAAAGCAGATATCCAAGAGGGTATTCCTATTAACAACCATGTGGCAGATTACCTTATATGCCAGGAAGGTATTGAGCACTTCTCTGATCAAATTCAAGCATTTCGTGAATTTAACCGGGTACTAAAACCAGGTGGAGAGCTAATTATAACAACTCCTAATTATGGTAGTTTGCGCAGTCGTTTAAGTTACTTCTTAGGAGAGTCCGAAAGGTATAATACACTAATGCCCCCCAATGAATTAGACTCTATATGGTTTTCAGGAGATGATAACAGTTCGGATTTTTACCTGGGACATATATTCCTTATGGGGATACAAAAGTTACGAGTCATTGCTCGGTTAGCAGGTTTTGAGATTATTGATATACAGTTTACCCGCGCTCGTCCCACTTCTACTTTGTTGTTACCTCTCTTTTATCCCTTGATCTACCTATCTAACCTAATTAACTATCGTAAAAATCTCAGAAAGAAGAATGGAATTGATCGGAAAATTAAGGCCAAAGTATACGGAGAAATATTCAAGTTAGGAGTGAATATTAAACTTCTGGTAGATGGTCATTTATTCGTTTGCTTTAAGAAAACTAACGCAGTTGATCAGGTGAAAAGTGAGCTAAAAAAACATATTCAACCTGATGAGCTAATTATATAGCAATAGCTTGTTTACTGGCAAACATTTACAAATGTAGCCATGTCTGTTTCTCACAATTCTTTATTCCCGATTAAAGTCAATCTTATCAACCAGATAGCTACCACCGAACTGTTTGATTAGCATTACCACTCGGAACTCACCCCGCTCGTGGATCAGTGTTCCGATGGTATACTTTACTCCTTCTTTAGAAGAACCTTGGTGCACATAGCGAAAGTCTTTGGGCGGATATTTGGCAAAAAAATCTTTCAGAACAAATTCGGCCTGGTTGCGACTGTAGCTGGTCTGTTCCCCGTTAATACTAATCTCAATGGTATTGTTCAAGTACTTGCTTAGCTCTCGCGAGCTTCCCGACTTCAAAGCGTCGCGTACATTGTTGATTACGTCAGCCTGCGCCTGAAGCGGTTGCACACTTCCGGCTAGTAAACTAAGTAATGCCCACAAACATGCTTTTCTGCACAAATAAATCATAGAATCTTGCGACTTTCCCTATCGTTTGCCAAAACTGTGCCAACCCTCGCCAATTATAGTAAATCTTACTTCCCAGCATTAGGTGGATACGGACTCTTGCTTTTCTGATTAAAACTGTAGCTATATTACGCTTATTTTTAAAACATCAGTAGCAATTATAGGATAATTTGCTAGGCTACTAATGTAGCTATTCTATGAGTATTTTCCTGCATGTTTGATTTTTTAGTGGCCTTTGATCCAGCCCTTGAGCAAAGAATACAGTGTTTAACATTTTTTTCACCTTCGGCTACTCGTAAAATAAGCGGATGTACTTACTTTAGCAGCGGATTTTTCCCGTCGTTTTTTTTAGAATGGTTTATAGAGCTTGGAAAAAGTACCTAGGTTGGAGCAAAGAACTCATTTTCAATCGCCTTAGTTTTGGCTTATTGTTGCTAACGGCGAGCTTAATTATTGGGCAAATTGGGTATACACTTATTGAGGAGTATTCCACCATTGACGCCTTTTACATGACCGTAATTACACTGTCTACGGTTGGTTTTACCGAAGTACGCGAACTTTCGGATGCTGGTCGCATCTTCACTAGCTTTTATATTATATTTAATTTAGGAATATTTGCCTACGCTGTTGGTACCATCACCTCTTATTTTGTAGAAGGTGAGTTTGCCGAATTGTACCGGCGTTATACCATTGGTCGTAAAGTGGAAAGATTACAAGATCATGTTATTGTATGCGGACTGGGCCGGAATGGCTCTCGCACCTGCGAGGAGTTACAAAATAGCCAGCATCCATTTGTAGTCATTGAACTCAAACCCGAAATTGTTGAGCAGTATGCAGTTACTGATGAAATTCAGTACGTTATTGGCGATGCCACCACTGATGAGGTGTTACAGGCGGCGGGAGTTGAACGAGCGGAGGCGATCATTACTACGCTCCCGCGTGATGCCGATAATGTTTTTATTACCCTAACCGCGCGGGAGTTGAATCCGAATATTAAAATTATTGCCCGGGCTACCGATGAGAGAGCCGAGAAAAAACTTCACCGAGCCGGAGCTGACCAAGTAGTAATGCCCGATGCCATTGGGGGAGTGCATATGGCTCGTCTTATTACGCAGCCCTCCGTTATTGAGTTTCTAAATATTTTATCAGGAACAGGATCTAATAGTTTGAAGCTAGAGGATATTATGTACGATGAACTTCAGAAGCTGTATCAGAATAAAACCTTGCGGGAACTAAATATTCGTCAGCACACCGGAGCTACTGTTATCGGATTTCGTCACCAGTCTAAGCGATTCACATTTAATCCGCATGGTGACCTAAAATTTGAAGTAGGCGATACCATGATTATTGTGGGAACCGAACAGAACCTTCAGGCTTTTCGAGACTATTACACCTGAATAATGGATAATTGATAGTGGATAGTGGATAGTGGAAAAGGGAGAAGAGGGAATAACTAATGATCATTGAGCAATGAACAGTGTGTAATGAGTAATGACGATGATTAATTCCCAACACCAGAACACTTCAAGCTTCTAAAACTGTGGGCTGTAGACTACTAACTGTGGACTAATAACCATTCAGCAATCAGCAATCAGCAATCAGCAATCAGCAATTGAATCATATAATAATTAAGCAATCGAACAATTGAGTAATCAGCTAAACTTGGGATTTATGACCGCCGAAGAAGCCAAAAGTGCTATAGAGCAACTCAGTGCTAAAATCCGCCATTACAATCATCAGTACTACCAGAATAGTATTTCAGAAATTTCGGATTATGCGTTCGATCAGTTGTTAGAGCAACTCATTCAGCTAGAAGAACAGTATCCGCAGTATCGCTACCCCGATTCTCCGAGCCAACGCGTGGGTGGTACCATTACCAAAGATTTTGAGACGGTTTTCCATACTTATCCGATGCTCTCGCTGAGCAATACGTATTCTGAAGAAGAGCTAGCGGAATTTGACCAACGGGTAGCCAAAGCTCTGCCCGAGCAAGCGTATGAATATTTTTGTGAGTTAAAGTTTGACGGAGTAGCTATTAGTCTTCGCTACGAAAATGGCCTACTCACGCTGGCTGCTACTCGAGGCGATGGAGTGCGGGGCGATGATATTACGGCCAACGCCAAAACAATTCGCTCCCTTCCCTTACGAGTACAAGCTGAGAACTTGCCCCCCACGTTTGAAGTACGGGGTGAAGTATTTATGCCCCGCTCAGTTTTTGACCAGCTTAACCAAGAACGGGAAGCATCCGGCGAAGCTCTACTGGCTAACCCCCGAAACACTACTTCAGGAACGCTGAAAATGCAAGATTCTTCGCTGGTAGCCCAACGCAAACTAGACTGCTATCTGTATTCGCTCGCTACGGACGGTATTCATATTGAAACTCATCAAGAAGCTATCGCTTTGCTAGAAAAATGGGGATTTCAGGTGTCGCCTACTTACCGTAAGTGCCAGTCGGTTGAAGAGGTTTCTGCGTACATTAATGGTTGGGAAGAGAAACGCAGCGAGTTGCCCCTAGATACCGACGGTATTGTGATTAAGGTGAATAGCACCCAGCAGCAAAAACTGCTGGGCAGTACGGCTAAAAGTCCTCGCTGGGCTATTGCCTACAAATATAAAACCCAGAGTGCGGTTACTATTTTGCGCGATATTACGTACCAAGTGGGCCGTACTGGTGCCATTACTCCCGTAGCTAACCTAGAGCCGGTAGCTCTAGCGGGAACCATCGTTAAGCGAGCTTCACTGCACAACGCTAATGAGATTGAGCGGCTGGGCGTTCGCTACGGCGATACGGTTTCGGTGGAAAAAGGCGGAGAAATTATTCCGAAGATTACCGGGGTAGACATCAGCCAACGTTCCGCTCAAAGTCAGCCCATTCAATACGTAACCCATTGCCCGGAATGCAATACCTTACTAGTACGACAAGAGGGCGAAGCTGTACACTTTTGCCCCAACCAAGCGGGCTGTCCACCTCAAATAAAGGGACGTATTGAACATTTTATCCAGCGTAATGCGATGAATATCGATAGCATGGGTAAAGAAACGGTGGCTCTATTTTACGAACAGGGATTAGTAAAAAACGTAGCCAATTTGTACGCTCTATCGTTTGATGACATTTTTGCTTTGGAAGGGTTCAAGGAACAGGCTACCCAGAATATTTTAAGCGGAATTGAAGCCTCGAAGCAAATTTCTTTTCCTCGCGTGCTCTTTGCGTTAGGAATTCGCTACGTGGGACGCACTGTGGCAGAAAAGTTAGCCGAACACTTCGGGTCAGTTGATTCCTTAGCGATTGCTTCTCACGAACAACTGATTGAAGTGCCGGAAATTGGCGAGCGTATTGCTCAAAGTGTACTAGAATATTTTCGCGATACCGAAAATCAGCAGTTGGTGAATGAACTAAAACAGGCAGGCTTGCAGTTCAGCTTACAAATAAGCGACCAAACTCCTGAAAATCAGGTATTATCCGGCAAGACATTTGTGGTTTCTGGGGTATTTGAGCAACTTAGCCGAGAAGAAATTAAAGAAAAGATTAAGTTGCACGGGGGAAAAGTACTTTCATCGGTTTCTGCCAAACTAGATTTTTTGTTAGCTGGTACGAATATGGGTCCGGCTAAACGGAAGAAAGCAGAATCATTAGAAGTGCAGATTATCTCGGAAGAAGAATTTCTAGCGATGCTTGATTAATTTAAATGATTATCTAATGTGGTTCTTTACCAAGAAAATTATTGGCTTCCAACTGCCTAAATTGCTTAAGCAAAGTACAGTGAAACGCCAAACGGTAAATTACGAGAAAGCAGAACGTATTGGAGTATTAATTACGCTGGCTGATCATGAGAAGCAGAATACAGTAGATGATTTTATTGCTCATCTTTCGGCTGACCATAAGGAGGTGCAGGTGCTTTGCTACGACAAGCGCCGAGCCAGGAATAAGATATTTGGCTATCTTCAGTTTAGCGACCGAGATATATCAGCTTTTGGTAAGTTTAAAGCCGAACACCTTATCGATTTTGTCAACAGTCGCTTCGATTATTTGATTCATCTCGATACTGAGTCCAACCAAGTACTTGATAAGATTTTAACACTGAGTCAGGCTAAATGCCGGATTGGCTGCGATATTCCTGAACATCACCCCTACTATGAGCTTATGTTTCGCGCCGAAACACTTTACGACCTGTGCGAGCTAATTATGCGCTACGTTCGTATTGTATCAATTTCAGGGGAAAAGGAAGCCGAAGCTTCATAAAAAAAGCAACTCGTTGAAGAGTTGCTTTTACTTTCTAATCAGATTAGTATTGGCCTTTAGGAAGCTTTGTTCTTAATATCTTGAACCTCTACTCGAATCTCCTGGGCTAGGTTCTTCAAATCTTGCATACCTTTTCGTACTCGAGTACCGGCTGCCTGATTCTCTTTATCGTAGAATTTCTCGAAGTCACCTTCTAAAGACATTACTAAATCTCTTAATTCATCAAATCGTTTCATAGTTAGTTCAGTTGTGGACAAAAAAATTTAACAATTATGTGCCAATATAGCCAATATGGCTTAAAAACAATAAAAACTGCGAGATTTGTTACTATTCAAATGCTGCAGCAAGCTCGCTTGTATGGTAAACACCGGTCTCTAGTTTATGTTTAACATTTTCAAAAGCGGTTATTGTTTCTTCCACATCAGCCAGGGTGTGCATGGCAGTAGGAATAATTCTAAGCATGATTATATCTTTAGGCACTACAGGGTAGATAACCACCGAGCAGAAGATATTGAAGTTCTCACGAAGGTCGTACGCCAGTCCGGCAGCATCCACTATCTCACCTTTTAAAATAACCGGAGTCACTGGAGATTGGGTAGTACCAATATTGAACCCTCGCTCTCGGAAGCCCGATTGTAACGCTTTCACTACCGTCCAGAGCTTTTCCCGTAGCTCAGGGGTTTTCTTCAGCAACTCCAATCGCTTAAGCCCGCCTTCCACAAACGGCATCGGTAATGACTTAGCAAAAATCTGAGAACGAGTATTGTAGCGTAAGTACCGAATCACTGATGTGTCTCCGGCTACAAATGCCCCTATGCTAGCCATTGATTTAGCAAAGGTAGAAAAGTAGACATCAATGCCATCTTGCACACCCTGCGCTTCGCCCGCTCCGGCTCCGGTTGCCCCCATCGTACCAAACCCGTGGGCATCATCTACTAATAGCCGGAACTGGTATTTTTCTTTAAGCGCCACAATCTCTTGTAAAGCACCCATATTTCCCGACATACCGAACACGCCTTCGGTAATTACCAAAATACCGCCTCCGGTTTCATTAGCCAATCGGGTAGCTCGAACTAGCTGCTTTTCTAAATTCTCGACATCGTTGTGCGGAAACACGAATCGCTTACCCAAGTGGAGCCGTACTCCATCTACAATGCAAGCGTGCGACTCGGCATCGTACACAATAATATCTTTGCGATCTACCATTGCATCAATCACCGAAAGAATGCCTTGGTAGCCGTAGTTTAGTAGCATAGCATCTTCTTTCTTCACAAAAGTAGCCAGTTGCCGTTCTAACTCATCGTGCAAATCACTATTGCCCGACATCATGCGGGCACCCATCGGGTAGGCTAGTCCCCACTTCTCTGCCGATTTACGGTCAGCCTCTCGCACTTCAGGATGATTGGCTAACCCTAAGTAGTTATTTAAACTCCAAGTAAGCACTTCTTTCCCTCTAAACTTCATACGGGGCGCAATCTCACCTTCTAGCTTAGGGAACATGAAGTACCCTTCTTCAATCCCGGCGTGCTTGCCAAGCGGCCCCATATCTACCGTAAATTTTTCAAATAAATCCACTCGTATTTAATTTTAGCTTACTAATTGTATTTTTACGAAAACATATGATCGGGCAAATTTACCATTAATTACCTCTCATCCAATGTAGCTGCTCACATATTTCGCATTACAACTTATAATATTCATATAAAAGTTTAGTAATATATTATTTTTTATTGAATAATCTACCTATTCGTTATGAAATCTATTCGCCGTATCTTGATAGCCAACCGAGGAGAAATTGCCGTTCGTATTATACGTTCAGCCCGAGAGCTAGGCATTGAAACTGTGGCCGTATACAGTGATGCTGATCGCCTAGCACCCCACGTGCAATTAGCTGATTTTGCGGTAAATATCGGCCCGGCTCTTTCGGCTCAGTCGTATCTAAACATTCCAAACATCCTAAAAGCCTGTCAGCAAACGGAGGCTGATGCTATTCACCCTGGCTACGGTTTTCTGTCAGAAAATGCCGAATTCGCCCGACGAGTAGAGGAAGCAGGAATTATTTTCGTTGGCCCCAGCCCTTCAGCCATTAGTACGATGGGAAGTAAATTAGCGGCTAAAGCAGCCGTATCGGCATTTGATGTTCCGCTAGTACCAGGCACCGATAAACCCATTGAAAATGAAACCGAAGCAAAACAGATAGCCCGAAAGATCGGGTACCCGGTACTGATTAAAGCCAGTGCGGGTGGCGGCGGTAAAGGAATGCGGATTGTACACAGTGAAGACCAGTTAGCCGAGCAAATGGAGCGGGCCGTAAGCGAAGCTACCTCTGCCTTTGGCGATGGATCAGTATTTATTGAAAAATTCATCACTGCCCCCAAACACATCGAAATTCAGATTGTAGGCGACCAGCACGGCAATTATGCTTACCTGTTTGAGCGAGAGTGCTCTATTCAGCGTCGTTACCAAAAGGTAATTGAAGAAGCACCTTCAGCCATAGTTTCGGATAAGATGCGGGAGGCGATGGGACAAGCCGCCATTGAAGTGGCTCGAGCCTGCCAGTACGAAGGAGCCGGCACCGTAGAATTTGTGGTAGGCGACGACTTGAAGTTTTATTTTTTAGAAATGAACACCCGTTTGCAAGTAGAGCATCCAGTTACCGAACTAATTACGGGCGTAGATTTGGTGAAGGAGCAAATTCATATTGCTGAAGGGCATCCACTCTCTTTTTCTCAAGATGATCTCACTATTCGGGGACATGCCCTGGAAGTGCGGGTATACGCCGAAGACCCTACCAATAATTTCTTACCAGATACCGGAACCCTACAAACCTACCGTTGCCCTCAAGGTCCGGGCGTTCGAGTAGACGATGGTATTGAGCAAGGAATGGATATTTCGGTGTACTACGACCCCATGATTGCCAAACTAGTTACCTACGGGCAAGATCGGGAAGAGGCTATTGCCCGAATGCTACGTGCTATCGGCGAGTACCAAATTAGCGGAGTAGCCACTACCCTTCCCTTCTGCCGCTTTGTACTTCAGCATCCCGAGTTTATCTCCGGCCGATTTACCACCAAGTTTGTCGATGAATACTACCAACCGGAAAATCTAACCGAAGAGTTAACATCCGATGAACAAACATTGGCTGTGGCATTGGCCGGAAAACTTCTGCTAGAACAACAGCAACGTAGTAAACCGCTAGAACCTACCTTTTCTTCATCTGTTAATCGTTTTTGGAAAAGCAGAAGGTTTGAATAGTTCTACTCTCACATCATCGTCCAATAGAAAATAATGGCCGTTATAAAGCCCTTCCGGGGATGGCGCTACGCCCCCAAGTTAACAAATCAAATAAGTAGATTAATCTCCCCTCCATTTGATGTAGTGTCTTTCAAGCAGCGAGTGGCACTGTATCAAGAACCCTACAATAGCATTCACTTATCGGTACCCAAACCGGGCGACTCAGCTCAAAATACGGCTCAACTGCTCAGCCAATGGAAGACAGAAGGCGTACTACGACAAGACACATTGGCGGCACTCTATACTTATTATCAATGCTTTCAACTACCGGGGCTACCCAAATTCTTTTGCCGAAAAGGATTTATTGCCATGATTGAAGCGACTTTCTGGGAAGAAAATATTGTTCTCCGGCACGAAGACACTATTCCCAGCTCCGTAAATGACCGGGCTGACTTACTGGCGGCTACACAGCTGCACGCCAGCCCTACCCACGGTTTATACACTGATGCCGAACATCGCTTAGAACCTCTGATAGACCAAAGTATGACTCAGGTTATTTACGAAGCCGAAGACTATCAGGGAGTTCGAGATATGTTTGGAATGATTACTGACTCCCAAGTGATTCAGCAGTTTGTCAGTACGCTACGCGATAAGCCTATTATCCTGGCTGATGGGCACCACCGCTACGAAGGCTCACTCATTCATCGTCGGGCAAGTATGAAGAATAATCTAAGCCATACGGGGAAAGAAGGGTACAACTACCATATGATGTACCTGACTAATACCGAATCGGAGGATCTGGTAATTTTGCCCACCCACCGACTTATTAGTGATTTACCAAATATCACTACTGAAGCAGTGTTACAGAAAATAGCGGATTATTTTACTATCATACCAGTTGAGAATGGCTCGGATATTCCCGAGATTATTGCCGGAAAGCCGTGGACCTTCGGACTATTAATTGGCTCGGAATGCTACAAAATCCGACTAAAACCCGAGGCATTTTCCACGCTAGACTGGAATTTACACCCTGATGTAAAAGCATTAGAAACAGTAGTGCTACATCACTTTTTTATCGATAAAGTTTTAGGAATTCCTCAAAAGGAGCAGTCTCGCTCACCGCACATTCACTACGACCGTAGTTTTGCCAGTTGCTTTGCCAAAGCAGATCGCCAGGAAGTTCAAATGGCCTTAATCACCAATGGGGTCAGTATTGAAGAAGTTAAAAAGGTATGCTACAGCGGTAATGTTATGCCCCAGAAATCGACTTATTTTTACCCAAAAGCCATTGGCGGCTTTGTTTTTGGCTCTATTCACGATGATGAACTATAAACTTATTTTAGGATCACAATCGCCCCGGCGACAACAACTCATGCAGGAGTTAGGCTTTATTTTCACTACCCGGGTTATCAGTATTGACGAAGATTTTCCAGAGGATTTGGCGGTGGAACAAGTAGCTGAGTATTTAGCGATAGAAAAGGGCAAAGCTCACCTTGATTCCATTGCTGCTGACGAGCTGGTGATTACAGCCGATACTACCGTCGTAGTTGGGCAAGAGGTACTTAACAAACCTCTATCAGCGGAAGAAGCGCGCACAATGCTTAGAAAGCTCTCCGGGTGCTCGCACCACGTAATATCCGGAGTATGTCTAACCACCCAGCAGTGGCAACGTAGCTTTTCCGAGCAAACTATGGTTCATTTTGCTTCGCTCACTGCCGAAGAAATATCGTTTTACGTAGAAAAATATCAACCTCTGGATAAGGCCGGAGGATATGCTATTCAAGAGTGGATTGGCATGATTGGCATTAGCGGTATTGAGGGCTCTTACTTCAACGTGGTAGGCCTACCAGTTCATCAGCTCTACCAGACACTGAAAAAAGTAATTTTAAATAAAGGCTAGTGACTGGATAATTGCGGACGCCTTCTTTTAAAA
Source organism: Tunicatimonas pelagia (assembly GCF_030506325.1). Taxonomy (NCBI): domain Bacteria; kingdom Pseudomonadati; phylum Bacteroidota; class Cytophagia; order Cytophagales; family Catalimonadaceae; genus Tunicatimonas; species Tunicatimonas pelagia. The sequence goes on along the minus strand of NZ_CP120683.1, from coordinate 5,463,331 downwards.
TTTGGGTCTTGTAAGCGTTTCTCAAAATTTTCTAGTGATTTTACCCATCCTTCTTGGTAACTAGCACTGACCGCCGATTTTAACTGAGAACCATAATCTGATATTTTAATAGCTTTCATAGTGTTTAGCATTTAGTAGTTAGAGACACATTTTGCTCCTATGCAATAGGTTTTATTATAAGTAGCTAGTAGTAACAAGGTCTCAACGCTCCAATTTTTGCACTCTTTTTTACTAGGAGTTAATTATTTAACAGGTAATAAGAAAAAATCATACCAGACCTTACATCTTTCGTCTTTCCACTTCTTGTTTAATATAACTTACCACAATACAATTAATATTATTTTACTTTATATTTAAATAGTTATAAATATTCAACTATAGCTATTGATCGCTGCAAAAAACCTAAAAAAACTTGATTATTTTTACTATAACCAGCTACTTTGTATTACATTGTACCTAACATTAGTTAGTACTTTGCGTATAGTAATGCAACCATTGTGTATAAACATGCATCTAACGGATAATCAAACTCAGGCTTATTGCATAATGAACCAACTTCCTAACTTCACGCTTACTGCTCAATCGGCTATTTCTCGCTTTTTAAATAGTAAAGAAGTTACCGATTTTCACTCTGCTATACATTATTTGCAACAGTTGCCAGCTACCCAAGAATGTGCATCTAATGATTTGCTACAGGTAGCGAAGGAAGGAGGAAGCCGATGTTCAAAAACTGCTTTACTAGTTGCTTTGGCCAAAGAAAATTTTTACCCAGATATAAAATTATCGCTTTGTACTTTTACTGAAAGTTATGAAGACAATACTCAAATTCAGCACTTATTGAAGAAGCACCAATTACCAGCATTACCCTCAACAGCTTGTTTTCTTAAATACCACGATGCGTTTTATTCACCACTGGGTGATATGCAGATAGAATCTTCCGCTATTCAGTCTGATATTGAAATTACTCCAATGCAGATTGGTAGTTTTACCCGACGCTATCGCCACCACTTTATTAAGCACTGGCTAATTTTAGAAAAATTACACCGAAACTGGACGGTAGATAAAATCAGGGAAATAAGACAGCAATGTCGTCAGATTTTAAATAATCAGGCGCAGTAAGCCAGCGAAGTTAACTTGTAGCTTTATAATGACAAAATGACATATAGTAAAATACTTTTGTCATTATTAAATAAGTTGGCACTCTTTTGGATAATAATTTATTAAGAAAACACATAACCAGCCTGCGGTAGGTAGGCGTGTTACTGAGCACAGTAACATCATAAATAGATTGCCTTGGAGTTGCCACTACAACTACCAGGGCTTTTTTTATGATGCAATAGTCGTCAGCTTCTCTTTAGTGAGTGGCTTGAAAGCGTACTCAGATACCGACGAATATGCCATAGATTTTTTTCGATCAGACTCACTTATTGAGCTACTGAGCATACTAATTTTTGTAGTCGGGTGTTTATTCCAGAAGGCCTCTTCGTAGCGTTCTATAAATTCGTGCCCATCCATTTCGGGCATGTTAATATCTACAAAGATTAAATCGGGAAAGTGATTCTCTTCTTCGCACTTTCGTAAATAATCCAGTGCTTCCCAGCCGCTTTCTTTAATTTCGTAACTTTTAATAAAATCTACTTTACCCAGTACTGCTTCTACGGTAAAGTTATTGATTTCATCATCATCAATAAGTAAGACTCGAACCATATACAGATAATTAAGACAGTAGCAACAACTAAAGATTAAAATTAGTTGATATAGTTTCCTTTTAAAAATAAAATGCTTCTCTAGATTGAGGATTAGATGTAATACTTTACACCATTTACGTAAATCCATCTATATTTTTCGAGAAAATTACTCATTGAGCGAAAGAAAAACCAGATTATAAACATATACTATATGCATATTTTGCTATAAATTAATATTTTTCGTTATCCGCAAGATGAAATTCGCCTTTATGGTTGGTGTAAGTTTCTTTAGCTATTAAATATTTACATAAAGCGCACGTATGAGTTCTACCTTCCATCTATTTACAGTTGCTATTAAAACAGATCAGATAGTGATATTTCTTCTACGTATTTGTTAAGAATGCTCCGATGTTCGTAGCTGGCAATACTAATAACTTTGTTACCAATCCGGTTGTACATCACTTCCACAAAAAAATCATCAATATGGTATAAGGTAATACGGAACTGACTGTAGGTACGATCTGCCACATAAGTTCCGTAGTCCCATAAGTACTGGGCTTTATCATAAAACGACAGATCATCGAAATCGCTCAAGTTTAACATGACCTTCTGGTTAAAAGAACATAATCTTGTGAATTTAACGATGATTTACTAGCAAGGGAAAACGTAGCCTCTCATTACCTTACATAAGTAAGAATAGACTTTTTTAGTACTAACTAGACGATAGGTTACTGAGCCCAACAATAGGCTAGGCTATGCCCCCTCCTCTTTCGTCAAAAGTCCTCAACTTTTTGCCTGAGTGCTTCATGTAAAATTACTGGTACTAATAGTCATTTGTTGGTGGAGGTAGAATTAGGTAAATTGATTACAGGTGATTTATTTATGATAGTACAATTTGTTTGCTATATTTGAGAGGGAGGAATAGAAGTCGCAGATTGTATTTATTGTCTCCGTCGCTGCTGTTACTTTTTTGTAATTTTGAGAAGAATAGACCACCTCGTTACGCGCTCTGATACTCTGCGTGGCGTAGTTAAAGCTATTTTATGAATAATATATAGTAGACGAAATTACCTGAGTTTAGACCATGTGTTGTACTTTGCTGAGGTGAGTATTAGGTTGAGGGAAAAATGATAATTAGTACCCTTCAAACTACCAAAAACTTAGCCATAGCCGCATGCATAGTTTGCTATTTTTTAACTCTCAACATTCGCGTACTTTCCTGTTACTCATCATGGGAATAGATGCCACACTACTGGCTGGAAGTTTTTTCTTGTATGCTACCACTGCTCCTCACTATTTGCTAGTTGTTGCAATACTAAGCTGGTGGATACTACTACTGCTCACCCACCAGTGTCAGCCCGATGATATGAAATTTCCTAGAATTGTTGGCAGCACTACTATGGTAGGCGCTGGTCATATTTCTTTTATGATAATCATCTGTGTGGTTAATCAAAAGGTGAGCTACATTTCGCCACTGATATACCTTATTTTACTGTTTTTCGTATCTCGTGTCGCTATTTTCACTGTCTTACATAAGTTACATTATTATGCGCGTACTATTACCCACAATACTCTACGCTTTGTTATAATTGGCGATAAAGACGCCACCATTAGTAAGCTGCTACATAACTATTTATTACAGAGCGAAGCGAAGTTTGTAGGATACGTAGACGTAGTAAGCGTAGAGCACGCGAAACCAGACGATCTACTGGAGCTTTACCAAAAATTTTTAGCGAGAAGGGTGAGTCATATCTATTGTACACTACCGCTGCCCCGGTGGACAACCCACGTCAATAAATTACAGCAACTGGCTGACGATCATTTTATATACTTTCACTGGCTGTCTGATTCTAGCTCCGAAGACTCTTCAAAACAGCATCTAGATTTCAAAATGAAAAACCTCATGGTATATACTCCTCATAAATAACTATACTACTCTATGATACTTACAATCAATTTTCATGATGGTGGATAATCGGACAAGAGAAAAGACCCTACTTTAGTAGAAGTGACTAGCCTAGCTATTCTGCATGAACTAAGCAGTGAAATTAATTAACCTTGCACTAACCCTAATTTATGAGCACTATTTCCTCTCCAACCACAATTACGTCTACTCTTCGTGCATTAGACATGGAGAAAGAACGTGTTATTTTAATCCTTACCCCCGATTTAAATAATATCTGTGGAGTTGCTGGCTACTTCAATACGCTAAGTTTACATCATGGCCCCTTCAAGGTAGAATACTTCGAGATTAATAAGGCACATAAAGAAGGAAAGGTAGCCAAACTGTTCAGAATGGCTTTCAACTACCTTCAATTTACTATTAAGATTCTTACCAACTCCTACGAGCTGGTGCATATCAACCCATCGTTTAATAAGCGCTCGTTTCTGCGAGACACTGTTTTTTGCGGGATTTGCCTACTCTTTAGGAAGAAAATTGTGGTACTATTTCACGGTTGGGAAGATGATTTTGAAAAAAGGGTGCGAACCAATAAAGTATATCGATTTCTATTTCGGCATACATTCATGAAGGCAGCTAATTACGTGGTACTAAGCTCCATTTTTAAGGATAAGTTAGCTAGCCTAGGAGTTGTGCCATCTTCTCGGTTTTGGATTAATACTACCGCCGCCACCCCACCACAAACACTTAGCCTTTCTAAAAAACTAGATGTGTACCAGCCAGACGAAATACACCTGCTCTTTATCGCCCGAATTGTAAAGGGAAAAGGAATGTATATTGCTGTAGATGCTTTTGAGCAAGTGAAAAAGAAAGTACCTGATTGCAACCTCCATTTGCATATTGCAGGAGAAGGTAATGAGCTGGCTAGTGTTAAGGATTACGTGAGAGGACTAGACTATCAAAACATTCACTTTCACGGATATGTGCTCAGCCAAGAAAAAGACCGTCTTTTCATGTCCTCCGATATTATGCTGTTCCCTACCTTCTATCCCGAAGGACTACCTACGTCTATCATGGAGGGGATGATGTACGGATTACCGATTGTATCGCGCAGTAATGCGGGCATACCCGATGTAGTTGAACACGAAATAAATGGCTTCCTTTCTGAGAGTAAAGATCCCTCCGTATTTGCCGCTTTCCTTCATAAGATTATCACCTCACCGGAGCTTTACAAACGAATTGCTCAGGCTAACCACCTAAAGGCAATAAATAATTTTTCTAGTCAGCACGTTAAGCAGCGTATCCTGAGCGTGTATCAAGAGGTAATTGATAATTAACTATCAAAATCAGAAGTAAGATTAGCTACCGTTTCTAACAGCTTGGTATCGATCTCCTCGAAGGCTCCTTACCTCACTCGATATTTCCGAACTCATTTGATCTAGTATAACATTCCAGGTATACTTTTCACAGGCTAATTTGTAGCCAGCTTCTCCGTATGTCTGGCACTTCTCTTCGTTGCCAAGCAGCGAGATTAAGGCTCGGCTAATCTGATAAACACTTCCGTCGGTGATAATACCTGATACTCCGTCTTGTATGGTAAAGCTATTAGACCCAATATTACTAGTTACGATAGGAAGCCGGTAGTACATCGCTTCTACGAACACAATACCAAACGTTTCTACAATAGAAGGCATACAAAAAATGCTAGCCTGCTCATAATAGCTCTTTAATACATCTAGCGGTACTCGCTCTACGGCATAACAACCTTCCACGTCGGCCACGGGAGGTTTGGAGCCAACAATATTGAGGGTGGCCTCCGGATAATGCTTTCGGGCAATTTTAAAAGCTTCAATAAGTACCCATCCTCCCTTTAGCTCCCAGCGATCGCCGACAAAAAGGATGTTTTTGGCCCAATATTTTGAGGTATTGATGGTAGCTGGAACCGAAATATTGCCACCGCACCCTACTTCTACAACGTTTCTTTCATCTATACCATACTGATGCACCAGCGACTGTTTGGTATGATTTCCCATTACGAATATTTTGCGAGTATTCTGGTACAACTCCGTTTCCCGAGCGTGGTACATGTCAGACTTAACCAAACGGCTCGGTGCTAAGCTCAGCGTAGGATAAAAGAAATTACATAAGTTAGTATGGTCAGTATAAATAAAATGTGGCAACCCGTGCAACTCAAAATCATAGATTGACTGGGTTTGCAGAGAAAATACGTACTGACTTATATCTATATTTTTTTCTAGATGATTCTTAAAAAAGTCAAAAATATAGAGTGTGCTTACAAAAAAACGTCTTGCTTCTCTAATTTTCCTTCGTCCTAAAATAAAGTCAGCTCCGTATTCCTTTACGAAGTGAAAAATATTTAAGAATAATATAACTTTGTTTTTCCGCAATACGTCATACATCTCCAGATCATGCACCGGATAGTCAGGAAAAGAATCTTGTAATTTATCCTTCAACACAGCATTTACCATAGAAAAGCTACCTGCATGAATAAATAAAATTTTCTGAACACTCATTCAGTCAGTATTTATGATAACCCCACGGTTATTAGTTTTCCACAAGAGGTTAATTGTACAATTGAAGGTAAGCTTGGGTCATTGTGTCAAGCGTAAAGCTTGCCTCTATTCTTTCTCTTCCTGCTTTTCCCATAGCCAGTGCTATTGGTGAATGATCAAGTAAATACACTATTTTTTCTTTTAGATCGTGGGGATCGCGCTGCTGGCAAATCAATCCGGTTATCTGGTCCAATACTAGTTCAGTAGTACCTCCAGCATCGGTCGCGATTACCGGTTTGCTTAGTGCCATGTATTCCATAACCGAATTGGGAATTCCTTCTCCGTGCATTCGGTGGTCAGTAATTAGCACCCCAACATTAAATATATTAACTACTGCTTCAATATCCGCGATTCTTCCGGTAAAAATAATTTTTTCTTCATTTTCATACATTTTAGATAGTCCCGCCAAGTCTTTTCCATCTCCTATTGCCATAAAAGTAACATCGTATCGATGCTCCAGCACATACTGAGCAGCTTTTAGGTAGGTGCTATAATCTTTAGCTCCCCGGAAGCTGGCCACCATGCCCACTACGTAGGTGGTAGTTATACCAAACCGGCGACGTACCTCAGAAGCATCGGGTAAATGATCGAAGCGGGCTAGGTCAATACCGTTGGGAATACAGTAGCTTTTCTGAGACGGGGCATTGTATGCTTTTATACCTGCTTCCGAATTGCTGATGATAGCATCAGAGAGTGGAAAAGAAAGCTTTAGGTGCCACCACCGACTGCTAAATGGTTTAACTGCCCAAGGAGCATCCGCAATAATAGCATTAATAAACTGAGCCTTACTCGATAATACGGTAGGTAATAGGAACACCGAGGCAACCGAAGACCAACTCTGAATAATATCAGGGTTAAATTTTTTGATGACCCGATAAAGCTTGTAAAATATCGTAAAATCTTTTTTTCCTCTCCGAGGAAGAAAGACAGTTTGAATAGCTAAATGGTGTACCTCTTCGTATTCTACTAAATTAGATAAGATGACAAGACAAACCGATATTGTTTCGTTGTTCTCTAATCCCTTCAGTAACTCCAACAGTCGGCGTTCTTTTCCGCCCGCCACCATAGTATCTACAATAATAATAATCTTGGTAACTGTTGGCTTTGAGCTCATACAAAATGATACACTAGTTTCGGGTAGCAATAGTTAGAAACCTTATCAGTTTTTAGCATGACCTTTTACTATTGCAAGCTGCAAATTATCCTATTATATTCTATATTTGAAATCATTTACACTTAATTATATGGTATACGTGATATTGGGAATGCACAAGTCGGGGACTACACTCGTAGCGGAGACACTGCATAAGTCTGGGATTGATATGGTAGAAGAGGCCGACCAAGATCAAGACTACCAAACTGGTAATAAGTACGAACGCCTTTCCTGCAAAGAGATCAATAAAGATATTTTGGGTTGCACCGACTTAGAGAGTCTGGATACCTTAGAAGATTTACAAGTATCCGAGATTAGTGCCCAGCAAGAAAAGCAAATACAGCAGGTTATTCAACAGTGTAATAATTCTTACGATCAGTGGGGCTTCAAAGACCCCAGAACGTGCATTACCTACCCTGTCTGGAAGCAGTATTTACCCGAAGACCATAAACTTATTGTTGTCTACCGACATCCCTATCAGGTAATGCACCATTACCTCCGCAACAAACGGTTGGATGATAAACTAGTACGAACCTACAAGTCGGTGAAGGGGTGGAAATCGTATAACAACCTACTACTAAATATTCTGAATACTACCGATCAGGATACTTTCGTTTTTAACTACCAAGATTTTATGAATGACGGTAGTATTCTTGAAGCACTCTCCCAGTTTTGTGGCCTACCCATGGCTAATACTATTCAGAAAAGTAACTATCACAATCAGAAAACCAACAACAGCTTTATTAAGCTACTAGACCTACCTCATCAGCAGAAAGCACTTGACATTTATCATGACCTGGAATCATTCCGGTCGCTTAGTCCGAATAAAGCGTTATGAGTGTGCGCCAAATAGCGCAAGCCCCGCCAGAATTAGTTGATACTTCAACTGATCGCAACCTTTTTAGGCATGAGGCTATCAAGCTGAGTATACTCTACCTTATTTGCTGGGCTACTGTTTACTTCGAGACCCCGCTCCCCGTTCGGTTTGGGGTGACTCTTCTTCTTGTTTTTATTCAACTCTCCTCGTACTACTACGCCAGCATTATTATGCTAATGGCGATCTTCATCCCTTTTTTCAATATATTTTTTGATAATGCGATCAGCGGAGTTACCATTACTCGCTTGCTGTTTGCACTATTTTTTATTTTAAGCCTGAACAAAAAAAAGCTCAGAGAGCTCCAGATAGATTCTAAGTTGCTTGTGCTGGCAATGATTGCCTTGGTCACGCTACAGCTATCTTCTAGTTACCAGATTCTATTCAAAAATATGCCCATTTCTGGTGATGGTTCAGCCGCAGGCTATATCAATGTATTGGCAATTATATACGACAATGTAGTCATTGTTCTATTCTTGTATTTCGCGTACACCCGCCTGCCCTTCGCCAAACTCAATCACTTGGTAAATTTTGTCATTCTGTTGGCTATTTTAGAAGCGGCCAGCCTACTTTTCGTAGCGGTGCAGAATGCCGACCAAGTATTTGGCTCGGCAGCCAGTGATCTTAACCGAAACATTTTGTGGCTCAACCCTATGTTTGGCCATAAGAATGACTGGAGCATGATCTTGGTATTTATCTTTTTGCTGGTGATTGTAAGAAACATTTACGTTAAGGAATATAAAGTACTTTACTACTTAACATTGGGGGTGGTTCTGCCCGCTATTGCTATCTCTCTCTCGCGCCAAGCCTACGTCTGGTGCGTACTCGTATTTTTGGTAGTTTCCTGGCTACAAAAAGATTTTCGTTTTGTAGGCTACTTGTCTGTTATTGTACTGCTCGTGGTACTATTTCAGCCGGACTTTATCTTGCAACGTATCCAATCGATGCTAGAAGTCAGAAACGTAGAAGATTTTCAGGAGCTTAATCGGAAAGTATCTGATTTGGCCATTGACCAAGCCGTTGGCAACTTTACTATTGTACCTCGTATGTTTTTTCAGAACTGGGAGTACAACTGGTCGGAGGGCTTCTGGAATGGGTTCCTCCACCAACAAGGTATCATTGGTTTGCTGTATACTGTATTTTTATATTTCTTTATCTACCGCCGATATAGTGCACTATCTAAAATAAAAAAAGGTGGATTGTATCATTATTGCATTATCTTAATGACGGCTATTGTGCTTATGTTTTTGGCCAACTTCAATCGGCGCTATACCCATTTTATGCATTACAAAGGAGATATTGGCCAGATTGGATTTCTGGTAATGTTCCTGATTTTCTACGCTGAGTTAATTTACTCAGCCATTCGCCGGAAGTTGGCTAACCTGGAGCTACTCAAATAACCTTTTCCCGATCTAGTATCTCAGCCAGCTTACTGCTCATCTTATTGGCCAAGTATTGGGCATTGTGGTACTTCGCTACGTAAGCGATACATCGCTTCGATAATACATCATACGCAGAGTGGTTAACCACCTCACTCACCGCACCCGATAGTTCTTGATATTCTTCTACTGCTCGCCCCAAATTATGGTGGGCTATAATGCCATCTGGGTCAGTTACTTGCCGGGTAACAATAGGAGTTCCGACGGATAAGGCTTCCAAAAAAACATTAGAAAACCCCTCGTACAACGAAGTGTTAAGAACAGCGTAGGCTTTTGAGAGGAAGTAGGCTATTTCTTGTCGCTTTAGATAACCCACAAAGACCACATTTTTGCACGATTTCAACTTGTCTAAGACCGCCTGAGTCTCTGCATCAGGATGATCGTTTTTTCCTGCTATTTTAAATGTTTGATGAGGCAAACTACGCGCAACTTCGTACAGAGCGTTCATATTTTTCTGGCGACAGAACCTTCCTACCCAGGCAATATACTCTCGGTCTTTACCAGGAACTTTACCAATAGATTCATCTAACTGATGATACGGGTTATGAAGAACAATACACTCTTTACCCGGGTAGCGGTGCTGTAACTGGGAAAGTTGGTAATTATTCTGACAGACGATTAACCTAGCGTGCTTTAGGCCTAATCTAAAAAATACCCACTCTCGGGTACTAAGTCTTTTTTTAATTCTATCGTCGCAATCAATATCATTGGCCACTAGGTACACAAACGGAATACCTAATACCTTGCAAAGCAAAGCCCAGGTTCCAACATTAAAGGATGATGTGATATGAAAAACGAAATCGGGCTGATACGCTCGGATAGCTCGGATCACGCTGGGTAAGCGTTCGTAGAAATACCGCAGCCCACTAATACCGCCCTCTTTACGATACGTTTCTACTAAATCAAATGGATGATCAGCCTGGTCAACGTACCGATTAGCCCCCTTCCAAGTCAGAAAACCCACCGTATGCCCCAAAGCATATAACGCCTTTCCGAAGGTATACTGTCGTACACAAGCCCCACCTACCGCATATTCAGTGTCGTTCAGTAAATAAGGAATATCAAAATCTGTAAACAAAAGTTTCATTTTGCGTATGTTTGCAGTCTTCTTAGCGGAAGCATGATAAAATTTAAAAATGACGCCTGTTGTTTCGGTCGTTTAGCAATGGTGAAGATTGAGATAATTTAGTCTCTTTGTATTTATTCCGCAAAAGCCGCTTGGCCTCAAGTAAGTTTAGTCCATCTAAGGGTTGGTAGTAGTCGCGCTAAAATATGAGCAAATTTTTAATTTTAATGCGTTAAAAGACTATTTTCTACTTTATAGCTTTTCTTAGAACTCCTCATGATTTCACTATACAACTCCCGAATATGTTTACTATTCTGGTAGGCAGTATTCCTTACTCTTACCTAACCAAATTACTCGATGAGTACTTGAAAAATAATAATGCAGCAATTAACAAAGCGAGGGCAGCGACTGACTTTTCACCAATAACACCAACCTACTTAAAATGAATACCTTTAAAGGACCTATTTTCATTGTAGGTATGCCCAGAAGTGGCACAAAGTTATTAAGAACACTACTAAACCAACACTCAAAAATCAGTATTTCTAGCGTAGAAACGCACTTTATCCCTTATTTATACGAAAAGTTCGATCACCAGTGCCCAGAATACCCGCAAGGAATGAAAGCTTTCTATGACGAACTAGCTAAAACTCCATTTTTTAGAGACACAAAACGGAGGGGAAAATTCTTAGATAAAGCTACTTGGTTAGCAGCGGCTTCCGAATTTTCTGGCTGGGCCGATCTTTTTGAGTTTTTACTGAGATTTTACGGCTCTAAACCCTCAATGAATACTGTTTTTGGTGATAAAACCCCCAGCTACGTTACCAAGATGAGAATTCTTAAACAAGAAATTTTTCCTCACGCAAAATTTATTCATATCATTCGCGATCCGCGCGATTGCTGTTTGTCCGCTAAAAAATTATGGGGAAAAAATCCACTTTTATTTGCTGATGTTTGGCATCAATCTGTAAAGCAAGCCCGCACTGATGCTGCCCTATTTGCCGATAGCTATCTCGAGATTCAGTACGAAGCACTACTGGATCAGCCGGAGAAGATACTTCGGCAGATTTGCCAATTTGTAGGAATAAGTTATCAGGCAGCCATGATGACGCTAAACAAATCGGCGGAGAACCACGGTGATGCTAAAAATGCTAAGCAGATTGTGGGTAGTAATAAAAAGAAGTATCAGGCAGAACTATCTCAAGCAGTCATCAAGCGCATTGAGGAAATAACGTTTCCGTCGGCTACTAAAAGTGGGTACTCTCTTGACTATGCCGAGCAGCACCGCGCCTTATCTTCTATTAATAAAAATTTATTGGCACTAATCAGTGGTTATAACGCATTCCGGTTCCATATTAGGGAAAAGGGAATCAGAAGTGGCATATCTTACTACTTGCGACTTCACCAAGTTACTCACTAATTCAGTGCCTTGTTTCTATAGCTCATGTCAATAAAAACCCGAACCAAATCCGCTATTCCGTACTCAGTGGCAATATCCGTTCTCAACGTGCTAGTTGCCTTGTTCGGCATGATATTACTGGTACGCTACCTGCCTCCGATAGAATACGGTGCCTACGCAATACTGAATGGGATGGTGCCCATGCTCAACCTATTTATCTCATTTGGTTACGACCAGTACTTGTTCCGCTACATTCCCTCCTTAGAAGACAATAAACAAGTAGGATATGTGGTGTGGCACATAGTAGGCCGCCGGGTAGTAATTGCTACCGCCATCACACTATTGTTAATCCTGACTTTTAACTACTTTGATGACAGTATTGGCCTGAATGGTTTTTTCCTTCACTTTGCCATATTTCAGATCATCGTTGTTCTATCCATCGGCAACACAATTCTTAAACAAGCTTTCTTAATACGGCTTTCCCAAGATATTGTATTTGGCACCAATGTGGTTTATGAGTTATCGCGAGTTGCCGTGGTGGTGGTGGGAATCAACCAGCAGGAAGAATTTCTATTCTTTATTATTGGATTTGCTGCGTGTGAAACTCTTTTCACGGTGCTATCCTCTTTTTTCTTTGTACGTAATTATGGGTTTCCCGGCCTGAAGCGCATTATTCGCAAAAGGGAAGAAACCCCCGACGAAAAAGCGTACCGAAAGGCGAGTTACATTGATAAGCTAGGCGGCTCTTTTTTAGGTACTGACATTGATCGGTACATACTGGCTTACTTCTCTAACAATGTACAAGTGGCGATCTACGCTATCTCCACGCGGATTCTTACCAAATTCCTTAAGTTCTACCCGCATCTTATGTTCAAGCATATTTTTGAGGTAGCTCTGTACACCAAATTTGATGCTTCTCAGCGAGATTCAGACATTAACCGTAGTTTCTCAATCATATACAATGCAAATAATATTGTGAGCTTTCTGGCAATAGCCATATTTGTTCCTCTGGGTAGGGAAATGCTAGATTTCGCGCTCAAGCAAGAATATACCCAGCAAGCCTACCTTCCTATTTGTATATTCTTAGTTTTTCTGATCTTTAATAGTATTCCGCTGGGGATGGTAGCAAAGACAATTAAGAAACCCAAAATATTGCTGATTGCCCGACTGTCTACTGTAGTTAACTTAGGCGTCGGTATTCCGATGGCTTACCAGTTTGGGGCAGTAGGTATGGCTCTCGCTACCACCCTGAGCCAGTTTCTTCAAAAAGTTATCATTTATTTCCTTCTCAAAAAACACATAGATTTGAAATTGCAAGGAATAGCCACACTTAAATCTGTGGTAAACTGTGTAGTGACTATCGGTATTTTGTATTTGATAGATCAGTACACTCCGACTTACACTTGGCTACTCTTTCTCAAAATTGCGGTGGGCCTCGGCCTGTACCTACTGCTGATGAAGTTTAATTCTGTGTTTTCTGCCGAAGATAAAGAACGTTTACTAACCCTGCTGCCCAAAAAGTTGCAGAAACCCGCGGGCTACGTGCTGTAGTGCTTGATTTGTACTACTCGTAAAACCCAATCAGCTTTCTTATATCCCCCAGCTTCTTTTTGTGTTGTACTTGGTACAAGTTGATGGGAAATATGGCCGTGTGGTGGCGATCTTTGAACTTATACTTCGTCGGAAACTCTCCGCGCTTGTTAAACGCTTTAAAATCAAAAGCCTGGAGCATTTTTCCGCTGATCCAAAAGAAATTCCAAATGTAGTAGTAGAATGAGTGGCGCTTAAGAAGGGCTAATTTCTCCCTCCACTTAGCTACTGTTTCTTCGGTCATATCTTGCAGTATAAAGCGTTGAGTTTCCCCAGCATCGGCACTTTCCGCTAACCCTCTAGCGTAAAAATGACTAATCTGCGACCTCTTCTCGTTGTTGGGCCGGGTTACCCCTTTAGAGTGAAAAAATAAGCAAGAAAACTGATTGCCTTCAATCTTTTTAGCGTACTCTATCATTTTTAAAATAGACTCGCCCTCGCCTAATTGGGCGGTAATTGTTTTCTTAGGCTCGTTCCAGATGGTAACCGGGAGGCTACTGTAACTCCTAGAATACAAGATTGACACCTTGGGATACTTCTTGATAATATCCTCAAACTCTTTCAGCTCTTCCGCATTTTTGTAGATCACTCCGACCTTTACTTCCTTGCAACTATCGTAAAGCTCTGATTCTATCACGGTTTGTACATGATAGTTCCAAATATGCCTCCATCGATCTACTAAGAACAAATGATAAAACACATAAATACTATCAACCTTTTCCATTGTATTTTTTTTGCAGGTTAAAACGAGCGAGTCTAAACCACACCATCACGTACTACACGACGTTTTTCTTCTATCACTTGGCATACTTCATCCAAGAAATTATCAAACCCCAACTTTTCTACCTTCTCCCGGCCCTGCTTTCCCATAGCCATTATCTGGTTATGGTGTTCGGTAAACCACCTCATGAGCGAAGCTAATTCTTCGGTATCAAAAGGATCGTAGATGAACCCACTAACTGATGGCTCTATTAAATCGGCAGCACCGCAGTGAGACGATGCAATAACCGGAAGCCCGCAAGCCATTGCTTCCAGTACCGTGCGCGGGAGCAGATCTGATACCGAAGATGCAATAAAGACATCGTACTGGAGAAGGTCCTGGTGGATTTGCTTCGAAAAGGGGTGGTAATGTACCGATGGCAATGCCGAAAAACACTTCTCAATCAACTGCTGAGCAGTCGGATCAACCCTGCCAATAAAGTGCAGTTCAGCAGAACCGGGCAGGGTTGCCCAATATTTTTTCCAGGCATCTAGCAGCAAGGGTACGCCTTTAATTAAATTAAATTGAGCTACCGTAACGAACTTAACGGGTAAACGAGATTCCGGCTGATTGCTTCGGGGCAGATAGGTAGTGGTGTCTATCCCTGCTATTTTCGTTAGCCGATGCACTTGCGGCACGCCGTGACTAGTGTACGTATTGCTGATAAAGCTCGATCCAATTTTTGGAATTACTAAATCACTGCTGTTGAGCGTATCGCAGACCTTCTTCATACGCGATACATTCGAGTACGATGATTTGTCTTTGATAGCGTACAGCTCTTCAATCTTTTTAATCTGCTTAAAGTTAAATTGGGGGTGAGCTATTGTGGCCAACGTAACTGTAAAGAGTTGACGTGAACGGGCTTTTACTGTGGTTAGTGGAACGGCCGGCTTGAGATTAAACAGTACTTGAACTCCTTCTACATCAATGATCGTACTCACAAATCGATCAAATATTTTTTCGCTCAAATGCCGCTCGTTGTATTTGGTGTGCTTCTTAAGTCTTCTTAGCAGCGCAAGCTTTATTTTCGTAGGAAGGTGACTATGTGCAGTTTGTATTTTGTCAGCCGGAATCTCTATCTCGTGTTTTTGGTTTGCAATTCTAAGGCAGTACACTTGGTGCAGCATATTCTTATCATACAAATACTTAGCTACCTGATAATTAAAAAACGATAAGCCTGATTTCCCCGAAGCTGATAGGTTACCATAAACTACAATATTAAATTTAGTACTCACGAGCTTTTAGTTTAACCAGTTTAATTTTCCCTGTTCGACCTTTAATAAAAAGGCACTATCACCTAATTGAATAGCTAATTCTTTGGTATCATCTGTAAAATCAATCTCCACTGACTTTTCACCGGAAATAGACGTAACCCACCCTACGTGTAAAAATTCGTGGCAGTTAGCCTCATCAGTTGGCGATACCGTAGTTGTCCACGGAGCCGACTCTACCCCTTTTCGCTTTTTCTCCACCACCACGCCCCGGGTTTCTGCCGAGCTAGCAAAAACATTCTGAATATTTTGCGCTGCTTGAATTTTCTGGTTTAGCGGTAGCAAACTTTGCATTACCAGTTTCCCAAAATATCGCTGTTTATGCTGATAATGAGGTTTATTGTTTTTAATAGTGATCGTGCTTCCTTCTACGGTAGGCATAGTTTCGCTGTGCATTAGCCACTTTTTCTCAAACGCTGATTCTCGTGCAATTACTCGGTCATACACAACAAATACCAGAGGAATATCCCTATTCCCGGTGGTAATGGTAGCCATTGTGCGACTCACCTTCTCTATAGTTTCAGGTAAGTACGCTGCCGTAATGTCGCCCGTAATGTAGCTGTACGTAGGGTTAATACTATCTGGGAAAAATCCGTAATCGATCACCTGGCCCATTTCATAACCATGTTCAGGGTTTAACAGCATCTCAAGATCGTTCGGGTGATCTTGCCCCTGATTGGGCCAATACTGCCCGCCATCATTTATAGAAGACCGCTTGGCTTCAAATTCTTTTAGCTGGTTGTTATAAATCAGTAGGCCGTTCTGAGAACTAGTTTGGTGGTAGTAGTTCATCCAGTAAGGCTTACCGTAGTGCGACTGTTCATCTTTACTGCCGTAAACTCCACTGGTGACAGCTAAAGCACCTTTATAGTAAATCTGGAAGGTACCAAAATCTTTGCGCTGGTGGTTGCCAAAAAAGTAGTTGCCAATCCGCATATGCACTACCGCATCATTGCTGCCAATCCCCATATTCCACCCCGTTCGTACTACCATCTCACCCATAGGTTCTGGAAAATACTTTGCCCGGGGAAGATCAGACAATGGTTTTCTTTTAGCATCAATTGGGCGCAATAGCAATTCGAAGATTTTATCTTCGATGGTTTTATCAAAAAACAGATTCATGTCGGCCAATGTCAGCAGATAAGGATCATTGTAGTAGCTTCCGGTAAATAACGCTATTCGGCGTTTTCGGCGGTCCCGCCCCCGATCATCAAAAGTATCTCCACTTCGCATTTGCTGGCCATCGGGGCGCAAATGGTAGAGCAATTGATAAGGCACAAATTGCTGGTTTTCGCTAAAAACCGGTTTAAGTCCGGCTCGACGAAATAGC
Organism: Tunicatimonas pelagia; assembly: GCF_030506325.1. NCBI lineage: Bacteria > Pseudomonadati > Bacteroidota > Cytophagia > Cytophagales > Catalimonadaceae > Tunicatimonas > Tunicatimonas pelagia. Next base: position 5,446,291 of record NZ_CP120683.1, on the reverse strand, counting down.
CAAGCAGCCATAATATCATGCTGAAAGCGAGTGCCAATGTAGGAGTCGCCCTGATGATGCATATGGGCTTGGTAATGAAAATCCCGCGCGGGTACAAATCGCTGCCGGAGAAGGGTCTCAGCCGCGCGAAACATTTGTGGCTCTTCATCATAAATAGCCAGCCCTGCCGGTAATTGCCCACTCAACAACCACCCTTCTGAATTATGCCCTACCACGGCCGAGGTAGTAATATCGGCAGGAAAGCCAGGTTCGTGTAACTTTGCAATTCTGATAAACTCCTTGATAAATTGCTGCTTCTGCGATTGCGATAGCAGCGGATAGCACCAGTCGTACACACAAGCTCCAATTAGCAGCGGGTTGTACAAGGAACGGGCATCTTTTCCTGCTTTTAATAAAGCCAAGCCCGCATCGATGGCGGTTCGCCCTACCGCCTCATCTTGTTCCAGAAGATACTGAACCGCCAGGCTCAGTGCCCCATCATCTTGCTTCACTTCCTGCCATAGTCGGTTAAAGGGAGGCACGTTACGCTTTTCTTTAAGTAAGGCTACATCCGCTGGTTGCACAAAAATCCGGGGGTGGGGCGGCACCGTGCTACAACTGCCGTAGATCGTATTAGCCAACAGGAGAGCATAGAGTAAGGCTAGCCGGGAAACCATACCTGAGAAATGAAGCACGAAGATTAGGATAGCTTAAAGCGCGACTTCAGCGAGGCCGACTCCCGGTAGTAACTGCTCTTAGACTGCACGTAACCGTAGCCCGAAGAAGAAGCTCCGTTAAGTACCAAGTTCAAATTTTTGATTTGGTTCTTCCTTTGAATTTCATTGATGCCTTTAATAGTTGCCCTATCAGTATAGTTATTGCGAACCACAAACAAGGTTAGATCAAAAAACTGCTCTAAAATTAGGTAATCGGCTACCAGCCCTACGGGTGGAGTATCCACAATGATTTGATCGTATTCTGACTTAACCCGCTCAATTAGCTCTCGCAGCGATGGCTTTTCCAGCAGCTTAATAGGACTTTCATTAGAGAAACCGGAGAAAATGATGTCTAGGTTGGGCGAAGAAGACGGGCGAAACAGCTTTTCTATTTCAAACCCTTTTTCCAGGTAGTTGGCCAGTCCGTAGAGCGTATCGTTTTTAAAGTATTTATCTACCTTAGGACGACGAAAATCGCAGCCAATGAGTAACGTTTTTTGTCCAGCCTCGGCAAATGTCCAGGCCAGATTGGTAGCACAAAATGTTTTACCCTCTCCTTCAACAGAGGAGGTAATGCCAATTACCTGATTGTTTCGCTCCCGGAAGTAGTACTGAAGATTGATACGAATGTATTCAAAAGACTCAGCCACTGAAGTATTCGGCATACTTTTCGCCACCAGCCCTCCGGCCTTTGGCCCGTTAGAAACTACGCCCAACATCGGGATTTCGGCATGATCCTCAATATCTGACTTATTTACCAGATTATCTCCGAAGAACATGGACGGCACAATGAACCCAAACGGAAGAACCAATGATAAAAACAGTGCCGACATTAAAATGAGTTTGCCGTTGGGAGCTACCGGTTCCGGAGAAATCTTCACGCTATCAACTATTTCCACATCTGGCAAGTTAGTGGCCAGTGCCAGTTCAGAATCAGCCTTTTTGCGTATCAGATAGTCGTATTTTTCTTGATAATACGCTACGTCCCGATCTAGTTTATCAAATTCTTGCTCATTATCAGGCAGAGCCTTTACCTGAGAATTGATTTGACCTAATCGGCGGTTCACGCTTCGTAGGTTGGTTTGGGTGGTAGTAATTGCATTGTCAAGATTATCGGATATGGCACCTTTGAGAATGGTTAACTGCTGCTCAATTTGATTGACGAGCGGATTATCTGCGTTATTATAGTTCAGTGCCCGCTTTGCCCGGGCATTCAACGCAATATGTTCCATCACCAACTCTTCAAAGGCACGATCAGAAATACCTGCCGCTGAGGGAGTTACCAGACTGCCTTCGTTGCGTAGTGATCGGGATGTTCTTTTGTAGTACGCTAACCGATTCTCTAGCTCACTCTGTTCAACCTCTAGTTCATTCTGCTTGTTCAGGCCAAGCAGCTTTCCTTGCGCTAAATCTACAATATTATTTTTGTTCCGAAATTCTCCGAAAGAACTTCTGGCTTTCTTCAAAGAATCGCCAATGATAGCAATTTCTTTCTCCAGAAAAGCCACAGTGGTTACCCCCTTCTGGTTTTTATTTTGTACGTCTTTGCTGATGTAGGTGTTGATTAGCGCATTCAGAAAGGTCACTCCTTTTTCGGGGATGGGTGTTTCTATGCTAAGGTTTACCACCCGAGACTCTACTGGAGCAGCTTTTGCGGCCGTACTGGCCGGCTGGGCTACTAGCAAATCTTGGTACTTATTGGCTAATGAGGTAGATGTACTGATTTTGAAATAATAATCACCTACCGGCTGCACCTCCGAGGTTGGCACTATCTGCATGGCGAGGTATTCGTTACTAAAAGGTTCGCCAATTTTGGTAGTCTCCTCAAAGCTTACGGCTTCTACCTCAGCTACTTTCTGATTGGTAGCTAAATTATGAATCGAAGATTTCTCAGCATCAACCCGAACGGTAACATTATTTGACTCATCAATACTCAGATGCACTAACGCTCCCACTAACTGCACTTGGCTGGAATCGAGCACCACATCAATGGGCAATGCATGATAGGTTTCATTTAACCAACTCTCCTTCAAAAAATCAGGCCAAAAACTTTCTACCGTATAGTAGGTGATCCCAAAATCTAGCGTATTCAACGCTTCATGAATTAGGTCGAACGAGTTTAACCGCTTAATCTCATCTTGTAGAATAATACTTCGCTCAATAATCCGATTGTCATCTACTAAAACCTGATCGGTACCTACTGAACCAAACTCTTGTTTACTGATTAGAACACTACCGTAGGCATCATATTTCTTTTCTCCAAACTTAACAAACAGTAGCGCTACCGGAATAATAATTAGGAAGCAGATCAGAAATAGATACCACTTCTTCCTAATCTGGCTAAATAGCAGTGTAAAGTTAATGGTATTCTCTACGTAGGTTGGTTCGGTATTCATAGATCGATGCAGTGTGTAGTGATAGATACAAAGATAAGTAAAAAAATTTCAGCGAATTTTGCCAGTGCTGTTTTTAGCAACACGCTTCTCTTAGCCGAAATCAATAGGTTACTAATAGAAAAAACCTGTTATTCGGATAGCGCTACCTACTTTGAAACTGAGCACACTTCTGGACGAGCTAATATTGAAAGAGTGTTAATGATTGTAGAATATATTTGCTGTATTCTTAATCAAATCCCTGTATGGTTTCTTCTGTAAAAAAAAATACACCCTTTTTCTGCTCACGAATATAGGTCTTTGTCGGAAAAATTCATAACTACAGAAAAATGACATTAGAAAACTGGTCAAGCTGTAGGAATATCACTAATGATGTTCCTACTAAATCTCACCATAAACAATCATTTCCCTCATGAACTCGTTATTCGCACTACTAACGAACTGCAACTTGTATAATTATAAAGACACGAGTTTAAAACCTGACTAATTCTATTTACTAGCAATCTTTAGTTTGTGCATACCACAATATGGTTCTTCATTTTCGAATCCAATGCTCTGTCAGAGAACATTGCGGGAGTAGGTTATTCACGCGGCGGCCGCCTCAATTTTAGGCTTAACAAAGTATTAGCCCCCGTACTACTTGTACCGCAACTAAAAAATGAGCAATTGCCGCAAAAAAACAAATTCGTGCGGCAATTGGATTCAGTTAAATTAATTAGATTTTTTTTATTACTTTTCTAATTGCTCACGTACTATACTTTTTCACCTGAGCGTAGTTTATTTAGCAACTATGCTATGAAATATTCTGCTCGTTTCGTTTATCTTATTTTTTGTATTCTTCTGTTTCAGTTTCAATCGGCTTACGCTCAAAAGACAGAAACCCCGCAAGATACTATCCAAAAAGTAGTAATTGATACTATTTACGTGCAAGGAAATAGCTTTGTATTTACCAAAGATAGCGCATTTTTTACTAAAACTGATACCGTCATCTACGTTACCGATACCATTCGCACCCGAGTGGAAGAAGTTGTGAAGCAGAACAAAGGGGAAGAGCAACAAGCATTTTACAAAAGGTTAAAGAAGACACTAGAAAAACGTAAAGTAGGCGAACAGCTATTTGATTGGTTATTTGACCTAAATAGTAGTTCATCGTCCGCCAATGTGTCAAAGAAGAAATCGTCTTCCCCTCCTGAGTCGGCTGACTACAACGGAAAGTATGTAGGAAATATTTACCTAAAGAAGATTGATATATTCGGGCCCAGTGTAACCGACACCGCCCGACAAGCCGCCTCCAAACTATCGCAGTTTTACAATCAGATTCATATTAATACCCAAGATCAGGTACTAAAAAACAACCTATTACTGGAAAAGGGAGACGCTCTAACTCCAGAGCGACTGGCTGACAACGAGCGGGTTATCCGATCGCTACGATTCATTCGGGATGCTCGCCTGATTGTACAGCCCCGGGCTAATAATGCTGATACCGTAGACTTACTACTTATTACGGAAGATGTAATCCCCTACACCTTCGATGCTGCACCGGAAGGCTTCATTGAAGGTAGTGTAGAGGCTACTAACGTCAATGTGCTGGGAACCGGTCATGAGTTGAGCAATGCTATTATTGTCGCGCCCGATGAATCTCCGCGAGTGGGTTACGAAGGGCGGTACCGCATTCCGAACGTTCGGGGTTCTTTCATTGAGGGAGAACTGCGGTATCGGTATACAATGTGGGATCACATACGAAGTTTTACGCTAAGCCGGCGTTTTGTAGTGCCTGATATCCGCTACGCAGGGGGTATCGACGTAAGCTACAATCGGCTTACAACACTTGATCCTTGGGTAAACTCTTATCCGATTCTGGATACGTTTAGTCGGCCTGAGAATATACCGTTTATTCGCTACGGAATTTTTAATCAAGACTACTGGCTAAGCCGTAGTTTTGGGGTTAGAAATTTTGATGATCGTACCCGTTTGATTGCTGCCGCCCGCTATAACCGTCAGTATTTCTTTGAGCGTCCTGAGGTAGCAGCCAATACTAACCCTGCTTTCCATCATCGGGACCTCCTACTCTTTGGGGCTGGTTTTTCTCGACGCTACTACACCACCGAAACACTAGTATATACCTACGGACGTACCGAGGACATCCCGATTGGCCAGCTGGCCGAAGTTATTGCTGGGCCGGAGTACGGTGAATTTTATAATCGCTATTACACCGGAGTGCTGTATTCCCGTGGTGGGTTTATTCCGGCTTTAGGCTATGTATCGGCCAGTGCAAACTGGGGAGGTTTTTGGCGAAACAACTCGCTGGAAGATGGCGTATTCCGGTTGCAACTTACTAGTTTTAGTTACTTAATTCATCGGCGACGCACCCGGTACCGCGTGTTTCTGAAGGCAGACTATACCCAGGGAGTAAATAGAACCCAAAATGTTGACTTTCGTTTGGGCCTAGTTACGCTTAACAATGAAGAAGGTATTCGAGGATTAGAGGGTTGGGTGCTGGAAGGAAATGAACGGCTAGCTATCAGTTTAGAAACGGTAGCCTACCCTCCGGTAAATTTTTATAGCTTTCGGATGGCCTGCTTTGTGTTTGCCGATGCAGGACTGATTGCCCAGACTGACGAAAGACTTTTTCGAACTCCCTCCTACCAAGGTCTTGGATTTGGCTTTCGGGTACGAAACGAGAACCTAGCGTTTGAAACGTTTCAGGTACGATTTGCTTTTTACCCTCGCACTCCCGAAGGTGAAAGCTGGTTCGGCTTTCGGGTTGGGAGTATTCCCATTCCTGACTTTCTAGACTTTGACGTTCGTAAACCCGAGGTCTTCCGCTTCCGATAATCACAGAGGCCGGCAACCGGAGTCGGGAGACCGAAGTCCGCTAAGCACTTCATTCCAACCCCCATATTACTCACCGCTCCATATCAAAAGCTTTCCGCTCAAATCACCTTCTTTCAAGCTGTTACTTTCACTTGGGTGTAGGGGGTGCGGTTTTGGTCGGGAATAAGTCGGGCAAACTTAGCAGAAAGTGGTTCAGCAGCTAGCGATTCGTCTTTAATCAGCTCAAACGTCACTCGTACCAAATCGGGATTGGCTACGCACTGCTTGGTAATTTCGGCTACTTCTTCTCGGCTAATAGCCTGGTTACGAATTTTATCGTCCTGGTAAAGGACGCACTGCTCCGGCGTATAGCCTTCATCTATCAGCTTACCCGGACGAATAATAACGTAGTTTAGGTGGGTACTGCGGAGCGCATTTTCTCCTCGTAGCTTCCAGGTGAGCACCCGCCCGAATATGTTAAGAAAGAAAAACGGATGGGTTACGCCCATAGATGATATCAGGATAAACTGCTTTACGGAGTGGTTCTCAGCCGCCATTGCCATCTGTCGCACACTCTGGTAATCAATATGCTTGGGCGTATTCTTTCCAAAGTAGTAACTCCTGAAGGACGTAGAGCCAGCAGCATATACGATAATATCTTTCCCCTGGACAATGGTATCGTAGCCCGAATAATCTTGCAGATCATGTTCAATCAGGTGAATGTCAGAAGCGAGTAGTCGTTGGGCTTTAGCGGTATTTCTTACCAGCGCATGCACAGTGTGCCCAGCATTGTGCAGCTTACTTACAATTTCTGCCCCGGTGCGCCCGGTAGCTCCTACTACCAATATACTCAAAGAATCAGCCATATTTTTTCAACTCACGTGGGGTGATAATGTTAAGTGAAGGGTTGAAGGGTACGAGGTAGAGGGTGGGAGAGTGAAAGGGTAGAAGGTTGGAGTGTTAGGTGAATTTTCGGCGGTACTGGATTAGGTTGTACAGCACGGCTGAAATTTGTTGGGTTTGGGTATGAAGTTCTTTCGCTGTGTCTGGAGTCAGTATTTCTACCTGAGAAGCAATGTAGATTTGAGTTCACAGTTCGGCATAAGAACCTCGGGCAATATACAGAAACTGAATAAACTCTTTTTAGCTGCTGATATAAAGTTAGTGCTAATGCTGTACTCTTTTGCCAAACTTCTAAATCCTCAAACCCCTCAATCTTTTTACTCATAACACCTCAAAATTACGCGTTTTAGCCCTCTTCACCTTCCCGCCTCACACCCTTCATCTTTCCGCCCTCACCCCTTCTACCCTTCACCCTTTCAATTCCGAGAACTCACATCCGCGGCGGTGCTTTCTTCTTTGCGGAGGGTTTGGGGATTACCCCGATACTCAATATCACTGCTACCACTGGCTTTGGCATCCAGCGACTCAGTAGCGTGTACAAACGCATCAGATGCTCCGGAGGCTTCTACTTGGCAGCTTTGGCTTACTAAGTCACCCGCTTCCAGGTCGGAGGAACCGGATACCCGAGCAATCATGGCCGTAGCTTCCCCCGACAGATAACCATCGGCTGCTCCCTGAACACGACAAACCAGCTCATCTACGTACACTTCCAGGGTAACATCACTAGCTCCGCTAATACCTACTTCCAGGCTCTGACCCCGAATGGGAGTACGACCGTATATATCGGTAGCTCCTTTGGCAATCAGACTAGTCACTTCCTGAAAGCCAACGTACACCTTACGCGATTCGGCCTTACGAATATTCTTGCGCTCGGAGATATACAGCGTACTGCCCTTCACCTCGGTTCGGATAACCTCCTGCAAGTTCTGATCAGCCTCTACCGTCACCGACACTTCATCCTCCTGACTCAGATACACATCGACGCTACCCGTAACTACAATAGCATCAAAAGAAGAAACTGGCCGGGTTTCGGTCACCACATTCCCATCTCCTCGCACGCCCTGGGCAAGACTTAAGGTTGGGAAAAGAAAAATCAGTAGAAATATAGATTTACTGCGTTGTATCGGAAAAAGTAAATTCATAAAAGTAGTACGTTTATATATTGGATGCACCCAGAACTGCTAAGGTTGCTTCTTCGGATTACTATATTTTTTTAAGTGAAAATTACTCCGGGCTTTCAACGGATAAAGGTTCAGGAATTCCTGAAATACCTTCAGTAATCCACTGTTCACCATAAACAGAGGAATAGATAATTTCTACTCTAGCTCGTTCACCATCAGCAGGTCGCCCGAACCAGTACCTTAGTTTATCTGCGAAACGCTAGTCTCAATCATTGTTCTTGCTTCTCCGGGGGGTAATACCTGCCCCTTAATAATATCGGCGTATCCAAATTGAATTGTGTCGGTCTTAATAATTTTGCTATAGTAGAAAGTTCTTGGATCATTCTTATATACCTGCCCTTCGTATACTACTCTAACCTCGTTGATAAATGCTGGGCCTATCCCGTTGTTCACTAGGCTAAGCGAAAAGTGACTAGAGTTACGATTTGCTGGCCATATTTCAACGTAAGGTAATACCGAAGCATACTGCTGCTTCCTGACCAGTTCGTTTTGCTCACTAGATATGCGTATCTGGTACATTAAAGCCAGTAGTGTGGCAATACTAACAATGAAGGCTGAAAGACTGATGATCTTTTCTGAATTCCAAAACTTCTTCTCAAAACTAATGGGTAGCTGCTTTAGCCACATCTTTTTGGGTTTAGGGGGAGCGATAGGTATCTCTTCTTTCATACTGAATAATAGGTTTGCGAAGAAAATATACGCAATTTCAGAACAACGGGCATTTTAGCGGTTAAGATCCAGGTTAAAGGCACTAACCGAGCAATGATGCTGTGCTTGTCGTCTATCTGCCTGAAGCTTTCTAAGCGTATTTCGGCTCTGAGCCCCGTTCTTGGTGTTGGTGTAATAACGATCTTCATCAAAGCTGACATCCAAGTGCCACGGAGTTGCCCAGCCATGCCATGAGTTCTCTACGCCCCAGTGTTCCCTGACTTTTTTGTTAAAATAGGCCGGTCTTTTAACCACATCGCTCAAATGAAAGCGGTACTCTTCTTGCTGTTTGGTACCAGTTTCTCGCAGGGCGTGTACCATAATGATGGACTGAATATTCTTCCAAGCCAGCACTTCTTCCAGCAGGTCGATGCGTTTACAGACATGGCAGTCTTGGTTCTTACCATATTCTTCTATCTCTTCATCTAAATCACAGCCTGATAGGGTAGCTAACAAGCTTAGCAAGAGAGTGTCAGAGAGCAAGTGTTGCTTGAGCAAAGTGTTTCTACGCGGATTGGGCACCTCGGAAAGACAGTTGAAGTCTAACCCCTCTGTAAAAACAGAGAGGTTTTCAATACACTTTGAAATGTCATAGAGAAGCTTTTTGTTCTTATCTATCGATTCGTAAAAAATGGTTCTTTACAGCAGATTCTTCAATAAGATTGACTTCTTTGTGCAATTCTTTTTGAAGAAACTCAAGTAAGCCGAAGTAACGATCAGAAATATCGTCTATAATAGAGGATATTCTGACAAACTTCTAAGGTTCGTGGCGTCACGAACCTTAGAAGTTTGTCAGAATAAGGTTTAATGAGACCATTAAAACTAATTAGAAAATCTATGTCACTCTTGCTAGTATTTTTACCAGAAGCGAAAGAACCTACCAGATATAACTGGTTGATGTTATAGTGGCTACAACATTCATTTAGACGATCAAAGTATTCTTCTATCTTCACAATAGAGAGCATCTTCAAAGTACCAAGATAGATTTTTTTTTAGTAAGTTCGCTGCCTTACATGTGTTTTCAATACTGAAACCTAACTCTTTATACGCATGGTTGAAGAAATCGAACTATACTTGGACGAAGCTCAGCAACTGATGGAACAGTCGCTTACCCACGTTCATCAAGCATTTGCGAAAATCAGGGCAGGTAAAGCCACCCCTGGTATGCTAGATGGCCTGATGGTAGAGTACTACGGCAATCCTACTCCCATTAATCAGACGGCATCTATCACTACACCCGATGCCCGAACGATCATGGTTAAGCCGTGGGAAAAGAACTTATTGGGAGATATCGAGCGAGCTATTATGAACTCTGATTTGGGTTTGAATCCGCAAAATGACGGCGAACTCATCCGACTCAATATTCCCCCACTTACCGAAGAGCGGCGACAGCAACTGGTAAAACAAGCCAAGACCGAAGCTGAAAACGGTAAAATTAGTGTACGAAACGTTCGCAAGGATACCAATGACAGTATCAAAGCCTTGCTGAAAGAAAGTGTCTCAGAAGATGAGGTAAAGCGGGGCGAAGACAAAGTACAGGAACTTACCAATCAATACACCACAAAAATAGACGACGTATTCCACGTCAAGGAAAAAGAGATTATGACTGTATAAACGGAAAAAAGGAGAAAGGAAGACGGAGAATTAATACAGATTGCATCCGTTCTCCATCCTCCATCTTTCTCTCTCTGATTAGAGATATAATTTGCGGCTTTGAATATATTCTTCTACCAAATCGGGCACCAGATATTTTACCGATAAACCACCTCGGATGCTCCGGCGGATAAAGGTAGCCGAAATATCTAACAACGGGGCCTCTACTTTTTTGATATTCGGATGGTTTCTGATCTCATCCTTTATTTTTTCTTCAGCCACATTAGGGCGAGGATATATCAGAATTGGGGTATAGCTAAGAATTTCTTTCGCGTTCTTCCAACGATGCAAATGCGTTAGCACATCGCTACCCGCAATCAGGTAAAACTGATGCTGGGGGTAGCGATCATTCAAATAGGCCAAGGTGTTAACTGTATAGCTAGGCTTAGGCATACTAAACTCAGCATTGCAGGGCCGAAGATCATAATTATCTTCTACCGCCAGCTCTACCATGCGTAGCCGATCAACTTCGTTCAGTAGGGCTTTCTGCTTCTTGAATGGGTTCTGTGGTGAAACCACAAACCAAACTTGGTCTAAGCTGGCCTGTTGCCGAACCACGTTGGCTACAATTAGGTGCCCCGTATGAATAGGATTAAACGAACCGAAAAATAAGCCTATTTTCAACGATGGATATTAGTTGGGTACTAGTACCCGATCAATAATATGAACAACTCCATTATCAGCCATACGATCGTTAAAAACCACATTAGCACTATCAATGGTAATTTCGTTCTCAACTTTTGTAATCTTCAGCTCACCACCCCCCAAGGTTGATAACGACTCCTCATTTATCAAATCTGTAGCTCGATACTCCCCCGCCACTACATGGTTCATTAAAATTGCTTTCAGCTCTTCCTGATCCATGTCATCCGGCAAATTGTTTTGTCCCACGGGTACCATCGCTTCAAAAGCTTTATCAGAAGGAGCAAACAACGTGTAAGGCCCTTCCAGGGAGAGTACGGAATCTAAACCAGTAGAACGCAACACGTTTTCTAAAAAATGAAGCGTCTCATTATCACCTACCGTCTCGTACACGGTTCCCTCACCCAGCCGGACTTCGTTCTTCTCCATACCAGCTACTACATCCGATTCAACCTCCAGCTCTTCTTTCTCTTCTACTGACTGCTTTTTGTCGGCACAACCTACCAACACAAAAAATAAGAATAAAAATGAAAAATAACGCATATCTAATCGGTTAAAAAGTTAAAGCTATACAACCGACCGGAAGCCGAAAGGTTGGGTAATTTAAGGCTTAGGAGGGACTTCCTCCAGAATAATCTCATTCTCCGATTCTTGCTGGGCACTATCGGCGGCTTGCTGTTTTTGCTGCTGTTCAGCTTCTTCCAACGCTATTTCCGCGAGGCGATCCTTGGCAATACTTACTACGTCTTCTTGAGGTGAATTATCGATAATTGAATTTAGCGTAGCTTTAGCCTGGAAAATTTCATCCATTGCCTGATAGTTTTCAGCGATCAGTAGAAAAGACCGGCCTAGCCAATCTTCGTAGGCTCCAAACTTTTTATTTAGCTCGTAAAGCGCATCAATGGACTGCTGGTAATTACCACGCTCGTAGTAGATTCGGGCGGTTAAGTATTGGGCTTCGGCTCCATTTTCGTCGGGAGTAACACTGGCTAACTCGGTTAGAATTGGCTCTGCCTGATCTAAATTTCCTTGTTCGTAAGCAGCTCGTCCCCGGTATAAACTTGCCTGATTAGCGGCATTAGTAGATACGTTGGCCCGCTCTAGTATCTGCTGAGCGTAATAATCAACTGAGTCTAGTAAGTTAGCGTTTTCTTGAGCAAGCTGGTAGTAAGAAGTCATCAGCCCCTGCCAAGCATTATACTGTTGTTTTTTAGAACGAGCGGTTTGAGCCAACTTCTGAAAGTAGGTAACAGCATTGGCGTAGTTTTGCTGCGAACTTTCCAGTTCAGCAATACGCTGCATGATTCGCTGGTTTTGCGGATGATTTTCTACCGTCGTCAGCGCGTAGTATATGTCCAATGCTTCATCCAGTCGCCCCAAACGATAGTATGATTCTCCGGTGTAGTAGTTCGCCTCGGGTACGTTGGCGTTATCCGGGTAGGTTTCTATAAAAGATTGTAACTGCTGAATTGCTTGGTCGTACTTCTGAGAAAAATAGAGGTTCTTAGCCGATTCGTACTCAATGCTGGCTACGTTGGCATCCTCAGGATTAGCTTCTTTGTACTGAGCCAAGTACCGAGGAAAATCAGTTGACCCACTCTGGGCAGTCACCTCCTGCAACCCCAAAATGGCCGAATTAGCGGTAGAATGCGCCATGTAGTTATCTAATATTTTCTTGTAATCTTGCTCCGCTTGTCGATACTGCTGTTGATTAGAATACGCTAGTGCTCTCTGCAACAGCGCGTAGGGCACTAGATTGCTCTGAGGTTGGGTTTCCACCAGGGATCCGAAGCTTTGAGTTGCCTGCTGATAGTCACCTTGCTGAAGCTGCAACTGAGCCTTCTGAAACAGTGCATCATCGTAGTAAGGAGAATTTTGGTAGCGAGCTAACACCTGATCTAGCACCTGAATCCCCTGATCTTGGTTTCCCAAAATGCCGTATATCACCCCTTTTTGGTAATAGGCGTAACCGGCTTCCCGCGTATCTTCTTGAATGGCCTTGTCGTAGGTTTGCAGAGCTTGCTGATAGCTTTTGGTCACGTAGTAGGAGTCAGCCAATCGCAGTAGAGCATCTGACAGATAAAACTTATCCTGATTACGGAGATTTTGCCGTAATGTACTTTGCTGCACATACTTTTGGAAGTGCCGTAGAGCCTGACTGTACTGCTTAGTGTTAAAGTAAGCGTAGCCAATTCCGTACTGAGCTTTGGTATAGTATAGCTCTTTTTCTCCCTCTAATCGATTGCCCTGTAGTCGGCGAAATGCTGCTTCGTAGGCATTAATGGCTTTATCCCAAAATTTTCCAATAGAATAGGCTTCGCCCTTCCAAAAGTTAGCTCCGGCTACCAGCGTCTGGTCGATAGGATATTCCAGCGATTTATCAAATAGTTCTACTGCCTTCCGGTACTGCCGCTGGTTGAAGGCTTGGGTTCCGGCCCGGTAGCTCACCTGTTGGTAGGATGTTCGTACGGGTAAGGTTTTGTTGGGTAGGCTTTCAATAAACTGTATCGCCTCTGCGTAATTTTGGGTATATAAATACGCTTCGCTTAGTAAGTTATTAGCTTCAGTAGCGAATTGTGTTTGCGGATAATCTTCTTTTAGCTGATTGAACGACTGTATCGCCCGTCCGTATTCTTCCCGGTCGAACCGGGTTTTCCCCAGATTGAATAGGGCCTGCTCACGAATATCATCATCAAAACTTTTTTGGGCGACACCTCGCTGAGTAGCCGTTTCAAAAGCAGTGACGGCATATTCCGAGTTATTCTGATTAGTGTACAGTACCCCCAGATAAAAGGAGGCAAACTGCCCGATACTATCCTGAGCGGCGGCCGCTTTAGTCAGGTTTTCAATCGCTTCTTCCGTTTTCCCCAGTTGATACTGAGCGTACCCTAACCGATACAAGATGTCCTGGCTCGGATTGCGGGATTCGGCGTAGCTTCGTAGAAATGGCTCAGCATCGGCGTAACGCTCTTGCCGATAGTTAGCTTCCCCTACCAGCAGCATAATTTCCGAAAAGTTAGTTACTTCTTTTTGGTCTCTCTGCAAGATTTTTTCACCGTAGCTCTTCAGTTGGTCGTATCGGCCTTGCTGGTTCAGAATATTGGCAATCAGAAATGGAACCGCCCGCCCGTACGATTCATTCTGCTCAATCCGGCGTAAGTCTTTCAGTGCTTCCTCGTAATTACCATTTTCCAGAGCGATGTATCCGGCGTAGTAGTGCGCCGCACTTTGGTACGGGTTTTCACTATTTTTTAGCAGGTCAAACAGTGGCTCAGCTTTTTCAAATTCTTGCTGGGTAAAGTAGGCGTACCCTAGCTTGAAGTTTCTAACTTCTTCTTCAGTAAGCGACAAATTACGGGTATCAGTTTTCCCGAAATACTCAATCACCTTATCGTATCGCTGCTCGTTGAAATAAAAATTTCCCAGCTCATAATTAGCTCGCAAGGCTTTGGGGTGGCTGCTGTGCTCTCGCATAAATTCAGCCAGTTGAGCTTCACCATCTTGGTTATATAGTCTTACCGCCGAATACGCTGCGTAGTACTGTGCTTCGGTAGCGTGGGCACCATCGGGTGATTGGGCCAAATACTGCTCAAATGTTTCTCGAGCTGCACTAAATTTCTTCTTCTCCAACAAATCTACTCCCTGTTGATACATACGCCCAGGAACGGCCTCGGCAAGGTATTCTTGAGAAAAACCAGGAATAGACAAAGACATCAATACGAAAAAAATAGCTTGCTTCATGTGTTGTGGTGCGAAGTGTTATGGTGTTACAATACGATGTGTTATAGTTCTCGGTATTAGATCGTTCAGATGTGTATAAATACTTGAACACACAAGTGCTTTAGTACAATAACACCAAAACACCTGAACACATTGTATAAAAGATCAGTGCATCAATTGATAAACCAACGTTTTTAGAATTTGCTCATCGGTACCACTAATATTCTCAATCCCTTTGGCGTGCAAATCCGCCCGACGCAGCAGGCCGATGTTTCGAATGACGCGAGGCAACGGATAGTTGACCGCAGCCGTCCGATATTCCTTGACAAAAAATGGGTGTACCTTCAGTAACGAAGCCAAGCCCCGCTCCGTTTTGTCCGCAGACTGATGTACCAGTAGCAATTTACTAAAAAACGTAAACAGCAGCGCAATAGTCGGGATGATAGGGTTCGCCTTCGGATTAGCCGCAAAGTAGTAAACTATCTGAAATGCTTTAGCAAAATTACCCTGGGCTACTGATTTTTGCAGCTCAAATGCATTGTACTCCTTGCTAATCCCCACGTACTTTTGTACCAATTCTGCAGTAATACTTTCCGCCGACTCTTTATCCAGATTAATGGCGACTTTATCCAGTTCATTGGCTAAGCGTTCCAGATTATTACCGATGTGATCCATCAGCATCTGCACCGCCTGCTCTTCAATACGCAGTCCTCGCTGCTTAACCCACTGAAGAATCCAGTCCGGCACCTGATTGTCGTACATTTTTTTGGATTCAACCAGCACCGCAAACTGCTTGAGTGCTTTGGAAAGCCCCAGGTTTTTATTGAGTGCTTTATACTTGTAGCAAAAAACTAGCACCGTAGAAGGCAACGGCTGTTGGGCGTACTGCGCCAGCATCTCCTGACCGTTTTTCTGCTGCAAATCGGCCAATTCTTGGGCTTCTTTCACTAGAACTACCTGCCGAGCAGCCATCATCGGAAACCGTTTGGCATTGGTAAGCACCGTAGGCATGTCCGTATCTTTTCCGTACAAGATGATTTGATTAAATCCTTTTTCAGCTTCTGTCAGTGCATTTTCTTCGATATACTGAGCTATCTGGTCAATGTGAAACGGCTCGTCGCCCTGCAAAAAATACAAAGGAGCGTACTGGTTTTTCTTTAAATCACTAAGTACTTGCTGAGGGGTCATCGGAAATTAGAAAATTGAAAAATCACAAATTGTTTTACAGTCATTGGTCTGGTTGAAGTATTTGGGTTCAATTGCCCGATGGTTATTAGTCCACAGGTTAAGAAGCTTGAAGTGTTCAGGGGTTGGGAGTTAATCATTATTCATTAGCTGGTTGGTTCCATCAACAACCAATTTTGAATTCCGGTCTCCGGTCTCCTCTCATATCTCATTCCGCTACTGTCTGCATCAAAATACCGCAGAGCCAGGCTCCGTAGGTTCCAACAAAATAACCGAGTACCGCCAGCAGCACCCCAACGGGCGCGAGTGAAGGTGAAAAAGCGGAGGCCACTACCGGTGCCGAAGCGGCTCCACCTACATTAGCCTGACTACCTACCGCTACGAAGAAAAATGGAGCTTTAATCAGTTTAGCAACCAAGAACAAGATCAATACATGAACCATAATCCAGATGGCTCCAACCATAAATAATCCGGGGCTTTTGACTACCGCTGTTAAGTCCATTTCCATACCGATGGTAGCAATAAGTACGTACAGCAACACCGTTGCCATTCGGGATGCCCCTACTCCTTCCAGTTTTCGTGCTTTGGTAAATGACAGTGCCAGGCCTAAACCAGTAGCAATCACCACAATCCAGAAAAAGGTAGAAGTTAGACTGAACTTCTCCAGAACCGGATAATTCTCTTGTAGATGGGGAGCAATTCCGTTGGCACACCAGTGCGAAAAACCCGTGATACCAAAAGCCAACCCTAAGATCAACATTAAATCTGCTGCTTTGGGAATCTTCATGATACTAGCAGCATAATCTTCAATGCGCTGCTGTACTTCTTTAATTGCCGATGCATCAGCGCGAAAAAATTGGTCAATTCGCTCGGCGCGACCGCTTCCGTACAAAAGAAACGCTAGCCAAATATTAGCCATAATAATATCTACCGCCAGCACTGCCGGGAAAATACTATCACCCACTTCAAAAACTTCTTTCATAGCGGCCTGATTCGCCCCGCCGCCAATCCAGCTTCCGGCTACGGTGGTCAGTCCACGCCAAACGGCATCCGGCCCTGCCCCACCTACTGTTTCAGGAGAAAATACTGATACAATTAGAATGGCCAATGGACCACCTAGAATAATACCTACCGTTCCGGCTAGGAACATAATCACTGCCTTTCTACCCAGACGGGCAATGGCTTTAAGATCAATACCAATGGTAAACAAGATTAAGCTTGCCGGTAGCAGGTAGCGGGAAGCCACAAAGTATAAGTTAGAATCTTCACTAGAAATGATATGTAGGGAATTAAGGATTCCGGGTACAAAGTAGCAAAGCAGCACCGAAGGTACGTAGGTGTAGAACTTCTGCCAAAAAGGTTGTTCGCTAGCAGAGGTAGTAAACACAAAAGCCAAAACCACCATCAGAATACCGAAAATCACCGGATCGCTGGTGAACAATGCTGATGATGTTGCTACTTCCATAAAGTTGTTATTCAATTAGTTAAGCAGCGAAACTAGCAGTTTAGGTAACGTATTACAACGAGATAGCTGTAATCCTAATGATATTTTCCCAGATTTACCGCTATTCCCTTCTGTGGAACCAGGAAACCAATCAATATTATTTGTTTTGTTGTACAAAACCTCAGTTTCCCATCAATATTCCTCAAAAAAGTTACAATATGCTCGCTTTTACCTCATTGGTAAGTTACTAGCTTTTCTTCCCTTTTTATTGCTTCCTACTTTTATAGCTTTGTTTTGCCATAAATCGATGAATCGGCCTGCAAAGTATGAAGTTAGTTGCCAGTTTGCTATTCTTACTAATCCTCAGTTTTAGCGGAATGGGGCAACGTATGCCGTTTTTTACCCATCATGTTACCAATCCGTACTTGTATAACCCAGCCTTTGCCGGGTACGATGCTCACCCGATTCTGTACCTAACTCATCGGCAGCAGTGGCTAGGAGTAGAGGGTGCTCCAATGAGCACGAACCTTAGCTTTCATGCCCCTACCGGAAACGCCAACCCCCTATCTGTTGGGGCTGATCTTACGCACGACCGAATAGGTATTTTTAGCTCTTCGGCATTTCGGGCTACGGCGGCGTACCTAATCCCATTATCTTCTGAGAAAGAGCACTACGTTCGGCTTGGGCTTTCTGCTGGGTTTGGTCTGGATAGCTACGACCTAACCGGACTGAATACCAGTGACGATGCTCTGTTCCGGGCAGCGCAAGATGCTGGCATTTATCTTCAAGGCAGGTTTGGTTTGCAGTACCACTTGTCAGGATTTAACTTGGGCGTATCTGTTCCGAATTTATTTGATCCCCCCTCTTTTTCCACCGCTGAATCATCGGGAGGACTAGGGCAATTTGATCGGGCTATTGCTAGTGTTAATTATCGTTTCAACCTTAATCCAGCCAGTCAGCTTTCTTTTGAACCAACTTTGCTGTATCATCATTCCACTGAATACGCTCCTCAGATAGAAGCCTTAGGGTTACTACGCTTTAAGGATAGCTTCTGGGTAGGTGGTGGGTATCAGCAACAGGCCGGTATTGCTGCCATTGCCGGTTTTAAGTCCAAGTCATTTTCGTTTAGCTATCACTTCGGTATTGGGGGTAACGAATTGTCTTCGCAAAGCTTAGCTACCCACGAAGTGCAACTGGGCCTGATTTTGGGTAAAAAGAAGGCAGCCATGCGACGTAAACCTCGCTTAAAAACCCAGGCAGATTCTGATGTTATACCAGAAGCGGTGATTGAAGCTAAAAAGCGAAAACAGAAAGAGGAAAAGAAAGAAAAAAAGAAGCAAGAAAAGGCAGAGAGGAAGAAAGTGGCACCTGTACCGGAACGCAAGCAACCTTCGCCGACTTCTGATAAATCCGAGATAGAAAACGCCACTTTTGAAGATATCGATCAGGCAGGAGACGGCACCATTACGCTAGGAGATAACCAACCGACCGAACCCCGTTTTGCTCGGGTTAAACGCGA
Organism: Tunicatimonas pelagia; assembly: GCF_030506325.1. NCBI lineage: Bacteria > Pseudomonadati > Bacteroidota > Cytophagia > Cytophagales > Catalimonadaceae > Tunicatimonas > Tunicatimonas pelagia. Next base: position 5,427,434 of record NZ_CP120683.1, on the reverse strand, counting down.
CAAAACAAGCACTCACCCTCTGGAGATGGTCGAAGGTTCTTATCTCATTACCGGAACCTTCTCGCAAAAAGCCAATGCTGAAAAGCTAGCCCAGCAACTAATTCAGCAAGGCTACTCAGCCAGTGTTGGGTATAACTCTGAGAAGAAATACTACTACACGCATGTTATGAGTTCGGAAAATACTGATGCCATTCGTAAGAGAATTGATAAAATACGTCGGGAACCTCAGTTTAAGAAAGCCTGGATTTTGGTGATTGAATAGGGGTAGAAAAAGAAATGTGAGATATGAGAGGAGACCGGAGACCGGAATTCAAAATTGATCGTTGATGGAACCAACCAGCTAATGAATAATGAGTCATGACTGATGAATAATGATTAACTCCCCACCCCTGAACACTTCATGCGTCTTAACCTGTGGACTGTGGACTATCGGCCGTGGACTAATAACCATCGGACAATTGAACCTGAACACTGCAACCTTCTAACTCTGTAGACCAATGACCAAGAGCGAATAACAACCCAACCATATTACCAATCTCCGAAATAACACCGCTCAACTTACTAGCATCCACCCGGATTATCCTCTATTTTTGTGGCCGATGTTCATTCTACGGTTTTTATCCCATTGGCCTTTATCGTGGCTGTATGCACTAGCTGACTTTGCAGCTTTTGTTTCTTCCTATATTGTTCGCTATCGTCGAAAAACTATTGAAGAGAATCTCCGAAAATCATTCCCGGAGAAAAGCAGTCAAGAGATTCGGCAGATCAGGCAAGACTTTTACCACAACCTAGCGGACATCTCGGTAGAAACACTGTACGGGCGCACAATTTCTGTCAAGGAAATGAAACGGCGGGTTGAGTTTGACGGGATGGAAATTATTGAGAAGTACTATCAGCAAAGGCAATCTATTATTATTCTGGCAACCCATCAGTGCAATTGGGAATGGCTTCTGTTGGCTGGGTGCCTTCGTCTTCCCTACCCGGTAGATGCGATGTACAAGAAGTTAGCTAATTCTAACATGGATGACTTTATGTACTCCATCCGCTCGCGCTTTGAAGGAAAGCCAATTAATAAAGATCATGCTGCCCGAGCTATTCTGAAACGCAAGCACGAGACCCGCGCTATTGCTGTAGTAGCTGATCAAACCCCCTCTATACATACCCCAAAAGATTGGATTACGTTTTTACACCAGAAAACCGGATTTTATCAGGGAGTAGAACAGCTGCCCCGGCTCACAAAGTATCCGGTAGTGTTTGCCGCTATGTATCGTATTTCACGAGGATGCTACCGAGTGCAGTTTCAAGAGATAAGCGAACCACCCTACGACGAGAAAACCCAAATACTATCACACTATGTTGCCTTAGCTGAAACAGTAATTCGTCAGCAACCCGCTAACTGGCTGTGGTCGCACCGTCGCTGGAAATACACCGACCCATCTACACCAAACGTAAGTGGGAGGTAGAAAGAGATACGCGATTACTGGTTGATACCGCGTGTCGCACACCGAGTGTCGCACACCGCGTGTCGCTCACTACTGATTACTATCTTTACAAAAACTAAAATATAGCTTATTATTAGCACGGTTCAATTGAGATGCCTTACAAGGCTGATTCTATTACTACATTTTTCTAACTTGCCTACTCACTGGCGTTCTATTTATGAATATTCTAATTACTTCTGAAGCAGCTGGCATCGCCGGGTCAACCTATTCGGTTTCGTACTTAGCTAAAGGGCTAGCCCACCGAGGCCACAAAGTATGGGTTGCCTGCCCTCGGGGAACCTTGCTCTGGAAGCTGGTAGAAAACACCCAAGTAGAGCCAGTTCATTTCACTTTTGCCAGTAAGCTCCATCTACCCAGTATACGTCAGCTAGCATCGTTAGTCCGGGAGTATAATATCGAGCTTATTAATGCCCAATCAAGTAAAGACCGATACACTACCATTTTAGCCAAGTGGTGGTATAAGCTTCCGGTTAAGCTAATTCATACCCGAAGACAAATAGCAAAAAGTATAGGCGCACTGGGTCAGAACACGTTCTACACCAAAGGCACCAATGCAATCGTAGCCGTTAGCGAAGGGGTAAAGCAATCCATCCAAGCAATTGGCATTCCTGAGCAACATATTCAGGTTATTTACAATGGCACGCCAAAAGAAAAATATACCAACATTAAGCCTGAGATCATCAGCTCTTGGCGAAACCACTATCAAATCCAACCAAACGAGCTAGTTATTGGCTGTGTAGCCCGTTACAAAGAGCAAAAGCAACTACTTACTGCCCTTAAATTCGTCAATCAGCCAACGCATGTGTTATTTGTCGGAATTGAAGAAGCCCCAGAACTAAAGGCGGTTCGCGAACAGTTACCTACCCACCACCGAGTGCATTATGCGGGTTCTATAAATAATAATGATGTACTACACCATTATCCGTTGTTTACTGTTAATGTACTTCCCTCGGTGATAGAAGGTCTCTCCCAGTCACTGCTCGAGGCAATGGCTCTGGGGGTACCAGTTATTGCTACAAAAATAGGTGGAAACCCAGAACTGATTCAACATGGGGTTAATGGGTTTTTATTTGAGAATGAAAACGAGCAACAGCTAGCCCAGTATATTAATCAACTACTTAGCAACACTACTCTGCAACAATCATTCAGTGAGGCAGGTCGCCGTACTGCACTTGATGATTTCTCTATTGATCGTATGCTAAACCAATATGAGTTTTTTTTCCAGAAACTAACCCAAGATAAATAACCTTAATGGGAGATTTGGGCTTTTTGGAACACTTCTACAAGTCGATGTACCCTAATATCATACGCACACCGAAAATGCTTCTGGGGGCAAGCACCGTGACCATGTATTCCGCACGGGCGGCAACTCAATGAACTACTTACATCTACTACCTCCGAAAAGTCAGATAGTGGTGTAAACCCAAATTCAGGAACAGTAGAACAGAAAATTGCACAAACCGGGGCATTCATAGCCGAAGCCAAGTGCAAAGGTGCCGAATCATTCACATAATTAAGCACTGCCTTCGCCATTAGTGCCGCAGATTGGAGCAACGACAGCTTTCCGGCCAAGTTTTCTACAGTGTCACGCTTACTTTTCTGCCTGATGATTTCGCAAGATTCATAATCAGTCGGTGCCCCCAGCAGGTAAATCTTTCCCTCAAACGGTAGATTATCAATAAGTTCTATCCACTTCTCAGCCGGAAATTGCTTAGTAAACCATACGGAGGTGGGGGCTATGCAGAGATACGCCTCCGCTTGGTACGGTAGCACCTGTTCCTGATCACCGATTGACAGGTACAGTTTGGGTTGGCGTTCTAATTGAGATTTCTCTGTATCAGGCAAGAGTGCACTTAATAAGCCCAAGTTACGGTCTACTTCATGCTGATCTCCCGGAATTTGGTGGGAAACTTGAATATCTAGCCAACGAGCTAGTGAGCCGTGGTTGAACCCAACTTTACACTTAGCTCCAGACAACGCAGTAAGCAACCTGGTAGAAAAATATCGATGGCAGTTGAGTACCGCATCATAGTTATTCTCCCGAATTTTCTGTAGTAACCTCAGTAGGTTACGCTTTTTTCGTTCTCTTTTGTTCCAGAGCAATAACTCATTAATATGTGGATGCCCAGCTAATACTGAAGCAGTATCATGGTTAATAAGCACATCAATCTGAGTAGTTGGAACTATCTTCCGCAGATTCTCTATCAGAGGGGTCATCAAGATAACATCACCAATGTAGGCAGTCTGAATAAGTAGTACCCGGGAAATATCCTCCCTCTTCATAGCGCAATTAAGTATTTGTTCGGCATTTTTCCCCTTGTAAATTGCCACTGCAAATGTAATACGTATTTATGACCGCTGTGCAACTATCGGTAACGATTATCACCTACAACGAAGAAAAGAATATTGAACGCTGCATTAACTCAGTGAAAGAGCTGGCGGATGAGGTACTCGTGGTTGACTCTTATTCTACCGATAAAACCAAAGAGATTTGCCAGGGATTAGGGATACGGTTCATTGAACATACGTTTGAAGGACATATTCAGCAGAAAAATTACGCTCTGGATCAAGCAGAACACGAATATATTTTGGCGTTGGATGCTGATGAAGCCCTCACTCCTGAGTTGTTCCGGTCTATCCAGCAAGTTAAACAGCACTGTAATTACGATGCCTACCGCTTTAACCGTCTCACCAGCTACTGCGGAAAGTGGATCAAACACTGCGGTTGGTACCCAGATACCAAACTACGGCTCTGGAACCGTCAGAAAGGGCGTTGGGGTGGTGAGAACCCCCACGATTCGGTGAAAATGATAGCAGGTAGCAGCACTCACCACCTAAACGGTGATTTGCTGCACTACTCTTTTCCTTCTGTTGAAGACCACGCCCGTACTGCCAATCGCTTTTCCGAAATTGCTTCGGATGAGGCAATACGGAAAGACCGTAGGGTTAATATTTTGGTTCATGTAATTCTTAACCCTCTATTTACCTTTGTAAAGAAATACTTTTTCCAGTTGGGATTTTTAGACGGTTACTATGGGTTTGTGGTATGTGTTTTATCCGGCTATTCTAACTTTTTGAAGTACAGTAAAATTTACAGCAAACGCCGAAAAGCATCCTCACTACTTACCTAAATCATGCGCATCCTTGAGCTATGCCTAGCCAGCAGTTTAGGCGGACTAGAATTGTATTTTCACCGCTGCTGCCAACACTTTACCTCATCTGGTCACCTTTCGTTGGCGGTGGTAGCCCCCGAAACCCGGTTGGCCTCACTAATGAAGCAAGATGGAATTCAGCATACCACCCTGCCCCCCGGGCGATGGTACAATGTAATTGGCCGGGCTATTACGTTAGCTTCAATAATCAAGGAACAGCAGATTGATATACTGCACGTACACCACAAAGCTGATTTATTGGTAGTAGCGCTGAGCAAGCGACTAACTTCCTACTCTTTCTCGGTTGTGCATACCCGACAGATGACGCTTCATCATACCAAAAAAGACCTTTACCACCGTTTTCTCTACAGTTCTATTGACCTTTTTATTGCTATTACCAATCAGGTTCAGCAACAGTTGAGGCAAAATATTGCCGTTGACCCCAGGCGGGTAGTACGCTTGTACTACGGCGTATCAGCACCGCCTCAATCTTCTCCCTCGACGAACGACCCAAAACCATCCCAAACTCAAATTGGCGTATTTAGCCGGATTGATCGCATGAAGGGACAACACGTTATCGTTGAAGCCTTACATCACCTCAGGCAGCGGGGTATTACGCCCAGCACCTACTTCTACGGAGATACGATGGACGAATCCTACGTTACCCGACTTAAAGAATCTATTCAGGAATATAGTTTGGAATCTCAAATACATTTTATGGGATTTCACCCGAACGCTACCAGCCTCATGCCCCAAATGGATATTATTGTCATGCCTAGCCTTAACGAGACATTTGGGCTAACCCTGATTGAGGCTATGCTTGGCGAGGTGGCAGTAGTGGGCACTAACTACGGCGGTATTCCTGAAATTATTGACGACGATGAAAATGGTTTACTCTTTGAGCGGGAAAATAGCCGACAACTAGCTGACTGTCTACAAAAACTAGTTGACGACCCTAGTTTGCGAACGCGCTTAGCCCAAGCAGGTCGCGAAAAAGCCAAAGAGCAGTTCCAGGCCTCCGATCACTTTGCCCGATTAACCCAACTGATGAACAACGTATCCACCGCATGAGAATACTCCTGAGCCGTACTGATAGCATCGGGGATGTGATACTTACCCTACCCATGGCTGGGGTTCTAAAAGCACTATTTCCCGAAGTCCACGTCAGCTTTTTAGGGAAAGCATATACGCGGGCTATTATAGAACGCTGCGCCTTTGTGGATGAATTTTACGAATGGAATGAAGAAAACCCTCCGGTAATTTCGGCCGATATAGTTATTCATGTGTTGCCCCGCTCCGCTATTAGCCGATGGGCAAAGCAGCAAAAAATTCCCCAGCGAGTTGGTACTAGTCACCGCGTTTTTCATTGGTTTAGTTGCAACCGCTTAGTCAATCTTGGCCGGAAAAATAGTGATCTGCACGAAGCCCAGTTAAACCTACAGCTACTGCGCCCCCTCACCCCAAAGGTTGATTATTCTCTAGATCAATTGTCGGCTTACTACAGATGGAACCCTTCTCAGCACCTGCGCGACTACTTTAGTCAGTATTTAGCTACTGACAAATTCAACCTGCTTCTGCACCCCAAATCACAGGGAAGTGCTAAAGAATGGCCCTTACGCTATTATCTCGCGTTGGTTGAGCAATTGTCCCCTGCGAAGTTTCAGATTTTAATTACAGGCACCGCACAAGAAGGTGAGAAAATAAAGGCGGAGTGTCCTGAATTTTTTACGCTACCCCACGTAAAAGATACCACCGGGGCTTTTTCATTATCCGAATTTATTGACTTTATTAGCCACGCTGATGGGCTGGTGGCTTGTAGTACCGGACCATTGCATATCGCTGCTACCAGTGGTATTTATGCTTTGGGGTTGTATCCCGACCAACGCCCCATGCACGCCGGACGCTGGGGTCCCATTGGAAAGAAAGCCGAATACATTGAGGCAACCTTTGCCAAAGAGGCTTCCGATTTATCGGATATTTCAGTAGAGGAAGCTATCAGGAGAATTATTAATTGGAAATTGAAATGAAAATAAATAGTATAAGAACATTTATTAACAGCTTTGTCCACTTTATAGCCAGATGGTTACTACATGTACCGTATATGTCTCGAACTCTTTCTGAGCATAAACTTACAATTACGTTCAAGACCGAGGATGTCTTAGGTCGGCATATTTATAAATTTGGCATATGTGAACCTGATAATACCGCATGTTTTCTACAGAATATTCCTTTCAGAAAAAATGATGTAATTATTGATGTTGGAGCAAATATTGGATGGTTCTCATTGATTTTTTCCCGTTACGGACCGGCAGACACCAAAATTTTCTCTTTTGAACCTGATCCGCTTAATTATCAACTTCTTGTAAAGAATGTAAAACAAAATAATGCAAATCAGATTATTTGCCGAACGGAAGCCCTTTCTAACAAAGAAGGAATAGAGACACTTTACCTCTATCCTTCAAAAAACCGAGGAAGACATTCGTTACTGCCTATCAATCATGGCCAGCAAATAGAAGTAGTTACCACTACCTTGGATACGTTTCTACAAGCGCAAAAAGTTGAATATTCACAGGTAAAGTTTGTGAAGATTGATGTGGAAGGGTATGAGTATTTTGTATTACAGGGTAGTCAGCAACTACTTCAGCATGTTCCTTTTGTACATACTGAATATTCCCCTTCCTATATGGAAAAAGGTGGTGTAGCTTTTTCAGATTTTCTAGATACCCTGTATCAGTGCAATTATACCCCTAAAATTATCGGAAAAGGCGGTCGATTGATTGATACCTCTTATGAATATCTTCTTCATCCCGAACGGGGGATGGATATTCTATGGATTAAAGGATGATCTATGTTAGATACAGGTTTGTTTATTAAGAACGGTTCAAACTTGCCACTAACCCATAGCTCCTTCTGGTATAATAGTCCCCAGAAATTAGATAGGTAGCTCAGGTGTGGAATGGTAGTTAAAATGAGGTTCTAAATGGTTTTAAGTGAATGTTACATTGTTGCGACCAATGCCTTATCCAAGTCGAACGCCTATCAGAAAGATAGCCCAATACATTGAGGTATCCTTTGCCAAAGAAGCTACCTATTTAGCTGGCATTTCAGTAGAAAAAAAGTAAGAATAATTCACACCTGGATCAATGAACTACGAAGACAACCCTAAGAGTATCAAATACTATGTAAAGAAATATTTACTGCAACACCCTAATGACTTCAAGGACAAAATTGTAGTGGATTTACCGGCCGGTAATGGCGTAACCTCCCGTATTGCCCAATCTATTGGTGCCCAAGTCTACCCTTTTGATTTGTTTCCAGAGTATTTTGATGTTGAAGGACTAAACTGTAAGCGAGTGAATATTAATGAAAAAGTTGAGCTAAGTGATAGCTTTGCTGACTGGATTATCTGTCAAGAAGGTATTGAGCATTTTACTGACCAGTTCCATGCCCTGCGAGAATTTAGTAGAGTACTGAAGACTGGGGGAAGGATGATAATTACCACTCCTAACTACTCTAATCTCCGATCCCGACTAAGTTATTTTCTTTCTGAGTGTGAGAGGTACAACAAAATTATGCCCCCTAATGAAATGGATTCCGTTTGGATGAGTCAGCAACACATCACTAACGAAATATATTTCGGCCATATTTTTCTGATCGGCATACAGAAATTAAGAACATTAGCTGCTTTGGCAGGATTTAAAATCGTAGATATCGTCTTTACTCGCTCTCGTCCAACGTCTACTTTGCTTTTACCATTCTTTTATCCATTTATCTATTTATCGACTTACCTCAACTATCGTAGGAACATGCGAAAGAATAAAGATTATGATCTACAAACTAAGACTTCTATCTACAAAGAACAGTTCAAACTTGCCACTAGCCTAAACACCCTTCTTGATTCACATTTGTTCGTCATCTTCGAGAAAGAAAAATCACATTCAGAAGTATCAGGTTATCTTAAAAGTAAGCACAAAGAATTTGGGGTTACCTAGTCTGAGAAGTGGAAGCACTTTTTTCTAAACTACTTTCTAAAAAGGTAATTTCCTCTTTCAAGTGCTGAATACGAAGCTTGTATAAATCACATAGGGATGATCGTATTTTTTCTGAATTTTCGCTAGAAACATACACATTATGATCGTTGCGCCCATTTATAATTTGTAGCAAACTTCTTTCATCAGCTACCAAAACAGCCTGAGAATCTACTTGCAAAACCTCGCAAATTTTTTCAAGTCTATCCACAGTAATTTTACCAATACCTCTTTCCACTTTACTATAACTATTCTGAGTCATACCAAGCCTCGATGCCACATATTCTTGAGAGAATTCTCTGTACTCTCTTATCTTTCTCAGTTTTTTATAAATATCCATTGATGTATGAATTATCTAATAAGTTGCAAGAATATATCAAATATTTATATTATTCTAAATAAGAGTTAAATAAATTCAATTTGCAATCTCATAAAGAATAAATTAAACGTACTGATTTGGAACACATATATTATATACAAATACCTTTACACAGTAAGCTTACGTCGACCTTATTTTTAATTCACTTCAACCAAAATTTTTAAGATGAAAAAGTTTTTTGTATTAATATGTGTTCCACTTTTGATATTTTCATGTCAAGATGAAGTTATCCAAGAAAAAAACCTACTAGAACCTACTCAAACTCAGTTTGATGGTTTCCAAGTTAGTAATGACCGACTCGTATTTGATGATAAAGCAACTTTAGTATCTTTATTAGACTCGCTTTCTAGTTTAGACGAAAACCAGTACTCTTCCTGGGTAAAAGAAGTTTCTTTTGAACCTTATAGAAATTCACCAGAAAACTTTACAGATGATTTAGCTGTACAAATACACTCGTCAATTCTCAATGGTAGGAAAGAGTTCCAAGTAGCTAACGATATCGTCTGGTTCAATCAAGATACTGAGTACATTTTGTTCAATACCACTGAAGACGCTTTTCAAGAATTGAAGAAAAAAGTCTTATCAGGTGGCGAGATCGAAGAAAGTGATAATATTATGGTGAATAAATTTGAGGAAGTATTTCTTCAAGATGAAATTGAACCTACCAACGCTAGACTTGGTGTTGATAATGAAGTGTTAGAATACGGAACTATAAAATTGAAAAGCCCCGACCTTAAAAAGAACAAGCTATTCGGAAAAGTATATTATCTACCCGTAGGTGCCTCGAAAGAATTCTACATTGATGATATTAAGCATAGATTTGGTATAACGCCCTACGCGTACTCCGGTTACTATACAGGTATACACTTAGGTCTATTCATTGAGTTTGCTCATTTAGCGAGAAGTTTTCCAACAAAAAAATGGAAGACTTCTAATGCAAGGATGAAGGGGAGTTTACGTTTTTCAATAGACGCTGATGGTTCTCATGCCCTATTCCCTACTACATTTGGCTTTCCTACTTATACTTACGATGTGAGTTTCAGCAATGAACCTACGGGCTATGCAGGCACTAACTTTACTACCACAGTTTTAGATAATGTTGAGTTTTACATTGACCTTGCAGATATCACTTGGGATTCTACACATCCCTGGTATGATGCTAGCGTTCATACCTACGTCTATCGAAATGCAACATATAGGTATGACCGCATTTACTTCTAAAGTGAACTAAGAGTGTGTATAACAAGTAAAGCCAGCAGAAGTTGGCTTTACTTGTTTATACTGATTCGCCTAAATTCCATATTACCTGAAAAAACATTTTTTTTCATAAAACCTACATTATGGAGGTGCTGAGAGATAATCTAGCTCAAATCAGATTAAACAATTGTGTTTTTAACTAATCATTGATGAATCAACGTATTACTCATGTTCTGGGTACTTATAATTTGTTAGCTGTGCTCCCTGTCGGGTGTGTCCTGCGGGCAATCAGCAAAAAAAATTGCTAAAGTTTACCAACAAGTACTACGAGCATGGTTTTTACTACGAGGCTCCTACATACTATACAAAAGTAGCAGAAATTACCCCTGGCGACATAGTTATCACCTACAAGATCAGATTAGCCTACTTAGAAAGCCGTTATAAGCACCGGACACTTCCTTACTTGCAAGACGCATACAAAAACACAGAAGCTACCACTTCTACGTTAGCATTTCATCTGGGGCTAGCCTACCAGTATAATTATCAGTTTGAGCAAGCTCTGAAATATTGCCACCTCTTTCGGAAAAATACTGACAACACTTATACCGTAGGCCGACATATCAGACAATGTAGTATTAAGATAGAATATGTGAATAATCTCAAAAAGCTAAATACTGACAATCAGGACTATGCCCCGCTAGGCACTTCCGATTGCCGTTCGCTAATTTCTACCTTGCGACGAGAAGGCTCTACAGGCGGTAAAAAGGCCTATGACGATAATTACTACGAGGATATCTATATTGTTAAAAGAATTAAGTATGATTGGTAATTCCTCAAAAAATTAACGTCACTTTCACCGATAAGATTATCTTAGTTAAGCAAAACGTTTGGCTTAATTTTTGGCGACTGCGCAGCCATTTTAGCGAGTTCATAAAGAACCTTTTTCGGTCAAGATAAGTATGCTTGTACTGACAAAATAAGAGCATAGCACCTACCGCAAGCTAATTGGTAGGCAGCAATGCGTCCCTTCGTACTATTCAAAAGAAGCGATATATCTATTGGTTAGATAGCTTACCTTATGCTTGCTAAGCATATCATAAATAACTTTTATCCAAACGAAAATGCAAGGAACTCCTTTGAGGACGTAGGGGGTTACCAATTGCTCCCGCAAAAATTGAGGAAAAATATCAGTAGGGGATAGTGTAGTAAACACAAAAGCAAAAGTGAAGAGGGCAATATTGATTGCATTCTTCTCGCTTACAACAAACCACATAGCAACCCCCGCCATAGCAATGATAAATGTGGGCGACTCCGCCTTATGATTAAAGATAACGACCCAAATCAGTATAGACACAATAACCAGATACCTAAATCCGTAGTAGGTATACCATTGTATTTTCATAAAGGGCACCATAAAAATTGCCGCACCGATGAGCACCACAGCCATTTTGTTGATACCTATCATAAACCAAGTATATAGCCACCCCATTACCGAGTAGCCGTAGGAGGCAGAGTGGTCATCAGATAGCAATACCAGATAGTTTTCAAGTAAGTAAACATACTGTTCATAGCTTATTAATACCAAGGGCACTACGGCCATAAGTGCCACCCACAACATAGTGTAAACCAAGGTATGCCGTTTGTTAGGGTAGAGTAAATACAACGCTACCCCCACTATACCAAACAGCTTTATAAAGGCCGAAGATACAATACATAGGGTAGCCCAAGCGTACTTCTTTCGTTCCATTAGAGCAAAAGCTAATATCAATAGTCCGGCTATCAATCCATTCGCTTGCTCATTTTGTATAGAAGTTATCAGTTCTTGCAATATGATTATTGCAACAAGACCCTTTTCAAAATTATTAAGCTTGGGTAGGTAATATATCCCTACCAAAAGAGGCACAGCATTGAATAGGTTCCAGAAAGGTAACCCAAGCCAATCGGGAAAAACTGCAAAAAGGCCGAAAAACACCGAAAATGTTGGAGTATATTTATAGATATCCCAGTGCTCTTCAGGATAGTAAACATACAAGTCTTGATTATTTTTTAGATGGTAAAACGACCGCTCAAAAATAGTGTAATTGTTGTATCGGTTGTATTCTTTCCCAGCTTCTTCGTAACGTTTCCCGCCTAAAAGTAATGCTTGTACACTAATCAAAATAGCAACTAGTACATATAGTCCAGTGATATACCGTGGATCACTCACAATCTGCTTAAGCTTGGCTCTCATATATCTTTTATTGCTAATTTTTTTACAATTACGCTATTTTTCCCGAAATGACCACCGTTAAAAATCTGGTTCCTCGACAACCTTAGCAGAGTAGCCCACTCATATATTACTGCGTTAGGAGGGGTAATATGTTGCAGAGAATCTAGAGGCTATAGTTCTCGGTACGTTACTGAAGGTAGGAGAAACTACTCTATCATGTTAGATCAGTCTCTTGCTATCGTAAATAATTTTTACCGAACTAAACAAAGTAGGCTATATCACTACTAAATGCAGCAGATTTTTGGCAAGTAGACCTACGGCACTTCAGTAGCAACCCAAGAGAAACGCTACACCACTCTCAGATTATGTTTGGAAAAGTATGAGTTGGAGAAAGCACGCTTTCTACCTTTCTTCGCAGTCGGTAATCTACTAAACCGGACTTACTAACCTACTTATCTTTATGATGTCTAAGAATAAAATTCGGCGTTATCGTAATCTCTTTGCACATTTTGAAAACTGGCCTCAGTATTTGTGGTTTAAGATGTTTGGTTACCAAGCATCCTTTGATTTTCAGTTGAAAGGCCAGTTTAGCGTACGAGTACCGCGTCAAATGCTATCGGCATTTCGTGAGTGCTTTTTTGATCAGATTTATTTTAAGAACATACCTGAACATCTACTCACGCTTAAGAATCCAACAATAGTAGATATTGGCGCAAATGTAGGTTACTTTTCATTGTTCATGTTTTATAAGTTTCCTGAAGCTATCAGCTACGCCTTTGAACCCATGTCCTTCAATTTTCAAATGCTTGAAAAATATAAGGAAACGTATCCTACATTTAATTGGCATATTGAACCACAAGCCATTAGCGACAATAATATTCCTATTACTCTTCATACTAGCAAATTGGATGGTTCCACTACAATGGCCTCAATTTTTAGTCAGCCAGGAAATGGGCAGCAAATACAAGTACAGTCTACAACGTTGCCGCAGTTTTTAGAAAAAAATTCTATCAACTATATCAATCTCCTGAAACTATATTGCCAGGGAGCTGAGTATGCCATTCTTTACTCTCTTCCGCAAGAAGTCTTAGATAAGATTTGCATCGTCCTCATTAAAACTCACCGAGGCACTAAGCAAAAAGAAACTAACCAAGCACTAAGGAACTATTTACAGGCAAAACAGTATCAATTAAAATAGTTGAGCGAAGGAAACTCCGGTTACATATAGACTTGGCAGGATTGAGTAAACTGTACATCCAATAGCCCTATCCCCAGATATCTTCCAAAGAAAAGTTAGCATTAGTACTGAGATTTATAGCAACACGTAATCTGCACGTAACTTTCAGCCCAAAATCGCCTGATACTACCCTCGCAGAAAAACGCTATTCCCTCCGATATATTACTTATGTCTGTATATGAAATCAAACAATATTATATATTAATATATTTATTTATTATTGTATAATATAAATGAAGTGCTATTTGTAATGCCCAGGCTTATACTTATTTTCCTTATCAGCTTATCGCTCAGCGGGGTGGCACAGGCCCAGTCGGTTAAGCGATTACTCAAAACTGCGGACAAGTATTATGAGCATGGTTTTTACTACGAAGCGGCCATTAATTACAAAAAAGCGGCTGATATTACCCCCGATGATCTTTCTATTACCTATAAAATTGGATTGGCTTATCTGAAGAGCAGGTACAAGCACCGGGCTATGCCTTTTCTGGAAGAAGTCTACGAAAACACGCAAGATTCAACCTCTACCCTGGTTTTTCATCTGGGGCTAGCCTACCAGTACAATCACCAGTTTGAGAAAGCATTAGAGTATTTTCATTACTACCGTAAAAATGCTGAAAATACCTATACTGTCGATCGACACATTCGGCAGTGTAATATCGGGATAGAATATGTGAACAATCCTAAAAATGTAGAAATTCGTAATCTCAAGAAGTTGAACTCCGACAACCAAGATTACGCCCCGCTGATTACTTCCGATGGTAAATCTTTAATCTTTACTTCTCGCCGCGAGGGTTCTACGGGGGGTAAAAAAGCCTATGACGATAACTACTACGAAGATATCTACATTGTTAGAAGAAATAAGGGCGACTGGCTGATTCCCGAGAAAATTAGTACTAACATTAACACCCACTACCACGAATGTGGAGCCGCTATTTCGCCCGACGGGAAAACGCTGTTTATTTACGTGGACGAAGGTGACGGTGACATTTACTTCTCTACTTATCAGAATAAAGAATGGTCTGTACCTCTTCCGGTAAGCCAATACGTCAATTCGCCCTATCGGGAATTATCAGTTTCGGTAAACCAAGCGGGCGATGAGCTATACTTCTCAAGCAACCGCCCAGGCGGGTTTGGTGGGTTTGATCTATATGTATCTCGCAAAGATCGGCGGGGTGAATGGGGGCCACCCGAAAACCTAGGGCCAAAAATTAATACCGAAGCCGATGAAGATGCTCCTTTTATTCATCCTTCCGGAAAATCTTTGTTTTTTAGCTCGAAGGGGCATATGGGAATGGGGGGCTACGATATCTTTCAAAGCCGAAAATACCAAGGCAAGTGGAGTACTCCCATTAATATGGGCTACCCCATCAACACGGCTCAAGATGATATCTACTTCGTTACCTCAGCTGATAACGCCCTTGGTTATTATGCTACTGCCCGAGAAGATGGCATGGGAGGAAACGACCTGTACGTAATTAACATGAAGCCGAAGAAGGCAGCACCTAAACCAGTAGCGGCTGCCCCAGTTAAAAACACTACGTACTTTATTGGAAAAGTGACTGATGCTGGTTCTGGTAACCCGGTTGCTGCCGAGCTCATTTTATCTGATAACCGTAAAAATATCATTATTGATCGCCAATATTCCGATCCTTCTACGGGAGAGTTCAAAATTTCTATTCCGGAAGGGGAGAATTTCGGACTTATTGTAGAAGCGGAGGGTTACCTATTCTATTCCACCAACTTTGGGGCGGATCAATTAAAGGGCAGAAAAGAGATTAAACGAGCCATTCAACTAGATAAAGCAGTAGTAGGATCAGTAACTATTCTGAAAAACATCTTTTTCGATACGGGTAAAGCGTCTATCAAGCAGGAGTCTATTTCGGAGCTTGATCGAGTTCACGAACTATTAAAGGCAAATCCAAATCTGAAAATTCAGATCAATGGCCATACCGACAATGTAGGCGAGGCAGATTATAACCAGAAGCTTTCCGAACAACGCGCTAAGGCAGTGGCTAGCTACCTACTTCAGTACGGAACCACCGAAGCCCAAGTAGTTGCTAAGGGATTTGGTGAGACCCGCCCGCTAGTTTCTAACGATGACGAATTTGGTGGTAGAGAGATTAATCGTCGTACTGAGATTGAAATCCTATCAGTACACGAAAAGATTGAAGAGAAGAAAAAAGGCTTACTGCCCACACTCACGTTTTAATGAGTAATGATTGATGACTAATGAATGATTACCACTCATTAATCATTAATCATTATTCATTACTCATCACCCTAGTAGCGGTAATAATCAGGCTTAAATGGCCCTTTCACCGTTACGCCAATATATTCGGCTTGCTCTTCCGATAGCGTATCCAGTTCTACTCCGATTTTTTCCAAATGCAGCTCCGCTACCTTTTCGTCTAAGTGCTTAGGCAGCATATACACCGCATTTTCGTACTTATCAGTATGCTTCCACAACTCAATCTGCGCCAGTACTTGGTTGGTAAATGAGTTAGACATTACAAATGACGGGTGCCCGGTAGCTACTCCTAAGTTGACTAATCGGCCTTCGGCCAGCAGAATAATCTCGTTGCCATTGGCCATTCGGTACAAATCTACCTGAGGCTTAATCTCATCGCGTTCGGCATTTTCTTTTAACCAAGCTACGTCAATCTCGTTATCAAAGTGACCGATATTACAAACGATGGCTTTATCTTTCATCTGCTTGAAATGACGGGCGGCTACAATATCTTTATTTCCGGTAGCGGTCACAATAATATCAGCGCGAGGAATCGCATTATCCATTTTCTTTACTTCAAAACCGTCCATCGCCGCCTGTAGCGCACAAATTGGATCAATCTCGGTCACGATTACTCGCACTCCTGCTCCGCGAAGCGATTGGGCTGAACCTTTTCCCACATCGCCGTAACCCGCTACTACCGCTACTTTTCCGGCTAGCATCAGGTCGGTAGCCCGGCGGATAGCATCTACTAACGATTCTTTACAGCCGTACTTATTATCAAATTTAGATTTAGTAACCGAATCGTTAATGTTGATTGCGGGTAAAGGCAAGGTTCCTTTCTTCATGCGCTCGTACAAGCGGTGTACCCCGGTGGTAGTTTCTTCCGAGATTCCCCGAATACCTTCTACCATTTCCGGATAGCGATCCAGCACCATATTGGTTAAATCCCCACCATCATCCAGAATCATGTTTAGTGGCTGGCGGTCTTCACCAAAAAATAAGGTTTGCTCAATACACCAATCAAATTCTTCTTCGGTCATACCTTTCCAGGCAAACACCGGTATACCTGCTTCAGCAATAGCGGCAGCGGCGTGATCCTGCGTAGAGAAAATATTACACGACGACCAAGTCACTTCCGCCCCCAGTTCTACCAAAGTTTCAATCAGCACTGCCGTCTGGATAGTCATATGTAAGCAGCCCGCAATTCGCGCCCCTTTTAGCGGTTGTTGTGGTCCATATTCTTCCCGAATAGACATTAGGCCCGGCATCTCAGCTTCAGCCAAGCGAATTTCTTTTCTTCCCCAGGCAGCCAGAGAAATGTCTTTTACTTTGTAACGGATTCTTTGTTCTTCAACCATGCTTCTCGTATGTTTTAAATTTGCGGGCAAAATTAGCACATTAACTTGGAAAGAAGAAACCATATTGCTTACTCTCGGCAATAAATCAACCAATAACCTGATTCAAATCATTTTTTTTAGGTAGTAGAATACGGAACTTTTGGGAATCTTTACTACTAATCACTACCATCATGAAAACGGCTATCTCTTCGCTTTCGCCCCCGCAACTCAATGTACTGGTTATTTTACGGGTTTTAATTGGTTGGCACTTCTTGTACGAAGGAGTAGTCAAATTGTATAGTCCCAGTTGGTCGGCTGCAGGCTACTTAAACGATTCGCAAGGTTGGTTTGCTCCTATGTTCGAGACCATTGCAGCCAACCCCAGTCTTATGGCAGCGGTAGATTTCCTCAACACCTGGGGACTAGTAGCAGTCGGGCTAAGCTTACTCGTGGGTTTTCTTACCCAAGCAGCCCTTATCGGCGGAATGGTTTTGCTAGGTTTGTACTACTTATCACACCCCCCGTTTATTGGTGCTGAGTATGCGCTTCCCAGCGAAGGCAGCTATCTGTGGGTAAATAAAAACCTTATTGAGCTATTTGCGATGGCGGTGCTCTACGTTTTTCCTACCAGCCATATTATCGGTCTGGATCGACTCATGCGAAGCTACACTCAGCGAAGAAGACAGTCGTCGCCTGAAGAAGTCGCGGCTTAGTAACTCAACCATCACTACAAATCCATCATCTTATGACACCTGATAACTCAAACAATCAATCTAGCGGTATTACCCGTCGCGATATTATTAAGGGAATGGCCACCGTACCTGTGCTTGGGGCTTTCTGGGCCAGTGCCGCTGCCAAACAGAGCTACGACCGAAGTGTGAAAGAAGAAATACTGAACGAACTGGATATTAAAGCATCGCTTCCTCCGCCCACCGGCTCTATGGCTGGTACTCCCATTCGTGTTGGTATTATTGGATTTGGCATTCGAGGTAAGCAACTGGTTAAAGCTTCTGGGTTTGCCACCGCCGAATGGCTTACTAACATGAAAGAAGCCGCTCAAAAAAATAGTAACGATACCCGCTTACAAGATTTTCTGGAACAGGAAAGCTTAAACATTCAGTACACTGGGGTTTGCGACTTGTTTGATGTGCGAGCCGAAGAAGCAATGGAAACGGTAAAAACCGATCAGAATACACCTAAGCGTTACCGTACTTACCAAGAAATGTTGGCCAGTCCTGATATCGATGCCGTTATTATTGCCACTCCTGACCACTGGCACGCTCCCATGGCTATTGCTGCTGCTCAAGCGGGTAAGCACGTGTACGTTGAAAAGTGTATGACGCATAAAATTCAGGAGACCTACGATCTTTACGATGCAGTAACCCAGTCAGACATTGTTTTTCAGGTAGGGCACCAGCACCGGCAAACCCAAAGTTTCTTAACGGCTCAAGATGCTATTCGGAAAAATGTGCTAGGCCATGTTTCGCTCATCCAGGCGTGTACCAATCGGAATTCTGATAACGGGGCTTGGCAGTACAACATTCACGAAGCAGCTAGTCCATCCACCATCGACTGGAAGCAATTTTTAGGGCCTGCCCCCAGCATTCCGTTTAATAAAGAGCATTTCTTCCGATGGAGAAAGTGGTGGGCCTACGGTACCGGATTATCCGGCGACTTGCTCACGCACGATTACGACCGGATCAACTGCCTTTTAGAAATGGGCATACCGAAGTACGTCACAGCCTCCGGCGGAGTGTATACCCACCGCGACGGACGCGAAGTGCCCGATGTGTTTCAGGTGAATATGGAATACCCGGATTATTCTACTGGTTCTACGCAGGATCCCGGTAAAGAAAAGGGCATGACCTTCCTGTACTCGGCTTCTTTGGGCAATCAGCACAGTCGCCCTACCCTACTAATGGGCCATGATGCTACAATGGAACTGGGTAATAGTTTAACCATTTACGCTGATCCTCGCTCAACTCGCTACCAGGAGATGCTAGCGGACGATACCATTGACCCCAACGTTCCACTGTACGCCTACACTCCCGGGCGAGAAGGAGTTGATGGGGTTACCTCAGCCACTGCTAAATATTTCGCCGATAAAGGATTACTGTATACCTATCGAGATGGCAAACGAGTGGATTCAACGTACCTGCATATTCGGGAGTGGCTTAGCTGTATCCGCAATGGCGGTCAACCTAGCTGCGGAATAAAGGAGGGATTTGAAGAGGCAATATCCGCGCACATGGCGACCCTATCCTACAAAACCGGGCAGCGCATAGAGTGGGACGCTCAAGCCCGCCGTATTATTGATGTAGCAGAACCATTAGTGACTTCAGCCTAGAACTTGAAGTATGTCTTAATATTCTTTTTTAGTCCCAGTGATAGCGAACCTCGTGAAAATTGTAGTAGCGAGGTTCGTTTTCTACTTCAATCACTAACCGTCCGCGCTCATCCACTCCGGTTATTACTCCCTCAAACTGATCTTTGTTATCTTCAAACCTCCTTTTCTCACCTTTTCCGTAGAGGCTAGCATCGTATTTTCTTGCTAATTTAGTCAAGTCACTTGTCGATAATTCCCCTAAAAAGTTTTCTAAGCGCACCAGAATTTCGTTTAATAACTTCTCTCGATGAATAATTTGATTGCGGATATTAGCTAGAGAAATAGCTCGCGGATGATTAAAATGAAGTTGGTTTACATTGAGTCCGATCCCAATTACCGATGATTTTACGTACGTTCCCTGCAAATTATTTTGGATTAGTATCCCTCCCAGCTTTTGATCGTGATAAAAAATATCATTTGGCCACTTGATCCTCATTTTGTCTTTTACCCAATTATTCAAGGCTTCGGCTACGGCCAACGAAACCAGTATATTTAACCGAAAAAAGTGCTTCACTGCCAGATTGGGAAATAATACTAACGAGAAAGTCAAATTGTCGCCGGGGGCTGACTCCCAGCTCTTTTGCTGTTGCCCCCGCCCTTGGGTCTGAAACTCCGAAAAGATCACCGCCCCGTGTTCGGCTTTGTTTTGCTGAACCAGTTGCGTAGCCACTTTATTGGTAGAGTCGCAGCTTTCGTAATAAAATAACTGTTTGCCCAGTTGGGACGTTGTAAAAGAAAATGATTTCAAGGTCAAATATTTTAGTACTTTACCCGTCTAACACTTAAACGAACAATACGTGCATGAATTCTAAGGAACTTAGTGACATAATGGTATTCGGAATGCAGGAAAAGAAAGCCGAAGATATTGTAAAACTGGATTTGAGAAAAGTAAAAAATGCAGTAGCCGATTTCTTTGTCATTTGCTCCGGTAATTCTGACACGCAACTGGACGCAATTACCGACTCCATAGAAAAAGAAATAAAGGAAAGAACGGGAGAGAATCCCTGGCACCGAGAAGGCAAAGAAAACCGGGAATGGATGCTGCTCGACTACGTAAATGTAGTAGCCCACATTTTCACGCACGACCGCCGGGAGTTTTTTGCATTAGAAGAACTTTGGGGCGATGCGGTAATTACCCACGTAGATTCCAACATATCGCTTAAAACTTTGCAGTAAAAGTATGCGTTCGTAGTTAAGTTTAACTAAATTGCATTTCATTCAGAATAAGGAGATTAACAAATAGATGGCAGATTCTAAGAAGAAAAAAATGATGCCGAAGCCCCCGCAACGGCCCAATTATCCGATATGGATTATCGTAACATTACTAGCGTTAATTCTGGGGGTTACGTACTTCAATAAAAGTAACTCTACTATAGAAATTACCCAGCGTCGCTTTGATAAAATGTTGAGCGAAGGTGATGTAAAGGAAGTAGTGCTTATTGATCAGCAAAATGTAGTAGAGATTACATTGAGTCAGGAAGCATTGCAAAAACCTGAGTATCGTAATGAGCAGGAAGAGCGCAACCCGTTCCCTCTAACGTCAGGCCCGCATTATCGCTTGCAAATAGCTAATACTGAGGTATTTGTAGAAGATTTTAATGAAGCGCAAGAAGACTTGCCAAGAAATGAGCAAATTGGCTACAAAGTAGAAAAGCGCTCCGATGTGGTGGGCTGGCTGTTCCAGTGGGGATTTTTGTTCTTACTACTGTTTGGTTTCTGGTTCTTAATGCGGCGAATGGCCGGAGGAGGTGGCCCCGGTGGGCAAATATTTAACATTGGAAAATCTCGGGCAGCACTGTTCGATGCGGAAAATAAGGTAAATGTCACGTTTGATAATGTGGCTGGTCTGGATGAAGCGAAGGAGGAAGTTCGGGAGATTGTAGATTTTCTAAAAAATCCCTCCAAGTACACCAACTTGGGTGGTAAAATCCCGAAAGGGGCATTGCTTATCGGTACTCCTGGTACTGGTAAAACTCTATTGGCCAAGGCAGTAGCGGGTGAAGCGGGCGTTCCCTTCTTCTCACTATCTGGTTCTGACTTTGTAGAAATGTTTGTGGGGGTGGGTGCCGCCCGGGTGCGCGATTTATTTAAGCAAGCCAAAGAAAAAGCTCCCTGTATTATTTTTATTGATGAAATTGATGCCGTAGGCCGTGCCCGAGGAAAGGGAGCCATGCCCGGCTCTAACGATGAGCGAGAAAACACCCTTAACTCGCTGCTGGCCGAAATGGATGGTTTCTCTACCGACTCAGGCGTGATTATTCTAGCAGCCACCAACCGCCCTGATGTACTGGATTCTGCTTTGTTACGCCCCGGACGATTTGATCGACAAATATCTATTGACAAACCGGATATTGTAGGACGAGAGGCAATCTTTAAGGTACACCTAAAACCGCTCAAGACCTCCAAAGATATCAACCCTAAAAAGCTAGCGGCGCAAACTCCTGGTTTTGCAGGTGCCGAAATTGCTAATATTTGTAACGAGGCTGCGCTAATTGCTGCGCGAAGAGATAAAAAGGTTATTGAGACGCAGGACTTCCATGATGCCATTGACCGGGTGATTGGTGGGTTAGAGAAAAAGAACAAGATTATCTCACCGGAAGAAAAGGAGATTGTAGCTTATCATGAAGCCGGCCATGCTGTAGCCGGATGGTTCTTAGAACACGCTGACCCTTTGGTGAAAGTAAGTATTGTTCCCCGGGGAGTAGCTGCTTTAGGTTACGCTCAGTATCTGCCTAAAGAGCAATTCTTGTATCGTACCGAGCAAATGCTCGACCAAATGTGTATGGCATTGGGAGGACGAGCAGCAGAAGAGGTGGTTTTTGGCAAGATATCTACTGGTGCTCAGAATGACCTGGAGCGAATCACTAAAATGGCGTACAGCATGGTTACCGTTTACGGTATGAATGAGAAGCTAGGAAATGTATCTTTCTACGATTCCCGCCAACCGGACTATAATTTTACCAAGCCATACTCGGAAGCTACCGCTCAAACTATCGACGAAGAAGTGCGCCAACTTATTGAACGAGCGTACGAGCGCACCAAGAAACTGCTAATCGATAAGCGCGATCAACTGGAGGCTTTAGCCAAACAGCTATTAGATAAGGAGATTCTTTTCCAGAACGACTTGGAGAACCTTATTGGAAAGCGTCCGTTTGCCCGACCTACCTCCTATCAAGAATATACGCAGGAGGAAGAGAAAAAAGACGACTCGAAGGAGAACGAAGACATAAAATCCTCCAATGGCCACGCCACATCACCTGACGTAGCATCTTCGGAGAAAGCAGCCGCTTCTTCGGAAGAGACTACGGCGGCTGAAGCGAAAGGAAATCCTTAGTCTTAAAATAGTAGTACATAGAAAAAAGGGCTGTTCATCAGCCCTTTTTTATTGCCCTAGCTCTCCTTACTTTTGCTCGTATGATTTCCAGTACGGACTTATTAAGCCCTATTCAACTTCCTGCTGAAAAAAAGTTATACTTTGCTTCTGATTTTCATTTAGGTGCCCCCAATTTTCGCCAAAGTAAGCAGCGGGAGCAAACCATTGTGCGTTGGTTGGAGACAATTCGTTCTGATGCTCATGGTTTATTTCTATTAGGCGATATTTTTGATTTTTGGTTTGAATATCGGCACGTAGTTCCTAAAGGCTTTTTACACCTTCAAAGCAAGCTAATTCAGCTACTAGAACGAGGAATTTTTGTTGTTCTTTTTACTGGTAATCATGACTTGTGGATGTTTGATTACTTTGAGCACGAACTTGGTGTACCCGTAGTTCGTCAGCCGATCTCGATACAGGTTAATAATACGCATCTTCATATTGGGCACGGTGATGGATTGGGGCCGGGTGATAGAACGTATAAATTCCTAAAAAAAATCTTTACAGCTAAAATTGGCCAAGTCCTTTTTAGCCTTATTCATCCCGACTTAGGTATTGCTTTCGCTAACTCTTGGTCAAGAAGCAGCCGTAAGAGCAATGAGAAAAAAGATGAATTATTTCGGGGCAAGGAGCACGAATGGATTTACCATTACTGCCGAGAGATTGAAGCAAATACGCACCACGATTACTACGTGTTTGGCCATCGCCACCTACCGCTCGATATACCATTGAACCCAGAGAGCCGTTATTATAACCTAGGAGAATGGATTACTCAACCGCATTATGGGGTTTTAAATGGTAAAACGTTTGAGCTACGTACTTTTCAAGGTTAGCTTATGGCTATTCCCCTACTCTTTATCGGCGCAGTCGTGGCAACTTGAAGACAGCTTTGCTCTTGCTTTGCCCGAATCAGTAGCTAGCTCCCCGCATAATCGGCTTTATGTTGCCAATGCACAAGGAGTAATTATGCAGTATAATCGGCAGGGTGACACTCTTCGTGTTCACCAACCTAGTAATTTAGAAGTCCCGTTTTTACTACCCTGGCAAACGCTCCGAATACAAGCCTATTTCCCTTTTCAACAAATGCTTACCGTACTAGATCAGAACCTTAGCGAGGTTTCTACTATTTCGCTTCCTGAAATTACACTGGGTAACGCCACACTTAGTGCCGACCAGCAAGTATGGTATATTTCTGCTGATCTGATTCTGAATAAATATAATCCGCAGCTCGCCGAAAACACGCTATCTGCATCTTTACAGTGGTATTTTTCATCCGAAAACCAGGTGCACCTACTGCGGGAATACCAAAACAGAATCTATATTCAAACTGATGAGCAGCTATTGATTTTTGATCTTTTCGGTAACTTTCTATCTCAACGACCTTTATCTTCTGACCATCCGATTCAGTTTCTTAACGATGAAGCTTACTTTCTTTCTGGTGATTATATCCATTTTATTCACCTGTACTCAGGGACTATCCGGCAGCTGCCGATGCCAGCAGAAAAAAATATTCGTAAAATTTTGGTAGAAAAAGAATATCTTCACGGGTATTCGGAACGTTTTTGGTACACGTATTCAATGGTAGACCAAAATCAAGAATGACCTATTTTGCTGACACTACTTAATACATTCGGCCACCGTACTGTACGTTCCTACCTTAGCCGGGTAGCAATACTTGCAAGCATGCTGCTTAGTGTGGAGGTGGTTGGGCAAGAAATAGCACCCCATCGCGACACTTTGGTTCCAAGTATTGATACTTCCTTGTTCTCTTCTCCTGCCACACCTATTGAAAACCGGCTAAACTACTCCCGAAACATACTAAATCAATCATTTGATTTTAAACTGGAATCTATTTCTGATGGTAAGTTTGAAATTAATATTTCGGGTAGCCCTCGCACGGATCTAAAGATTCGCGTCTACGATGTTATCGGTAATCTCTTATACGAAGATGCCGTACGAATTCGAGGATTTTTACGCAAAGAGCTTGATCTATCGGACTACAAGTCAAATTTTTTTATTATTGAGATTGGCAACGAAAGCGTTAATAAAACCAAGAGTATTGTAGCACTCTGAGCTCATGAGAAATGAGGCTTATTCGGGATTTAAAACTCAAAAAGTCGCCTGACTATAACACTACAAACTTTTACTCGATCCCATCGGTATCGGTTGCTGTCAGACTAAGGTTAGGCACTCCCGCTTCGTAGTACAGTTCAGCATTGGTCTTTTCCCGCTGGGTTTGCAGCTTCAGTAGTTTAATCCGAGCATCTAGTAATTCAGTTTCCCGAGTATTGATCAAAAATATAGAGCTTTCCCCAAACTCAAATTTACGAAGTTCGCCATTCAGTAATTGACTGTAGTAATCGACCATCCGCGTCTGCTGGTCGATGATTTCGGCTAGATTTTCTAAGGTGTTGTACGTAGTCAACACTCCGTTGGCAATGAGCTGTCGTTGGTACGATTGCTCAAAATACAACTGCTCTAGCTTGATATTCGTCTGAGCCAGCTTTCCCCGCTCCTTTCGTAAAAAGAGAGGAAAGTAAAACTGTACGCCAGCCGTGTAGTCATTAAAGAAAAAGGGTTGGTCGTTGCCGTTTCCATTTCCGTTACCATTAGAAGGCCTAAGCTCGGATACGGTTTCACTCAAAAAATTATATTTCAGATCAATTTGAGGTTTAAGAAACTCTAGAGCCAAACGTCGGTCAATTTCTGTTTGCTGGAATTTGGCCGTGATCTTTTGCAGCTCAGGGTGAGCTTCCATTGCCAGCTCTTGTAGCGCAGCCAATACCTCAATGTTAACTGCTTCACTTTCGCCCAGCACGGGCCAAGTATTTTCGGCCAACTCCAGCGGTAGCACGTTAGTCTCTTCTTCTTCTGTACCTGCCCAGAGGAATACCGATACAGCTAACCGAGCATTTTCTAGGTCGAGTTGCGCCTGCAGCCGTTGGTTATCCCGCTCCTGATAGTTGATAAATGCTTTTAACGAGTCAAATGGAGCAACATCGCCATTAATTACCTGCCGTACTACACCGTTGTAGCGTAAAAGAGCGGCATCTTCTATCTCGCTAATAATCTCGTATTCTTGATAAGCGTAGTACCAATCCCAGTAAGATTTAGCGGCGTCAAATAGGAGTTTATTAATTTCTTTTACCTGATCAGCTTCGGCTAAATCTTGCATCAGCCGAGCCTGGCGGATCGCTGCCCGACGTTGATCGATAAACAACCCCCGTCCTATGGGTATCGAGAATCCAGCGTAAACTAATCCATCTTCAGTATTCTGTTGCTCAGGATTTAGAAAATTACCATTATTTCGCTCGTAACCCACTTCCAGGTCAATTGGAAACCACATAGGTATCTTCAAACGGCTGTCCCACGTCTGATAGTAACGAGTGCCTTTGTAGTCTTTGATAGCAAAGTCAGATTGTGCTATCGGGTCTAGCATTCCTCGCGCCATACGCAGATCTTGGAAAGCCAGATCATCAAATAGGTTCGCTCTTCTCACCAAAGGGTGATGGGTAAGAATATGACCGAAAAAGTCATCTATGGTAAATGTCTGGTCTTTCACAACCAGCGAGTCTTGCGAGGCTAAAGTTGAATCCATTTGGCCATAGAGAGCCTGCATCAGGCTGATGACCAGTAGTAGTGCTGTTCCAAATTTTCTTAGGCAGAAATACTTTTGCAAGAGTATCATGTTTTAAACCAAAAGTTGCATAGTGCTTTCGTGTTTATTTGGAGGCGGTTTTTACATCTGCATTCTTCATATCTGGTTCTGCCTCCAAACTTGGCGGGAACCCGTTGTACAGTCGCCACAGTTCGTACCATAGTGGCACATCGTTCAGCATGGCAAAACCCTTTACTCCTGAACCTAACCGTAGTTGTTCGGGCCAATCGCCGTCATTAGAGGGGTCAGGAGTAACTAAGATACGGTATTTCCCTGCTTTGTCATCGGTTTCCACAAAATCTATTACTTTAACGATGCCACCAAATGTTCCTACGGCTACGCTAGGCCAACCGGAGAACTGTAGGGCTGGCCAACCATCAAACTCTAAGCGAACGTGCCGTCCTGTTTCTAATAGTGGCACATCCATCGGTCTTACGTATAGTTCTACCGCTTTATCGGGGTTGCGGGGCATTACCGTTACTACTCCCTCCCCTTCTTTAATCGTCTCACCAATTCCTGTTTTCAACGCTTTCACCACAAAGCCATCCTGAGGAGCGATGATAGAGTAGCGATCTAATCGCTCTTCCACATTGGCGTATTCATTCCGTTGCTTAATCAGGCTACCCGCTGCTTCGGCTAGTTCAGCTCGAGTGAGGCTTAAGTCTGACTCGGCCTTACTAATTTTCTCTAGATAATCAGCTTCAATTGAGTTCAGCTCAATTTGGGCGTTATACAGCTCATTCTGCGTAGCATAAAACTTATTCTCACTAGAGATCAGCTTTGCTTGAGCCTGCTGGGCTTTCTGTTCCTTCTGCTGTAGTTCCGTCAGTGATTTTAGCCCCTCATCGTACAGCACTTGCTGTCGCTCAAACTGATTATCGGCAATATTGGCATTTACCCCTTCAGCTATAAAATCAGTACTATCACTCACAACTTTCAATTCGCTCTGCCTTACTTTATTTCTGGCTTGTTTAAGCTTTAACCGTAGTGCGTCGCGCAAAGCCGCAATCTGGCGTTCCAGCGCCTCAGCTTTTTGTTCTTTAGCGTCAATACTGGCTACCTTTGCCTCAATTTGTTCTTGTAAACGAGGAAGAAGCTGAGGATCAAAGAACTTATCTTTCACATCCCGGATTGTAAGAATCGTATCCCCTTCTTGTACGTATTCACCTTCGTTTACCAGCCAGTTGGTAATCTGCCCCGGAATAGCACTCTGAATTGTCTGAGGACGGTTCTCCGGCGAAAGTGCAGTGACCTCGCCAGTAGCGTTAATGTTCTGCTGCCAGGGCAGAAACAGCACCAGAAACAAAAATATACCAACCCCACCCAGCCACTTAGCCAGCACGCGTCCCGCCCGAGGCGACTGGAGCACATTCATAGACTCCAGCTGGGATAGGTGGTCAGGTTGAGGAAAAATCGCTTTTCTCATTATTTTTCAATTAAGAAGTAATTGGTCTAATATCGTGGTCAATAATTTCTTGAAAATGAGGGTCTTTGCTCACTTCGTCGTAAGTACCCTGGGTAACTATCGCTCCCTCTTTCAATACAATTACCCGGGTACAATTAGTTAAAATAACCGGATCAGTAGATACTGTAATCAATGTCCAGCTGTGCTTAGCATCAGTTAAGTAACGAATCAAACGCTCTTTTACTGATTGCTCGAAGAAGAAAAAGAAATCGTTCAGGATAATAACTTTCGGTTTCTTAGCAATACAGCGAGCCAGAGTGATTTTGTGAGCCAGTCCGGTAGAGAGAGTTTTTCCACCACTCACCAACGGAGTATGCAGTCCTTCAGGTAATTGATTGATTTCGTCGGTAGCACCAACTGCTTCAATCGCTTCAATCGCCGTTTGGTAAGTAGCGTTGGACTTACCAAGCAAAATATTTTCTAACACCGTACCATCAAAGATATCCTCCTGCGACACATTTTTGGCAATATGATCTCTAAGAAAATTCACGTCAATATCACTAAGCGATACATTGTTGTACGTTACCACTCCTTTATAAGAAGGGTAAATGCCATCAATAATATTGACCAACGTAGATTTACCACTGCCAGAGTGCCCAGTAATACAGATACGTTCACCCGGCTTCATTGTTAGGTTTATTTCTTTAAGTACCTTTTTATCGTAGCCAGGGTAGTTGTAATTCAGGTTTTGTATGTCAACCTCAATTCCTTTATCAAAGTACGTTTTGGGCAAACGCACTCCCATTTGGTTCTCCAAGGGCTTATCAGTTACTTTACCGATTTTGTCTACTGCAGTAAGTACATCGTAAACCGTGTCCAGGTTAATAATAATCTTTTCTACGGCCCCAATTACCTGCACAATAATCAGTTCAGAAGCTACAAACTGCCCCAATGTAATCTGTCGGTCAATTACCAAAATTGTACCCAATACCAAAACGCCCGCCGTAATAAGCACTTTGAACATAACAATAAAAGAGAACTGACGAATCAGCACGCCGAAGTGTACCTTGCGGTGTAAGAGATATTGGTTAACATTATAATCGGCCTTCTTTATTGGCAAGCGAGTGGTGCCCGCTACCTTGAAGGAAGATAGAGCGCGCCCTAATTCCTCTAGCCAATACGCCACTTTGTATTTGTACTTCGATTCAATAATAGACGAATCTAGCCCTTTGGCTCCGGTGAAGTAGAATATAGCGACCAGTATTGCCACCAATAACAAGGCAAAGAAAACGAAAAACGGATGATAGAAAGACAGCAGAATTAACCCGAAAAGAATTTGTAACAGTGCCGTTGAAAGGTCAATCAGTATCTTAGGAAGGCCTTTTTGTACGGTCAGAATATCAAAAAAGCGGTTAATCAGCTCGGGGGTATGGTACTTAAACAGGGCCTCAGCATTGATTTTGGGAATGCGGTAGGCAAACTCAAAAGCTGTTTTGGCAAAAACTCGACGTTGCAAAATCTCCACCATAGAAATCTGCATAATCTGCAATACCCCTGATACCAGTATACCCACAATTACCAATGCAATGAGCAGTACCACCGAATTAAACCACATTCCTCCGGCAATAAACCCAACAATTGCTTGGGTTCCCAGCGGCAGGGAAAGGCTAATGATACCTACTGCTATGGCGTAAACATAAACGTAAAAGATGTCTTTTCGCTCGGGCGCCAGCAGTCTAATGAACCGCTGCACCGGAGTGGGGTTCTCCTTATCTTCTTTTTTTCCAACGGTGCTATGAAACGGAAAAGCCGTGACGAACACTACTTCATCGTTTTCGTCAAGATACAGATTACTGGATAGACTACTTACCACTACAGGCTCAAGGGAACCATCATCAGTCACCCGGGCCGCTACGTGCTCCAGCTTTTCGTTGAGCCGTACAAACACTGGCTCAAAATTATCAGACTCATCACCCTTCTCGCGCTGAAACAGTAAAATTGGAAAGTCAGCATCCTTGACAAAATCCTGAAACTTGTCTTGGGCAATACTGTTAGAGATAAACACAAGTTGCATCCGCTCCCCCGCTTCCGAAAGATCGCTGATAAAATCATCGATCGATGTAGGGCACACGGGACACACATTGGTCACGATGTCCTCGAGTTCAGGTAGGGAGTGTTCGTGCTTGAGTGAATCCGAGAAATTATGAAGCAGGGAGGTAATCTGTCGGGTATCCATAAACCGATATTTTCAGAAATCTTTATGATATACGGAGGATGTAATGAAAGGTTTACTATTATAAAAAGCTCTAATACTATTATATCTTTATAAAAGAAAAACTTGCATCTACTACTATGATACAAGTTTTTCCGAACTTAGTTTAGATTCTTAGTAGAATTTTACGTGATTTTCACCAATTCAATATCAAATAGCAAATCCTTCCCTGCCAAAGGGTGGTTTGCATCTAGTACTACCTTATCATCCTTTATCTCAGTGATGGTGACAGGTACTTGCTGCCCTTGGGCGTTCACGGCCAGTTGCTGACCTACTGCCGGAGTAATATCAGGCGGGAAGTCGCCTTTAGAAACTTCCATAATCATCTCTTTCTTTACTTCTCCGTAAGCTTCCTGGCTCGGAATATTTACTTGTTTGCTCTCCCCCACGTTCATACCATCTACTGCTTTTTCAAACCCGGCAATCATTTGGCCTTTTCCTAAGGTAAACTGAAGAGGCTCATTGCGCTTGCGGGAAGAGTCAAATTCAGTGCCATCAGTAAGCGTTCCGGTATAATGTACTTGTACAGTGTCGCCTGCTTTTGCTGCGGTCATGCGTTGGTTATTTAAATAAAAAATAAGTGAATAATTTCGTCGCTAAGAGAAGCCGTTCAGCCGAGCAATAATTCCCACTCACCGAATTAGTTAGCCTTTTATATGATAGATGCTATATCTTCCTAAAAAATTAACAGCTTCACTATGCCTTCACCACAAAGCCCCGAATTAGCATTAAACGAAATTGTATCTCGCCTCAACCATCAGATGACCGGCACCCTAGCCCGGTTGGAAGGATTGTACTTACTATACAAGCAAGAGGGTCAGCTCCGCGATGAATTATGGGAAGCTGCTTTTCAGCAAGCCAAACAAGAAACCTTTGCTGAGCTAAACCGAAGCTTTGCACTCGACGAACCAGTGTATCCGTCTCCACTGAGAGTAGCGTAAATTTATTTTCCTCACGCATTTGTAGAACTTATATTTTTTCAGGCCGTTAAAATCTGGAAACCCACAAAGAAGTAATGCCCCGCTTGTTTTTCGGATTCCTCACTATCGGTGTCCTTCTCCCGCTTTTTGCTTTTAGTCAATCATCATTCACCTTAAACGGCTACGTACGAGATGCCTCGAGCGGAGAAGATCTCATTGGAGCGACCGTTACCATTAAAGAACGGTCGGGCACCGGCACCACCACAAATGTTTACGGTTTTTACTCGCTCACGCTAGCTCCCGGCGACTACACGTTTACGTTCTCCTACTTGGGCTACCAGGCAGTAGAAAAAACTATTTCTCTTAAGGCGAATCAAACGTTATCCGTAGAGCTAACCTCGGGGGAGGTAGAATTGCAGGAGGTAATTGTTTCGGCGGATCGGCCCGATGCCAACGTGCAAGATGTAGCCATGAGTCGGGAGAAGTTACAAATAGAAAAAGTACAGCGGTTGCCCGCACTTTTCGGTGAGGTAGATATTATTAAAACTGTGCAGTTACTGCCAGGCGTAATCAGTGCCGGTGAAGGCACCACCGGATTATTTGTGCGGGGCGGGTCTGCCGATCAGAACCTGGTGCTGCTCGACGGAGCCACCGTATACAACCCTTCCCACTTTCTGGGTTTCTTTTCAGTTTTTAACCCTGATGCCATTAAGAATATCGAGATCTACAAAGGAGGAATTCCCGCTCGCTTTGGTAGCCGATTATCTTCTATTTTGGACATCCAAATGAAGGAAGGAAACAGTAAGAAGTTTAGAGTATCGGGAGGGATTGGGCTAATCTCTAGCCGACTAACCGTAGAAGGGCCAATTAAAAAAGATCAATCTTCCTTTATTCTGTCGGGAAGACGTACCTACGCTGATTTGTTCCTGCGATTATCTCCCGACGAAGATATACGAGACAATATTCTGTATTTCTACGATTTTAATGCTAAAGCGAACTACACGCTGAACGATCGTAATCGGCTATTTTTATCAGGCTACTTCGGCCGGGATAAATTCGGTATTGCCGATCAGTTTGGCTTAGACTGGGGAAACGCTACGGCTACCCTACGCTGGAACCACTTGTTATCAGATAAAGTATTTTTCAACACCACGCTAGTGTACAGCAATTTTGACTACGGCTTCGATATTGATGCTGAGACGGCGGAGTTTACCTGGACATCGCGCTTGAAGGAATACAGTGCCAAATTTGATGGCAACTTCTTTGCTTCTCCTAATCTGGCCATTGACTTTGGCTACCACATTTCCCATTTCGATTTTGAACCAGCCCGAATCATTCCTCAGGGTGAGGGTCTTAACTTCGTGCCACTCATACTAGACAATAAATATGCCCTGGAGCACGCCGTTTACATTGGAAACAACCATCAGCTAAGCCCGCGTATATCGATGGAGTACGGATTACGCTATTCTTATTTCCAGCACATTGGCCCGGGCACGGTACTGCAATACGAGGAAGGCCAGCCTTTATCGGACGAAACGATCAGCGGTGAAACCCAGTACGACCGATTGGAAAATATAGAAAGTTACCACGGTGCCGAACCCCGCTTCGGAATGCGGTACTTGCTCGATAGTGAAAAATCACTGAAGTTTTCTTATAACCGAATGCGACAGTACGTGCAGATTGCCTCCAACGCCACCGCTGGTTTGCCCATTGACCGATGGATTCCAGCAGACACCTACGTTCCACCGATGGTGGGCGATCAGTTAGCACTGGGATATTTTCAAAACCTACGGCAAAATACCATAGAAGCCTCGGTGGAGGTTTACTATAAATGGATGCACGATATTATCGATTTTCTGACCGGAACCGATATTCTACTCAATGAGAATCTGGAAACAGAAATTTCGGTTGGTAGAGGCTGGGCCTACGGAGCTGAGTTTCTGCTTCGGAAAGATGTAGGCCGCACTACCGGCTGGATTGCCTATACCCTCTCCCGCGTTCGTCAGCAAATTGACGGAATTAACTTAGGTCAGCCCTACAACGCCCGCTACGACCGAACTCATGATATTGCGCTGGTACTTTCTCATCAGCTCAACCCTCGGCTTACCTTATCAGGCAACTGGGTCTATAGCACTGGAACAGCCGTTTCCTTTCCATCTGGCCGTTACCAACTAAATGGCTTATCGGTTCCGTACTACGGTGAAGGTGAGCGAAATGCCTTTCGGATGCCCGATTACCATCGGTTCGATGTTTCGGTAGTACTTGAGAATAAGAATAATGAAGAACGGCGTTGGAAGAGCAACTGGAGCTTTTCGGTATACAATGTGTACGGTCGCAAAAACCCGTTCGTCATTACTTTTGAAGATGTATACAACGATGATGTTTCGTTTGACCCAGGAGCGGACGATGAACCCATTACTACTCAGCGACCTGGCTCAATAAAAACGTATTTATTCCGATTTATCCCGTCAATTACCTACAACTTTAAATTCTAGCCGGTATGCGACTATTTACACTATTTTCCGCTATCTCGCTTTTGGCCCTTATTGCTTGTCAGGAAGAAATTACTCTTGATCTGCCTAATGAGAATCCCAAGTTAGTGATTGAAGGTAACCTTACCTACTGGGAATTTGCTCCCGAAAGAAACCATGCTCGGGTGCGGCTTACTACCACCGGGAATTACTACGATGCCAATGCCTCAGTGCCAGTATCTGATGCCCAAGTAATTATTCGGGATCAAGCCAATGAACAAGATTACGTACTGATTGAACAGGAAGATTCGGCAGGATTCTATTTCACGGATGAAATTCCGATAGACTCGGGAAATACCTACACCCTTACGGTAAATTACCAAGAGCAGGTTTACGAAGGCCGGGGCACGGTGCTTCCGGTGGCCGAAGTAGACTCGTTCAGTTACCGTTTTCTGGAAGACTTGTTTTTTCTAGACGATGGCTACTACTTCTTTTTTAGCGGACGCACCCCTAAGGAGCGAGGGACTAATTATTACCGCTTCTTAGTTTACGAAGATGATTCGCTGTACAACGCTCGCGAAGATTTATTGATTCAGAGCGACGAATTTCTTACCGAACAAATTGATACCCTTCAGTTGGCCAACTACGCCTTTGAACTCGGCGACTCGGTACGCATTGAAATGTTCAGTCTCAACCCAGGTCAGTACGATTATTATACTCAGCTACAAGAACTGCTCTTTAACGACGGTGGTTTGTTTAGCGGCCCGCCTCGCAACCCTACTTCTACCATCAGAAACCTCACCAATCCGCAGGAACTGCCCCTGGGTTTCTTTCAGGTTTCTTCAGCCATTTCGGGAGGATCTACGGTGAAATGAACAGTTAGCGGTGAATAATGATTGATGATTAATGAGTGATGAATAGTGACTGATGATTAATTGATAGTGGATAGTGAGTAATGGAGAACGGAAAACGGAAGTAAAAATTTATTTCTCTCGCAACCAACTATCCCAAGCTCG
Organism: Tunicatimonas pelagia; assembly: GCF_030506325.1. Classification (NCBI taxonomy): domain Bacteria; kingdom Pseudomonadati; phylum Bacteroidota; class Cytophagia; order Cytophagales; family Catalimonadaceae; genus Tunicatimonas; species Tunicatimonas pelagia. Next base: position 5,392,662 of record NZ_CP120683.1, on the reverse strand, counting down.
TAATCTAATGACCAATGACCAATTTCCAACATTGTACATCAAACTACGCTAACACCATAACCCATGAACACTTTAACACCTTAATCTTTTAACCTGTTGACTATCGCCTAATATCTTCAGCAACCCGCCTGTCCGTGGGCACGGTTGAGCAATTGGGCAATAAAGAACTGTAAAATTTTGGAAGTTAATATTATTGAAAAACAGATTCCCGTTGAGGTTTATCGATACCTGAGAGTTTCCGCAGGACTATCTGCTAAAACCAAAGAAGCTGCTGAGGTAGGTCTTACTAATTCGCTGTACGCTATCATGTTAGAATCCAACAGCAAAATAATTGGTATGGGAAGGATTATTGGTGATGGAGGATGTTTCTGCCAAGTGGTAGACATCTGTGTTCTTCCTGAATTTCAGGGAAAAGGCCTGGGAAAGTTAATTATGGAAAATATTATCAGGTTTATAGAAAGCAACTTGCCTAAATCCTGTTATGTTAGCCTAATTGCCGACGGAGACGCTTCTTTTCTGTACAAAAAATTTGGCTTTAACGATACGTTACCCGAGTCGAGGGGTATGTATTTACAGCGATGAAAATTGAAATCTATCAGATTGATACGTTTACTGATAAGTTGTTTGGCGGAAACCCAGCAGCCGTTTGCCCCCTGGATGAATGGCTCGAAGATACGGTTTTGCAACAGATAGCCGCCGAGAACAATCTTGCTGAGACCGCCTTCTTCGTCAAGCACCCTAATAATACCTTTCACTTAAGGTGGTTTACCCCCGAATTTGAAATAGACCTATGTGGTCACGCCACTTTAGCCACCGCCTTTGTTCTCTTTGAAGAATGTGGGTATTCTGAAAATGAAATTATCTTTGAGACACAAAGCGGGGTGCTGAATGTAAGAAAAGTTAACGATTTATTTGAGCTTAACTTTCCCGCAAGACCGCCGAAAAAGTCGGCACTACCTCAAATTATAAAAGATGGTTTAAACCTTAAACCCAAAGAAGTATGGAAAGCGCGCGACTATCTGCTTCTTTATGATAGTGAAGACGATATCAGGAATATTAAGCCAGACACTTCAATACTCAACCAAATCAATATAGACCCCGGAGGAATAATTGTAACCGCAAAAGGACACTCGAGAGATGTCGATTTTGTATCCAGGCTATTCACTCCCCAGGCCAGTGTATTCGAAGACCCGGTCACGGGTTCTGCTCATTGCACATTAATCCCGTTTTGGTCGGAGAGATTGAAGAAAACCAAATTTCGGGCGTTACAAATATCAGAACGGGGAGGAACATTATTTTGTGAATTAGATCAGGAGCTGGAAAGAGTAAACATCAGTGGTAAAGCAATAAAATATCTGCACGGAGCGATAGAAATATAGCCGAAGGAAAATGATAAGAATCAACAACCCAAACCTTCTACTTCCTTCCTTAGTAACCAAACCATTCAGTAATTGAACAATTTAGCCAATCAGCAATAAAATAAAATGTCCGCCCACGCCATTCTTCAGCAATACTGGGGCTATCCGGCCTTTCGCCCGCTACAGGAAGATATTATTGATGCGGTACTAGCGGGCCACGACACATTGGCTTTGTTACCTACCGGAGGCGGCAAGAGTATTTGCTTTCAGGTTCCGGCGCTAATGCGAGAAGGGGTGTGCGTTGTTATCTCCCCGCTGATTGCCCTGATGAAAGATCAGGTGGAACAGCTAAAGAAAAGAAACATTCCGGCAGTAGCAATCTACTCTGGTATGAGTGCTCGGGAGATTGACTTTCATCTTGACAATTGTGTATTCGGCAACATCAAATTCCTGTACGTTTCTCCCGAACGGCTTAAAACCGATCTTTTTCTGGAACGAGCGCGCCGAATGCAAATTAGCCTACTTGCTGTAGACGAAGCACACTGTATTTCGCAGTGGGGATACGATTTTCGTCCGCCTTATTTGAAGATCGCTGATTTCAGAGCGGAAATCCCTGACGTAAATGTAATTGCACTTACCGCCACCGCTACGGACTCGGTAAAGCAGGATATTCAGGGTAAGCTTCAGTTTCAGAATGAAAAGGTATTTCAGAAAAGCTTCGCTCGGGCTAATCTTTCCTATTCTTCTTTCTACGAAGAGGATAAAGACCGACGACTGCTAAAAACGCTAGCCGGGGTTCCGGGTACCGCTGTGGTGTACGCCCGCAGCCGAAAGCGAACCCGCATTATTGCTAAGAAACTACAGAGTAAAAATATTTCGGCTGACTACTACCACGCCGGACTTACTGCCGAAGAACGAGCCGATAAGCAAGACGCCTGGATTCAAAACAAAACCCGGGTAATTGTGGCTACCAATGCCTTCGGTATGGGAATTGATAAACCGGATGTTCGTTTGGTAGTACATCTAGACTTACCCGACACGCTGGAGGCTTACTACCAAGAAGCCGGTCGCGCTGGCCGGGACGAAAGAAAAGCGTACGCGGTAGTTTTATACGATCAAAATGATCTGGATAATTTGACTAAGCGCATTGAGACGTCCTTTCCATCGGTAGATTTCATTCGCGCAGTTTATCAAAATATAGCGAACTATTTAAAAGTTGCGGTTGGAAGTAGTCAGCTCTCCAGCTATGATTTCGATCTCACTCACTTTGCTGAAACGTATGGTCTCAACCCTATTGAAGTATTTCACTCAATAAAAAGGCTGGCCGAGGAAGGCCTACTCCAACTCAACGACAGCTTTTTTCAGTCGTCTACCCTACACTTTCGGGTAGATTATCAGGAACTGTACAAATTCAGGATTGCCAATGCTGCTTTAGAACCCATTGTTAACGCTTTGCTACGCATTTACGGCGGTGAATTGTACGCTAATTATATTGCTGTTTCTGAATCTCAGCTTGCTCAACTATTACAAACGTCCGTCAACAATGTGATGATAAAGTTGAAAAACTTGCACGAGCGGGAAATCATCAACTACCTACCCCGCAAAGATCGGCCCCAGTTAGTTTTTATGACTCCCCGACACGATGCTCGGCAGCTTCCGCTTTCAGCCGCCAAGCTTCAAGAAAAAAAAGAACTGTATGCCTCGAAGGTGAAAGCGGTTACGCACTACGTAACGCACCCCATACGCTGTCGCACTCAGTTACTATTAGATTATTTTGGAGAAAATTATCCGGTAGACTGCGGAGTTTGTGACCACTGTTTACAAAGAAGAAAAGGGAAATCCACACAACTTCCCCGCGCTGAACAGGAAAAAACCAGAGGAATCGTTATTCAGCAATTAAATCAATCGCCCCAGCCACCTGAGAAACTCATAATGGCATTAGGGCAAATTGACGAGGTTACGTTAGCTAGTGTAATAAAAGAGATGCTAGATCAGGGAGATATTTTTTACGATGGTCAGGGTTGCCTTACGGTGAGCTAGCATACAAATGCGTCATTAATATTAATAAGATCCAGATAAGGCTTCAGGCACTTAGTTGTAGTGAACGGAATAATGTTAGAGACCTTGCTTTTGCGAGTGTCAAACCAAATTTCAGCGAAAAATCGACCAGTGTAGTAGAGAAACACCTTTCTTCCGGCAAAGTACCGACTACACAGGAGTTGTCCATTACCTAGTACGTACTGCGTTCTTTCTTCAAGCGATAATTTATGAAAAGAGTATAGGTTATCCATAACGAACTGTATTTTTAACTATTTATATGCAAAATAGTACTTATGTATTATTTTTCCAAAATTTTGCATATTTTTAATTTAAAAACAATCAGTATTTTCTAAATAATACAATTTTACATCCTTCTATTAGCCTAGACAGCGGTTTTTACCCGAAATAGTAAAATCAAGGTGTTAACGGATGATGATATAAATTTTTTTTTGGCAATGTAATAAATTAACTGCTTTGTAGTGAGTGTCTCTTACTACTTACTATGTAACCTGCCAGAAGTGATAATATAAAAGAAGGAAACAATTCGGCCATATTTATCAGATAGGGTGCAGCAGCTTCCCACTGAGGAAGTATAAATTTGAAGAAGGGAACGCTTAAGAAACCAGTTACCATTGAGGCTAGAGCTCCCGGTTCGGTGTATTTATCCCAGAACAAAGACAAAATTATCATGGGACAAAAAGTAGCCGCAATACCCGACCAGCCAAAGATGACGAACCAAAAGATAGTACGGGTCGGTGAAAAGTAGGCTACCGCCAGTGCTAATACCAGCGAAACAATGGATAGCAATAGCGTGACCCGCGTAGAAAAAGCAGATAATTCTTTATCGCTAAGCGATGGATGATATACTTTTTGGTATAAATCCCGGCTAACGGCACTAGAGGCCACTACTAAAAGTGAGTCAATGGTAGACATGATGGCTGACAGCACGGCGGCAATGTAGAAACTACTTAGTACGGCGGGTAATAGCTGCCCGGCAGCGTAGAGCAAGACTTCCTGTCCACCATTGCCCAAAACTTGAGTAGGATCATCACCGGCGGAGGTGAAGAGCGTTCGCCCCAAGATACCTAAGCTTACCGCCGAGAAATTCATGGTAAAAGTTAATAGCACCGAAACCCATTTGCCCCGGTCAATTTCAGATTCTTGCCGGATAGACATATACCGGACAAACAGTTGAGGAGAACCCAGAAACCCTAATCCAATCATAACGAACCCAATAATCTTAGCCAGATTTAATGCAGAAAACCCACCCGGTCCCAAGAAACTTAGCAGATCAGCATCTACCGCCCGAATTTCTTGGGATAGACTACCCGATATTTGGGTGAGCATAACTAGAGGCAGCAAAACTAGTCCCAGTAACATGATCCCTCCCTGAAATACATCCGACCAAGCCACGGCAATAAATCCTCCGAACGACATGTATAGCACTACAATAATGAACCCGACCACGGCTCCGGTGTAGTAATTCCAATCTAGAAATGATTCAAAAGCGGTGCCCGTAGCATCAATCTGGGCACTGACGTAGATAGTAACGAAAAAGGTCAGGGCTAAAGCAGCTACTAACCTAATCCGAGGTGAGGTAGCCTGAAAGCGGCTCTCCAGATAGTCAGGAATGGTAATCGAGTCGAAGCGATCGGTTAAGTGTTTGAAGGGTTTGCCCATTACAAACCAGGAGATGGCTACGCCGGACACCGTGCCCACTACTACCCAGTAGGCAAAAACGCCCCAAATAGCCCCCATGCCCGATAACCCCAGTAGCACCCAAGCCGAAGAACCGGTAGCCCGCGATGAGAACGCCACTACCCAGTAGCTAAGTCGCTTACCGCCTACGTAGTAATCTTTAATATCTTTTACCTGCCGAGCCGCTACTACTCCAATGAGCAATAGTATGCCCAGATAGAGCGCCAGAACAATGTAGTTAGTCAGCACGCTACAGGAGAATTTTTAACGCCTTTTGTGCCGCCTGAAATGCTCGCTGCTCTTCTTCGGTACGATTGGGGTTAACACTAATGGCTTTCTGATAGTACTGGGCTGCTACGTCTTTCTGACCGGCTTGCTGTTGTAAAATGGCTAACTCAGTAAACGTTTGCCAGTGCGGATTACTCCGACTGTTGAGTTCAGCTATGGCCAGTGCTCCTTCCGTATCTTTCTCTTTTAGCAGCGATTGCGAGAATCGGCTCAGTATTGCTTGGGTATCAGGATAGTCATACGGAAAACGCTCCAGCAAAGTATGGTACTGTTGTCGGGCTGCTTCAGCTCCACCCGCTTCCCAAGCTAAAGTCATTGCTTTTTCTAAGTCACGCTCCTGGTCTAAATCCTTAGCAGCAACTGATCGCTTCTTCTTGGACTTACGTTTGGTAGAAGCTTTCGGGGAAGCCTTCGAAGAATTATTCGGAGCAAGAACTTTATTCAGTACCTGGGCTACCTCCAGGTTAATCAGGTTCATCCGAGCCGTACTCACTTCGCCGGTATTGCTGAGAATGATGACCGTATACTCTTCTGCCGGATAGTACGCGAAGAATCCGCTAAAGCCCCGAATATGCCCGCTGTGAAAAGCCATTGCCGTAGGCTTCTGATCCGGCAGGGGAATCTTCGCTATGCCCAGCCCGTAGCCGTAGCGGTTCTCGTACGGGGGAATCCATTGCTGATTCACATCGGTGTAGGGTCGAGTCATCCGATCTACTGCTTTGGCGGATAATAGTTTCTCACCGAACAAAGTCTGCCCCCACTGAAATAAATCGCCTACGGTACCGTAAAGATTTCCCGCACCTTGTAGGTTTTGCATGTACATACTGTACACGTTTTCGTACCCACCCGATGTTTTTGCATAACCTGAGGCGCGCTGAGGAATGATTTTCTGGCGATCATCGGTTCCGGTATACTGAAGCCCAAGGGGCTGGGCGATTCTTTCTTCAAACACTTTATCAAAGGGTTTGGCCGTTACTTGCTCAATAATACGGCTCAGAATAAGGTAGCCCGAGTTGTTGTACTGATACTGAGAACCGGGTTTGAACTCTAAATCTCCACTCGCAAACTTATTCACTAGTTCCTCCCGGCTGTACTTGCGGTACAGCGAATCTGACCAAACCGATGGTAAACTGGTATAATTAGGAATACCTGACTGGTGGGTTAGCAGTTGGTGCAGCGTTACTTGTTTTCCTACATCCTTGCGGTACTGCGGATAATAATCAGCGATGGTTTGGTTGAGCTTTAGCTCTCCCTCCTCCACCAGTTGCAGAATAATAGCGGCGGTAAACTGCTTACTGATTGAGGCCAAATTAAACTTAGTCTCTACTGTATTGGCAATATCCCACTCTCGATTAGCTAGCCCAAACGCCTTTTCGTACAAAACTTCATTTTGGTATCCTACCAGTACTGCTCCCTGAAAATCATCTTGCTGGGCGAAAGTCTGAAAAACCTGGTCAATTTGTGGTTCTACTAAAGCTGTTGTTTGAGCAAAAGTTGTATGAGCAAGCTGTCCCAAAAGCAACCAGCCTACAATAAAGCGGATATATATGTTCATAATCACTTGGATGAAACCAAAATTAACAATTCTGCTAAATTTGTGTAATCTTACCCTATTCAATTTCAATAAATACGCTAATTCATGGCCAGTTTTACCACTCACCTCTCTGAAAACCAAATTACCTGGATTGAGCAGCAGCCCATGTATTTTGTGGCTACAGCTCCGTTGCAAGCCGACGGGCATATCAACCTTTCTCCCAAAGGGCTAGATAGTTTTCGTGTACTGGATGAAAAAACCGTGGCCTACCTGGATATTACCGGAAGCGGCAACGAGACTTCGGCGCACATTCACGAAAATGGACGAGTCACATTTATGTGGTGCTCGTTCGGCGAAAAGCCTAAAATATTCCGAATTTATGGGAAAGGTGAGGTGGTACTACCCCGCACCGAACGTTGGCAGCAACTCATGCCTCACTTCGATGAACTGCCCGGAGCACGGCAGATTATTGTGAACCATATTACTCAGACGCAAACCTCCTGCGGCTTTGGGGTTCCGGTAATGGAATTCAAACATAACCGCGATACGCTGACTGACTGGGCCGAGACTAAAGGAGCAGATGGCATTCAGGACTATCAGCAAAAGAAGAATAATCAGAGTTTAGATGGCTTACCTACTCCGCTAAGTTTTTAATGATTGATTAGTAATGACTAATGAATGATGATGAAATCAGTCATTAATCATTACTCACCAATCATCATTCCGCTACCAATAGCCGGAAGCCTACTCCGTGAATATTTTCAATTAAGATGGTAGAATCTTTTTGTAAGTACTTTCGTAGACGGGAAATGAAAACATCGAGGCTACGGCCCGCAAAGTAATCATCTTCGCCCCAAATGGCGGCTAAAATATCTTCCCGCTTCACCACCTGATTAACGTGAGCATTCAAGTACCCCAGCAAAGCGGACTCCCGATGCGTGAGATCGCGGGTTTCGTCTTGATAGATTAGCTGTTGCTGCGCCTCATTGAAGCGGTAGCTGCCAATAGTGGCCAGATTGTTGGCAGGAGTTACAGTTGGTTGGGATAATTTACTACGGCGGAGAAAAATGTCTACTTTAAGCACCAGCTCCTCAATACTGAACGGTTTAGTCACGTAGTCATCGGCTCCTAACTTAAGTCCCGCTATCCGATCTTCCTTCAAACATTTGGCCGAAAGAAATAAGATCGGAATCTGATTATTGAGTTGACGAATTTTACGAGCAACGGCGAGTCCATCTATCTTGGGGAGCATTACATCAATAATGCACAAATCGATGGGTTGGTCGCGAAACGCTTCTAGCGCAGCCTGTCCGTCGGCGCACGCTACCACCTGATAATTGGCCAGTGAGAGGTTATCTTGGGTTACGTAGCGCAGACTATCATCATCTTCTACGTAGAGCAGTGTTGCTTTTGCGTTCATATCCATTATTAGTACCTACCTACATTAGTTTTCAATTAATCAGAGGAATACCAATCGTAAACCGGGTACCTTTTCCTAGTTCACTCTGAATCCCTATTTTCCAATGATGTAGTTTGCAGATACGCTCCACGTAGTATAGTCCCAATCCAAACCCCTTCACATCATGCTGATTACCAGTGGGAACCCTGACGAATTTGTGGAACACTTTAGAAATATACTCGGCAGGAATTCCCCTACCTTGGTCTTCAATAATAACGTGAACGGCGTTGTCCCGTTGCTCGGCTCGCAATAAAACTTCGGCCAGACTGTCGCTATACTTCACCGCATTGTCTAGTAAATTTTGAACAACACTACAAAAGTGCATAGGGTCAGCAATAATACCCAGCGGTTTATTTTCAAAATGTGTCTTCAAAATTGCCTGCCCTTCGTAGTGGGTCCGGAACCCAACGCAGATTTTGTCTAGTTCCCCCACCAAATCTAAGGTTTCGGTGTGTAAGCATAGAGCTCGTTGCTCTAATTTTGCTACCTGTAACACCTTTTCTACTTGGCCATTAAGGCGCAAACTTTGTTCTTTAATAATCTGGGCGTAGTTCTGCAATCGTTGAGGTTGCTCTAAAATGCGGGGCGTTTGCAGCACATCGGCTGACACATTAATGGTAGCAATGGGCGTTTTAAACTCGTGGGTCATGTTATTGATAAAATCCTTCTGAAGCTCTGACCACCGCTTTTGCCGTAGAATGACCATAAGCGTGTAGCCAAAGAATAGAATAACCAACAGCAGCACGGCCGACAGCATAAACCAAGTATCCATCTCCGAAAACACGTAGCTGGACTTATTAGGAAAATACACTCCGAAGTAGTAAGTATATTTTTTGTAGAGCGGCATCCCCCAGTTACTACGCTCGCTGACGTTCGCATTCAGTATGCTTACTCGGTTTCCGCAAACCATCTGGTTTTTACGGCAATCGTAAATAGCGTACTCAAAATCAGCCATTACGTTGGCTTTTACCAGAGCCGTTTTTAGGTAGTGCTCCAATACCCGAGCATCTACCACATCGTTGATTTCTACCACGTAGTAGTCTTCGGTCATCTGCTTCACCGGATGTCCCGAAGTGGTCATACTTTGGTAGTGATCGGCCAGTTGAACCGCTACTTCTTTCAGAGCCACGTAAACCTGCTGATTTAGCTTACGCTCTTCGGCGTTCCAGATTTTGATGACCCAAAACGACTGAGCGGCCACAATTCCGAGCACCGTAATGATTCCAAAAGCAACTACCCAGCGGATGGCAATATTCTTCATAGCTACGAAAATAAGCACTTTTCGGCATTTGAAAACGACATTAACATTTCGTTAACAAATCTTAGGGTTTTGTTAACAGCCCCTTTCTACCAGCTTCCCTACCTTTGAATCGTATCAATTTTCTCACGTAAACATTTATTGCTATGAAAAATCTGTTGATCGTTTTTATCTTAAGCGTTTGCTGCGCTTTTAGCGTACAGGCCCAGTCGGCACTATCATTGGCTGCCAATCCGGTTCCCGAGGCCAACTTGCTTACCTGGAGTGCTATTTCTCACAATTTTGGGGATATTAAGCATCAGCAGCCTAAGACGGTTTCTTTTACTTTTACCAATAATTCAGCTGAACCGGTAGTGATTACTGAGGCTAAAGGCTCATGTGGCTGCACCGTAGCCAGCTATACTCAGCAGCCTATTGCCCCCGGTGCAGAAGGAACCATAAAAGCCACCTACAACGCCGCAAAGCTAGGAGCGTTTAGTAAAACTGTAGCCGTTAAAACCACCGCCAACGAAGAGTGGCAACAGCTAAAAATCACCGGAGTTGTGGTGGAATAGCTTGTCGCACTGTAGCCACAAAAACCCAGATCCTTAAAAAAAGAACTTGGGTTTTTCTTTTAAAAGAGTGTAACGGAAACTACATTTAGCTACCCCTCGATGAAAAGCCTTTTACTATAAATTTCACGTGTTATCTTGGTTCTTAAAGTAGTGACCTTCACTTCAAAAATGTGAGCGAAGAATTATTCAAACTAGCTGTTTCAATATGAATGAAATGTGGGAATGCTTTCTTTGCACCAATGAAGAAAGCTTCGATGTAATGCCGATAGGTTACTTATCTAATTCTCACCCTCTTTGCCAGTCCTGTGCAGACGAATTGCTATTTAACAAGAATAGGAAGCACCGATTTCGTTTATCATACCACAAAAACCTGGGAGACGTTGTTTTGCTAGCTGGCGAATTCTTTTCCCAAGATCACATGCAAAGCAATTAGAAATTAGGGCTAAGAACTTTTATTAAGCTTAATGCACCACAGTGAAATCTAGGCATACTTAAGAATACCTGGATTGAGGTTCGCAAAAGTAAGTGATTGACATTACCGAGCCAGAAAGGCTGAAAAAGTCACATCCATCTTATTCCGCATAAGTTTGGAGTTTTTTTTGTTTAACCAAGTTATGTATATTTCGTTAATCCTCGAGCAATAGCTTGCCAATACGCAATTAATTTATCAACATGGCTTCGGTTTTCCGGGTTCTCCTTCTGGTGACACTTCTTTGGATGACTGGCGCAAAGGCATTAGCCTCTGTGCTGAGCCATATCCCCTTCACGCTGCATAACAACCACATCTTCATTAATATTCAGGTAAACGACTCTAAGCCGCTCCGATTTATTTTTGATACCGGGGCATCAGCCACCGTAATCAGTGAAAAAGAGGCGAATCATCTGGATATTACCCACGATGGGTTTTCTACTGTTCGTAGCCAGCGCGGACCTAAGTTTGTCTACTACTCCAACTACAATAAGCTTCGCGTAGGTGAGGTGACACTATCGCGAGTGAAGATGGTACACCTGCCTTTGCGGCACTTGCACAAAGCCTTAGATACTGAAGTATACGGAATTATTGGTCAGGATATTCTAAAAGAATACACAGTAGAAATTGACTACGATCAATCGGTCATCATTCTGCACGACCCGCATACGTACACTCCCCCACCGAACTATCATCAGCAAACTTTTGATCTAATTGGGGGACGACCTTACATTGCTGGATCGTTCCAGCTTAGCAATGGCGAAACCCTTTCGGGTAAATTTCAGCTGGACAATGGCTCCGGTTCTTTCGTTACGCTTTACTCTCCGTTTGTAGACGAACATCAGCTTACGCGGAAAATTGGCCGGACACACCAAATTTATACCATGAATTTTTCAGGGGTTATTGACCGAAACTTTTCAGGACGGCTTCAGGAGTTTGAATTCGGTTGGTTCAGCCTGTCGGACATTCCTATTCGACTAAACCAGTCGCGCTACTACAAAAAAGCGTTTAAAGACGGGATCGGGCACATTGGTAACGCCTTGCTTAAACGCTTTAATATCGTTTTGGATTATCATCATAAGCAATCGTACTGGCACCCTAACGAGTCTTTCGCTAACGAATTCTCGCTGGCGTACTCAGGCTTGGTAGTGAAATCCGATAATCAACAAGAAAAAGTAGTGATTCGCCACGTTTTTGAAGATTCTCCGGCGGATAAGGCCGGATTTACTCCCGATGATGAGATTGTGGAGATCAATAACATTTCGGCCAGTGGTCGCAGCAGCCACGAAGTGCAGGCTTTGCTTAATCGCCAAACACAGTTGGAGGTTACTATTCGTCGGCAAAATCAGGTAAAAACTATTAATCTGTACCCACTGGCGTTGTAAAATTCTTTACTTCGTACCATGCAACCCTATATTTTTGAGCAAGCCCGAAACGTGCAACCCGACGACTTGGGTGTAAGGTAATTTAGCTAATCAGGCAAATCAGTTCTTTGGGTGAAATTACTGACTATGAATAGACGTTTTTCCTCCTAGGTGGCTGTACTTAATCACCGCCACAAATACGGTTCCGCCAATAATATTACCTAGTGTAGCCCACAGTTGAAAGAACAAATAGTCGCCAAAAGTAATTTTGGGTGAAACCAAAAATCCAGCGAATACTTCAATGGAACCTACAATGGAATGATGCAGCCCTGCCAAACCAATGGTAGCGGTAATCAGCACAATCATAAATATCCGACTGATAGTTTCCTGAGAAGAGCTATTGAGCCAAGATAGAAGCCCCATTAGCCAGCCCGCAAAAATGGCACTTCCTAAGGTAATCCACCAGCTAAACTTTAGCATTTTTTCGGCTAAGTGCTCAAAGGCCTCTACAGAAATAATACCCATTTCAGGAGCCATTTTCGTAGTCAACAAAGCGAATACATAGCCTCCTACCAGATTTCCGGCCAGAATAACCCCCCACAATTCTAACAGCCGCAGCATCCGAGCCGAGCCGTTCAAGACCGGAAGCACCGCTAGCGTGGTGTGCTCCGTAAATAACTCAGAACGCCCCAAAATAACGAATATAAACCCAATAGGATAGGCAAAAGCCAGCGCAAAATCTAGTCCGGCCTTCGTCATCTGACCATGAAACATGGTGTACAGCAGCCCCATTAACAACAAGCTGAAACCAACCTCTAAGCCACCGGAGAAAGAAGAAAAGAACAAAGATTTGTTGTGGCGACGGTACTCAGTAAGTGCCATCTGTATTTGCTCTTTTAGTATCTGATCGCCTTCTTTGGGCTGATCTTGCTGACTGGCTTGCTCTTCGCCAGCATCAGTGTTGGAAGTTTTCGTGCTAGTTTGGTTATCCGCTACTGAAGTTTTTTCCTGATCCATGGCATAAGAAAAAATAGCCCAGACACATATCGCTACTATTGCTATAGATGATGAGTAGCACCTGCCTGTTACACTTTAGTTTCAAATAGTATAATAAGCAGCCTTACACCTCTTTTGTTTGCTCAGTAAAGTAGGGACTCCGAACGCCTCTAAGAACGCTCGCCTTCGTAGTCGTCGCCAGAATCTAGCTTTTTCGCTTCGGATGAGCCGCCGAAGATTTGGGTGGGAATAATTTTTTTGATAAAAGACGATGAACCCTGATCGGATTTTTCTACTTCGGCTTCGGCTTCGCGCAAAGCCCGCTGCCACATAGGGGCAAAACCTTGGGCACTTTCAGTCATGATACCAATGGCTTTCTGGTAAACGTGCATGTTCATCACCTCTCGTCTACCTGGCTTCTGGGCTAATGATTGATTGGTGATACGCAGGTTCTCGTTTTCTTTTTTTAACCGTTCTAGCTCTTTCCGACGATTTTCAGTAGCCTCGGCCTCAATCTCCATTTTGTTCTGCAAATGATTCTTCAGCGTTTTTATCTCACTCTTGAGGGTGCTACGCTTGGAGCGTTCGCCAATGTAAACAATCAGTAGTAGAATTAGCCCTACTCCGAGGCCAATCAAAAAAGGTTGAATATAAGTGCCTAGTTCTTCCATGCGTAGTTTTCTATGAGATTGCTAAAGGTAGCAATCGTCTTGCTATTTCTTTAACTATCCTACTCTCACTTAGTTTAATTCGGCCATTTATTCTTTTTTTGTGAGTTTGGTCGCAATCCCGATAAGGGATTCTCTGCTGAGTGAGGCATTAATCCGATAGCATATTTTCGCAACATAAACACCTCACTTTGTGCACACTCGCTTTAACGGCTGCTTCTTACGCTCTCTAGGCTATCGCGTAGTGGGGTAAGCCCCACCGTATACATACTTTCCAGTATACTACATTATCTGTTTTTCAGGGCTTCCGCCTCCAATTGATGGTTGGCTTTTTTTCCTTCCAGCAGCCTGGTAGTCCCCAATATCCAGCCTCCGGTGCAAACCAAAGCAGTAAATGTGCTGCTCTCATTAACCTTTCGTATCCACTCGAGTATCGGTTGATAGAATACAGCCCAAATATACTTCTACCCTAATTTTGATCTCTAACTTTCAGTCTTGAAATTCCGGTCTCCGGTCTCCGGTCTCCGGTCTCCGGTCTCCGTACCTACCATCTTATCATTCATTCAATAATGACCTTGCCTCCTCAATGCTGCTTTCCATCTGCTGCTTTACCTGCTCAATAGCCGTCTTCTGGCTTTGTTGTATTTGGACAATATTCGTGGTATCTACTACCTCCAGCGACATTTCGTCTTGGTATGCAGATTGTACCTCCTCCAGACCGGGAACCTTCTTTACATTACGCATCCACTGCATCATACCCTGATCGGCATATTGTAGATTACGGACTACAAATTGCATATACTGCACCGTGTCGGCGTAAGCCGCAGAATCTACCTGATTGAGTGAATCTATTCGGGCTTCTACTGCCTGCCGTAGCTGCATAATTTCATCCATACGGGGCATCACTTCGTCGTGTACTTCTATGGCTTTGGCGTAGATTTCTTGAGCCTCTGTAAGGTTCGGCGGAGTTTCGCTTGAGGCCGATGGCTGACAACTACTGAGCAAAAGTACGGCACTGAAGATAATCAAAAAGGATTGAATCATAGTAATTGAAGTTTAAAGGAATTTTAAAAGATTTTACGCTGATTTGTATTAGCACCAACCAGGGTTTAGTTTATTGCGAATAGTGGCAAAACTGTTAGGCCTTTAGCAGCTATGTGTTGATTTTATTATGAATTCGGCACATTTTCTAAGCTGTCCATTAGTGGCTGCACGCCCATATCGTACATCCCCTTCATCATCTGGTAGACTACTGCGCCAGTTTTGTCAGGAGTCCCGCCCTCAATCGGCGGAGCTGGGTCGTACTCCATGTCTAGCATCACAGCTTGCGCGTAGCGTTCGCCCCACAGCTCTTCCATTATCGCCAACGACATATCCATTCCGGCGGTTACGCCCGCTGAAGTCCAATACTTGCCGTCGCGGGTAAACCGTTCGTCGGTAAAAGTAGCACCAAACTTCTCCAGCATCTCTTCGGCCCGGTACCAGTTGGTGGTCGCTCTTTTTCCCTCAAGTAGGCCCGTCGCCCCTAGAATCCACCCGCCGGTGCATACCGCAGCAGTGAAAGTGGTTTGTTGGTCTATCTGCCGAATCCAGTCGTGCAATGCCTCATCGTATGCCGCTTCAATAGTTCCTTGAAAGCCACCGGGGATCACTAGAATATCGAGTTGGTCAACCGAATCGATCACCGCATCCGGTACAATCTCAACGCCCATCACCGTACGGACGTTACCTGGCTCCGTAGCGATAAGCTGTGTGACAGCACCCATGGTTTGTCCGAGTACGTAGCGCGAGCCTATCACATCCAGATCATTCACTCCGTCGTATACCAAAATGCCGATGGTTTGAACCTGGTAGTCCGATGCCCCAAAGACCTCGTTCATCATATCAAAATGATTCTCGGGCGTGAAATCTTTTGTCAGTCTCGCTATCAGCAGTGAATCTTCGGCAGAAATAACTTCGGTCAGAGAGTCAGCCGATGGTTCTTCCGTAGGTGCGGAGTTCTGGCAGGCGAAACAAAGTAATAAGGCAAGAAAAGAAAGTCGTATCATACGTTTAAAATTTAACAGATAAAGTAAGCCCGTACGTGCGGGGTGGAGAAATCAAAGCGTTTCGGTTGCCAGCCGGATTGAAGGCACTGGCGGCAGTACTCGGCGATGCGTACGCAATATAACGCTTGTCGGTAAGATTACGCATCCAGAACGTCAGATCAACATTACCCGGAAAGGAAAGACCAACACGGGTGTTGACCAGCCCGTAATTACCAATAGGCAGTTGGTTTTCCCGATCAGAAAAGGTCTCTCCGAACCGACGGTATTCGCCCCGGAGAGTGAGAGCCGTTTGCTCAGCGATAGGAATAACGTACTGCGCTGCGGTAAACAATGTGATTTGGGGCGCATTGACTAGGCGGTTTCCTTTCTAGCTGGAGATTTTTGATGGGTACCAGCGAGGTCTCAAATTCCAGTCCGTAAGAGGTAGCGTCGCCCACATTATCCAAGAAAGACTGATTGGCCCCTACCTGATTGAAAAATTGAAGGTCAGTCCACCCGATGTAGTAAGCCGTGGCTGCTATAAACACTCGGTTCTCTGATAAGGAAGATTTGAAGCCTACCTCCACGTTGTCCGAATACTCCGGATCAAACGTGAGATCTACTCCGGGTACATTCTGAAAGTTGACTCCACCGGGCCTAAACCCCCGGGTATAACTCAGGTACATTGCATTACGCTGATTCACGAAGTAGGTGAGAGCTATCTTGGGCGAAAGGGCACTGGAAGTAGCCTGATACGTCGAGTCGGGAATTGTGGTTGTTTCTTGCCCTTCGCTGAACGATGCGTTACTCAACGTATTCTCACGCCTTTCGTAATCATAACGCAAACCTGCGGTGAACTCTAGTTCTTCGGTGAGGCGGTACGAAGCCTGTCCGTAAGCTGCAAACCCTAAGTTCTGCCCTTCATTTTTAAAGATATCAGCTTGATCATCTGAGAAAAACAAAGCAATATTCGTGGTAGGCTCAAAGGCATTTTGACTAAAAAAGAACAATCCACCCGTGTAACTAAGCCTACGATCTGATGAACGAGAAGTGACTTTCACCTCTTGAGTAAATACCTGTTGCGGATCAGAACGCACCCCAATTTGCTCATCGGCGTAGGAACCGTAGTTAATACCAAAGTTTGCATCGTAAATATTATTGTAGCGTAGCCCAATTTGCTGAAATGTGGTGGTGGATGTAAGCGTAAAACTCGGGTGGTAATAGTTGGCCGATAGTGCGGTATTGATAATATCCCGGCGGTGCTCACCCACCCGGCCCAAGTTAATAGCATTCGGATTGGCTCGCGCCAAGCTATCAGTGCGCTGGTAGATGAAGAACCCGCTGGCATCTGAATCATCCAACTGCCCCTTCACATTGAGCGTGAGATCCCATTGCTTCGTAGGCAGCCACTTTAGAAAGATATTGCCGTAGGCCGAAAGCTGATCGCCCACACTAGCTCCCTGCGCTTCTTCCTGCGGAGCAATAGCACCCGTCGTATCGTTAGTTAAGAACCCGACATTATCCTCAAACAGCGCGGTGACTCCCAGAAATAATCGATCCTCAACCAACGGAGCTTTGAAACCGATGGCGTGACGCTGCTGCCGGATATCCGACAGGCTAAATTCATCTAAACCACCGAAGTGCCCGATACTGGTTTCGGCGAATATCTCGGTCTGATTGGTTGGCTGTCGGGTGGTAATATTAATCACTCCGCCCATCGCATTTCTTCCGAATAGTGTTCCTTGCGGCCCTCTTAATACCTCAATGCTCTCCACATCCACCAGTTGAAACCCATTGGCCAAAATATCTAGCTGATTCACCCCGTCTACGTAGGTGGCCACAGCGGGGTTTTCGCTAAAGACCGAGATACCCCGGATGCTCTGCACCTGCTGAAAACCTACCCCAATTTCCCCGTAAAAGTAATTAGGAATCAACCCGTTCAGGTCAGCTAACTCCCAGGTTCGGGTATCTTCTATTGTTGCAGCATCTAACGAAGTGACGGACAGCGGAGCTTCCAACAGGCGTTCCTCTCGCCGCTGGGCGGTTACCACTACCTCATCTAGTGATCGGGTGCTCTCAACCAAAGTAAAGTTCAGTGTAGTAACTCCATCAGCTACTACCACCGATTTAATCTGCTGCGCGTAGCCTACCCGCCGGGCGGATACCTGATAAGAACCTATTGAAGTGGATAGCGAAAAGCTACCATCGGCGCCGGTCACGGTGCCCCCGCTGGTATTTAATAGTGTAACGGTAACATTACCTAGCCCCTCACCCGTTGGGGTAATCACCCGTCCGCTAATAGTCTGGGCAAGGCTAGGTAGGGTTGTGATTAGTGCAAAAGCCAATCCAAGTAATACTTTTATCATAATTATGTAGTCTTTCATAAGTGCTCCCCGTAGTTAAGAGGATTGCATAGAGTGTGTGTTAAAAATTATAAATAAGGCTCACCATCCAGCGTTCGCGGGCTTCAATGTCAGCAATCGCATCGCTATTCATAGTTTGGGCAACCGGATTCTTTAGGGTAAATCCAACCGCTATATCTTGGTAGTAAACATCTAGCCCCGCCTGAGCAAACCAAGCTTCACCCCCGGTGTTCAGTTGCTTGAACCCTTCATCGGTATGCATTTCGGCGGCTTCGTAGTACATGCCTACGTTCGGTAGTAACGACCAGCTTTTCATCTGTCGCCAGTAGAAAAGTTGAGCCGAAGCACTCCACTGATTACCAAATTGGTACGCTTCAGGATTTTCAGTATTAAATTGTTGGGCGGCACCCAGATTGATTCCGTAGTTCTGGTAGCGCACGGTGTAAAGAGCATTTAGCACAAAATCAGTACTACCCGTGCCTAGCTGAAAGTTAGGGTTAACTAGTGTACCATTGTCCTCTTGCCGAAAATCCCCGGTAGGTAATTTAACCCCACCGCCCGCTAGCAGCGTATGCCGCCACGGATTCCCGACATCTTCCCCGGTATTTACCAGCGTGTAGTTAACCAGCACCGAAATATCGCCAATACCCGAAGCCGTCATTGTCTGATGACTGCCTCGCATAAAGTTGACAGAATAGGGTACGGAAGCAAATAACTGAACCCGCGGGGTGAGGTAGAACCTTCCCCACAGTTCAAGCTGGTGGTACGAATCATCGGAGTATTCCCGCTCCAGCAATTCGCTAGTGTGGTTCATTTGGGCAAAGAACGAACTGTAGTGCCAGCGAACCCCGACAAAGTGCTTATCAAACTGAGGCAAAATACCGAAGTAGTTACTTCCCAGGGAGCAACCGCACACATCGCAGGCTGAAGCGGGAGTAGTCGTAGCAATTACTAGAGAGAGCGAGAGGGCTAATCCGGTAATTATCCGAACGGTTTGTTGCAGAGATAACCCCTGCTTTGATACAGTCTTTATAAAACACCAACCACCCAACGCCGTCATTGCGAAGGTTTGGGCAATGCCCTGAGCGAAAGCAAACCCGTGGCAATCTTTCGCTCCGTAAGATTGCTTCGTTCGCAATGACGTTCTTATTCTGCTTATTCGGTATAAAATAGTTGTTTCCATTGGGTTATTGGGTATTCCGAAAGCGTTCATCGGCAATGAATTCGTAATCGGTAAGTGTTTCTAGAAAAGCGATAATTTGAGTTTGTTCTGCCCCGGTCATCGGGATGCCACGTTGGGTTTCACCGTTGAGTAGCGGATCTAGCGTAGGGGATTCCTGTACTCCGCTGGCATAATGCGCCAGCACTTCCTCCAGCGTTTTAAACCGAGCATTGTGCATATAGGGTGCCGTTCGGCCTATATTTCTAAGGCTAGGCACGCGAAACTTCCCTACATCATCGGGGTGCTCGGTAATTCGGGCTCGGCCTTCATCACTAAAGGTAGTGCTGATACCATTGTTGCGGAAACTGAAGTCGGAGAACAGCTCGCCACTGTGGCAAGCCCCACACTTCTCTTCAAACAAACGCATTCCTTGTAACTCTGTATCCGTTAGCGTTTCTCCTTCGTTCCGAACGTATTTATCATACTTAGAATTGGCCGAAACCATCATCACCATAAACTGGGAGAAGGCGTGAAGCATGAACGGAGAAGTGATAGTGTCAATCCCAAACGCTTGCTTAAACAAGGCCGGATACTCAGCATGTTGGTTGAGTTTATCTATTACGTTTGCTAAACTCTCATCCATCTCCAGCTCATTTGCAATGGCGTTGCTAGCCACAAAATCCAAGTGGGTCACTCCGCCGTCCCAGAAAAATCCCTCCTTAAACGCTAGGTTCGCCAGCGGCGGCGCGTTACGGATACCAAGCCGATCGTCAATGCCTATACTAAACGGATGCTGCGGTCCGTCGGCAAAAGCTAACCCTTGCTGATGACAATTATTGCACGAAACCGAGCCATCACGCGACAGGATGGGATCAAAAAATAATCGTTTGCCCAACTGAAAGCCCTCCGGCGTAACCGGATTATTCTTAAAGGTGTAGGTCGGTTCGGGAAAGTTCGCGGGCTTCTTAAACCGATAGGTGGCATCAATCACGCCCTCCTCTCCTTCCGCCTGGCAGGCAGCAAGTAGTAGTCCGGCTACTAGGAAAAATTTTGACCAAACGTAATCCAGTGAAGCGTGAGATCGCTTCCCCCGACGATCATCATGGAAACTAGAAGTCCACTTTAGAAGTCGTCGGGTTCGCGATGACGCACTTGGTTGGCTAATGCACATGATCTACGGTAAATGCTCCCGGAATCTCATCTGCCATTGGTATCGCTTTCACCGGAGAATGCACTTGATGCGTTTGGGTAAAGTCTACCGCGGCACCATTCAGTATTTCTAGCATATCGAAAAATATATGCACTTCAGGCTTTCTATCTTCCCGCACAGTAGCCACGTCGCCAAAATTCAGAGTTACGGTACGGGTGTTATCCACAAAATTGTCGCCTTCTTCCACCTCTTTCCAACCGCCTATGTGCAAGGCAAAAGCATTACCTTCTTCCGGTACCGCACTGGCGGATCCTTCTATGGTCAGGTGGATGTAACCAGAGTTCCACGTCCAAAAAGTACCTCGAGTCTGATCCAACACTCCTCCGGCGGCTCCGTCTTGCACCCCTTCTTCGGGAACCCCTACCATAAAAGTAACCTGATTGTAATCGCCCGCAGGAACATTTTCCAAGGCGAGTACGTGGGTATCTGGATCACTTTCCGACACCTCGTAGTAGCCCCGCACTTCGTCGGCACTCGCCCCGGCGTTCATTTCGTCTTCAAACGTAGCACCATCCAGGCCTTCCAGTTTGATATTGCTGATGTAGTAACGAAAGGTTGATAGGTTAAACTCCTGCCCAGCTCCGGTAGTGTAGCGATAATCGGTAGAACCTTCCGGATCAATTTGCATAGGCTGCGTACCTACGTAGTTATCAAATTTAATAGCGAGTGCCCCAGTGGCATTGGGAGATGGCGTAGCGTTGTCGTCGTCTTGACAAGCTGTAAATAGAGTAATAGCTAACAAGCAAAGTATAGAAAATGAATATCGTTTCATGGTAATGATTATGATTATTGACGAATAATGTGTCGCAGATCAGTAAGGCCATTGACTGTTACTCACCAAAGAATAGAGTTATAGATAATAGAAGAAGACTACTTCCTGGCGAAAGCTAGGTAAGGCGACAAGCTCTTGTAGTTATTATTACCGAGCGCATTGTTTCAGCATACGGATGCTAATCGTCGCAAAATACCCGTAGCAATACGGACTAAAGAACAATTATTAGTCGATTACCCATTTTGACTCACTAAGAAAGTAGATAGAAAAGAATCGGCTATCCTTGGGGTGGATGAAAAATAGATACCGGATAACCGGAAGAAAAGAAAACGAACCTATCCAAGTGGATGGAAGACTCGGACAGATACTGATCCGATGAAAGATGCAGTAGTTGAACTACTACGTACACCGATAAATCAATTTCTAAAGTAGGCGCGGGTAGATTAGCATCCGAGGAAGATGGAGCCTCGGCCTGCATCATAGCTACCTGTTTGTCAACAAAACAGCGCCCGCCGCAAACCGCAATAGGCTGATCCTGATTTTGACACAGTACGTTAGCGTAGTAATCCTGCCGTAGCTTAAAATCTAAATATGTTAAGGGAATAGCCAGAACGTTTAGGCTCATCAGAGCACACAGACTTAAGGCAATATGGGGTATCCAGCTTCTCAACTTACTGACGAAGGTAGGAGCCAAAGGTGAAGGCTACAAGCATTAGGTGTTGTTTTTTTCTAGAATCGAATTATTCGTAAATTTCCCCTTATGAAAGCAAGACGAAACTTTATTAAAACGGCCACTGCCGGAATAACTGCTCTGACCTCCGCCCCGCTAGTAGCGGGAGAACGATGGCTACAACCTACTGCACCACATCAACAATCATCAGTGCAAGATGCCCTCCGGTTTATTACGATAGAAGATGCCGAAATCATCAAACTGAAATTTGATAAGAAAACCCCGCGCACCTGGAACGCCATTAAAGAATCTGGAGGTAGCTATCCGTCTACCACCTTCTTGAAAATTACAACCAACGAAGGCATTACCGGTTACGCGGTTACCAAAGGCTCAGATAAAGATGTGCTTAGTTTCATTAAAAAAATTAAGGGACTAAACCTGATGAATACCGAGCAGGTATGGCATCATATGTTCTTCCACAACCGTAAGCCAGTGGCTAAAGGTAAAGAGATCCATGCTATTGGTAGTGTTGATCTTTGTGTGTGGGATATTGTGGGCAAAGCACTCGGGTTACCCGTACACAAAGTACTGGGCACGTTTCGGGAGCAAATTCCGGTGTACGCTGCGGGAGGCTATTACGCCGAAGGAAAAGGCATTCCCGAATTGGTAAAAGAAATGGAGGGCTACGTAGCCGAGGGATATAAAGTAGTGAAAATGAAGATTGGCTACTTAGATGCGAAAGCCGATGCCGAACGTACCCGCGCGGTGGTGAATGCCCTAGGCGATAGTGCGCGCGTAATGGTCGATGCCAATAACGGCTATGCTTCCGCTTACGAAGCGATTCGCTACGGACGCATGGTAGAGGATTTAGACTTGTACTGGTTTGAAGAGCCGGTAGCCCCCGACGACTGGCGAGGGAATGCTGAGGTACGGAAAGAATTGGATATTCCGGTAGTAGCCGGTGAGAACGAATATACTCGCTGGGGTGCCCGTGACTTGGTGGAAAACCACTCCTGCGATATTATTAACATCGATACCATTAAGGGGGGCGGACTCACCGAAATGCACAAGATTGCTGCTCTTTGCTCAGCCTACCATATTCCGGTAGCCCCGCACGGCTTTGCCCATATGAACGTTCATGCAGTAGCTTCTATCTCGAATGCGCTGATTCTAGAAACCTACCCCGCCAAAGCCCGTGATTTCAACCCAGCCCTTACGGCGTTTCCCATCAAAGACGGACACATCGCTGCCCCCAGCGAACCCGGACTAGGCATGGATCCCGACGCTACGCTGGTGAAGAAGTATAAAGTGTAGCTAGTGCCAACAATAGAGGATATTCCGATAAACTTCTAAGGTTCGTGGTGTCACGAACCTCGGGGTAAATAATTATCAGAATAAAGTTTAATGTAACAGATACAAGGTGTATATAGATTTTATCTAAACATTGACAGTAGTAATAAATAGCTACAGCGCAAAATGGCAAGACCCGATAGAATATATTTATACAGAATCCCTCACATAGATAATCTAAATTTCATTCTGGAATCGGGTAAATTGACTTGCCCTAATCATACTTATTGCGATCCAAATTATATAGGAATTGGTGATACAACTCTAATTGGCAGCAGGAGTTCAAAGAAAATTAATATCGAACCAAAAGGGAATTTTACAGATTATGTGTCATTCTATTTCGGAGCAAGGTCACCAATGCTATACGCAATTCAAAAGGAAACAGGCAGAATTTCTTGTTTTCAAAGAGTTGCCCTTATCTGCTTTGATAGGAGTTATAGTTCACAGTGAAGCAGCAAAACGTACAGCTTTAACTAAATTTGCAGAGTATAACTTTACCTGTAGTGTTATTGTAAAACCTAATTTCTACTATTGATATGATCCGTTATACGAATGGGGATATAATCCAAGCTGATGTTGAGGCTTTAGTCAATACCGTAAATACCGTAGGTGTAATGGGTAAAGGCCTTGCTTTGTCATTCAAAAAGGCATTCCCACAGAACTTTAAGATATACAAAAAACTTTGTGAAGATAATAAATTTGATATCGGTGACTTGCTGATAACCAATACGGGGTGTTTAAGCCCAAAGTATATTGTGAATTTTCCTAAAAAAAACATTGGAGGGGACGATCTAAGATCGAGTTCATTGAAATTGGAATGAAAGAATCGGTTAAGTTAATAGGTGATAGCTTACAATGAGTCAAACTTAACAACAGAGCAGAGTTATAGGTTAGATGAAGTTCAAAGCCTAATTGAAGGATTTGAATCTCCCTACGGGTTAGAATTGCTTGCAACTGTTGATTTTATCTTTCAACAAGAAAAAATAGAAGATACTGAGAAGATAACAGAGCAGATTAGGAGTTGGACAAAAAGAAAAGAGGGATTAATGAAACCTTTCCATATCAAAGTAGCCCACCAAAGATTGAAAGAATATTACCGCCAACACAGGTTATGATATCTATGCTCCTGACGGCGCACCATACAAGCAGTTACGTAAATACTATATATCTTAATCCTACGAAGGGTATACTCTATTTTCTATTATGCACTTTATCCTGTACCTTCACGATTAATAAGTTCTTTACTTAATTTCTTTATCAAAACGATAATGGTCCTCAACGAAAGGCAAGGATAATAGGGAATCGCGTGTAAATCGCGAGCTGACGCGCAACTGTGAGTCCGATCTGCCCAACTACGAGCAGATAGTTATGCCAAGCTTCATAATGCCATTGCCCACCTGAGGTGGATGAGAAGGCGAAGCAGGGTCGGATACAGCCAGGAGACCTGCCGCTATCGTTCCCATTCCCGGCTTGGTGCCGGAAGGGAATTTGACCGTGCTTTCGCGTTCACGAAGCGTCGTCAGATCAGCTAACCACTCCTACGGCGGGTTGCCGATCAGAAAAGGTATGCCCTTTTCTCACTGTTGGTGCTGTTCTCCACGATATTTCTAAAGTCCGGTGAAGTTGAGCTAAGGAGCTTTTAATGAATGTTTTATTTCTTAAAAGCTTTAGCATGAAAACGCACAATTTGGGCTACCCACGTATGGGCAGTCACCGCCAACTCAAACGCGCCTGTGAGCGATACTGGGCGGGCAGAATTACGAATGACGAACTTCAGAGCACCGCCCGCACCCTGCGGCACCAGCATTGGCAACTCCAGCAAGAAGCCGGTATTGACCTGATTCCCAGTAACGACTTTTCGTTCTACGACCAAGTACTGGATATGACGCTAGCAGTGGGGGCTGTTCCCGAACGTTACGCTCCTCTTCAGGGTAGAGAAGAAATAACTGATCTGGACTTGTACTTTGCTATGGCACGAGGCTACCAACGGGATGACCTCGATATTACGGCGATGGAAATGACCAAGTGGTTTGATACCAACTATCACTTTATTGTCCCAGAATTTCAGCGAGACCAGACGTTCCAGTTAACTTCTACCAAAATTCTGGACGAGTTTAACGAAGCGCAAGCAATGGGAATCGTTACTAAGCCTGTTATCATCGGGCCAGTAACCTACCTATGGTTAGGTAAAGAAAAAGAAGGTGATTTTCACCGAGTAGAACTCCTCGATCGGCTATTGCCAGTGTACCATCAAATTCTTAAATCGCTAGTGGAAGCGGGCGCAGTTTACGTTCAGTTGGATGAGCCTTGTTTGGCTAACAATTTATCCGAGCGGGAACGACAAGCGTTGCAGGTTGCTTACCAAAGTTTTCAGCAAAAATTTCCGCAGTTGAAGATTATTCTGGCTAATTACTTTGACTGCTACGGCGATAATCTTTCTACCGCCCTTTCGCTACCCGTTCATACGCTGCACCTCGATCTGGTTCGCTGTCCGTCCCAGCTCGACGATATTCTTGATTCAGGAAAATTACCGGAGAAAACCACCCTATCGTTAGGTGTAGTGGATGGGCGTAACATCTGGAAGAACGATTACGAACAATCGTTGCAACCAATCCGGCAGACAACCAATCGTATCGGCACTGAGCGGGTGATGATTGCTCCCTCCTGCTCCCTGCTACACGCGCCGGCTGATCTAAATTCGGAAAGCGGTACCTCAAAAATTAGCTCTATTCGCCCCTGGCTGGCCTTTGCTAAGCAAAAACTTACTGAGGTAGTTACGCTGAGTCAATTAGCGCAAATTGAGGATCGCACCCAACAGCCAGCGTATCAGGAGAACCAGCGGGCAATCCAAACCCGACGGGACTCACCACTCGTTCACCGAACTGAGGTGCAGCAACGAATGGCAACAGTTACTGAAGCCGATGCCCAACGTCAGTCTCCCTTTGCCCACCGTAAGGTACAGCAGCAAAGCCTCAACTTACCGCAGTTTCCAACTACGACTATTGGTTCATTTCCGCAAACGAAGGAAGTACGACAGCAACGGGCGAAGTTTAAGAAAAATGAGATTACAGAAGAGCAGTATCTCAGCTTTCTTCATCAGGAAACCGAGCGAGCTATTCGCTGGCAAGAAGATGTGGGCTTAGACGTGCTGGTTCACGGTGAATTTGAGCGTAACGATATGGTAGAGCACTTCGGCGAACAGCTCGAGGGCTTTGCTTTTACCGAGTTAGGTTGGGTGCAGAGCTACGGCTCCCGCTGTGTAAAGCCACCCATTATCTACGGCGATGTATTGCGCCCTACCCCGATGACTGTGGAGTGGACAACCTACGCCCAGTCGCTCACCCCACGTTTGGTAAAGGGAATGCTCACTGGGCCAGTCACCATTTTACAGTGGTCGTTCGTGCGGGATGACCAGCCCCGCGCTACTACCTGCACTCAGATTGCCCTCGCCATCCGAGATGAGGTAACGGACTTGGAGCAAGCAGGCATTCGGGTAATTCAGGTTGATGAACCTGCCTTACGGGAAGGCTTACCACTGCATCAAGCAGATTGGGGTGAGTATTTACGCTGGGCAGTGCAGACATTCCGCTTGGCTACCAGTAGTGTGAGCGATGAAACTCAGATTCATACCCATATGTGCTATTCGGAGTTCAATGATATTATTGAGAGCATTGCAGCTTTGGATGCCGACGTAATTACCATTGAGTGCTCACGGTCGCAGATGGAGTTACTCGACACTTTTGCTGATTTTCAGTATCCCAATGATATTGGACCCGGGGTGTACGACATCCACTCACCTCGGGTACCTTCCGAGACGGAGATTGTGCAGTTGTTGGAAAAGGCCCAAGCAGTACTGCCAGCTAGCCAGTTATGGGTGAACCCTGACTGCGGACTGAAGACCCGCGGGTGGAACGAGACGAAGCATGCACTAGAGGCAATGGTCTCCGCTGCTCAGCAACTACGTCAGTCAATCAGTGAACCTGTTTAATAATTACGCTCAGTCATTAACTTGGCTGAGCTTATTTTCTTACTTTAGATGTTATTATGAATAAGTCACCTTTATCCAAACAATTTCCCATCCATTGTGCTGACGTATACCTTTGGCAGCAAAACCTCTCCTCTCAGCCATTCTCATCGGCTGACTGGAAAATGCTAGGTCAGTTCCAACGCACGTATCGCTGGAATGTGGATTTGGCTTCCCTGCTGGATCAATCCTACGAAGCATTAGTATTGACTGATCCGCAGCAGTCAATTCAGTGGGTGAGTGAGGGATTTATTACCATGACTGGTTACTCACCTCAGTCGGTTATTCACCGAAAACCCCGAATACTTCAGGGCAAAGCTACCTCAAATGAAAGCAAAACCCGCATTCGGACAAAACTAAAGGTTGCGGAACCATTCCAGGAGGTTATCGTTAACTACCGCCGTAGCGGTGAGCCGTACCGCTGTCATCTGAGCATTTTTCCGATGAAAGACTCCGACGGTGCTTTACAACATTTCTTAGCCTTAGAAAAGGAAGTGGCATGAGCCGAGAAGAGCGCGTTAAGCAATCCGAAACCCGCATTTTCAAAGCAGTATTTCCAAGCACTACCAATCACTACGATACGCTATTCGGCGGAACAGCCCTGCAACTTATGGATGAAGTAGCCTTTATTGCGGCCACTCGGTACAGCCGACAGCGAATGGTTACCGTTAGTAGCGATGCAATCAATTTTACGCGACCCATTCCGGCGGGTACCATTATTGAGCTAGTGGGCACGGTTGCTCAGGTGGGCAATACCAGCCTGAAGGTGCAGGTTGATATTTACATTGAGCAGATGTACTCCGAAGATCGGGAAAAAGCTATCGGTGGTCAGTTTACCCTAGTAGCCATTGATGAAAGTAAAAACCCGATCAGCATTCGGTAGCTTATTCTTCTAAGAAGCATCGGCGGGCATTGCCACCCACGACTGGCACCAGCCGTTCGGGTGAATTGGACCTTTTATCAGTTGGCAGCCACCGCAGGTTCCTTCTTGCTCAGTTGGTTGCCAAAAACGGCAGTTCGTACAAACTTGCCCTTCTTTCTCACTCTGGGCTACGTATTTCAGTTGCTCTCGCATGGCAATCTCCTGTTCGGTTAAGCCCGATAGATCATCGCAGGCATCGGCTTCCAATTGGGTAGGAACCGGCTCCTTCTCTGCTACTACAGGCTCCGACTCAGTAGCTGGCTCTTCAGTCGTAGTAGCCGACTCTCGGTCAGATGGACCGGAGCAAGCACTAAGCCAAGTACTTCCGATCACTACTGCTGCACCTAACTTACTTACATCCGCCAGAAATTCCTTTCGGGTTTGTTTTTTAATATTCATCAGATTATTGGTTTTTATTCTTTTGATTTGGCCAAGTGATTTCCTACCATAAGTCCGATAGCGAGCATTGCCCCAAGCACAATGATAATGAGTAAATAGATACTAACATCTGCCGTTGCACCCATTAGCACTGAGTGAACCAAACCGTAAACGCAAGCAGCTTCAAGCAATACCGCACTGGCCATCAGAAAAATCACCAAAGCCGGCAAGGCCGTCACAATCTTTTTCAGTCGAGTCATGCTCGGGTTTCCAATTCAAACTTGCATAAGGAACTAACCTATTTTAGGCTTGTTCATTCCGGTAGCTTATTCAGAATTTTTCTAAAATGGATCGTCAGCAAACAAAAAATAATCTTTTTCACGGTTAGGAAGGGCATATTGTAATGCAACTTATTTGCATATTTACTATTTTTACCAGCATGAACACTACAGCGGTAAAGGAAATACTGCACGAGCATCAGCTTCGTATCACCGCTGGGCGTTGCGATGTCATCAAACTCTTCTTAGCATCAAGCTACGCTTTATCGGCAAAGGATTTAGAAAACCAGTTGCCCCAATACGACCGGGTGACCCTCTATCGGACGCTACACACTTTTATCGAGAAAGGAATTTTGCACCTCATTCCGCACGATGGTGGCTTGGCTTACTTCGGCCTTTCAGGCACTATCCGGCAGCGACTTACTAATCAAAAACCACCTACAGCCGTTCACCACTCTGACCATATTCATTTTACGTGTACTGTCTGCGGACGAACTGAATGCCTGCCCGAACATCTGGTGCCAAAAATAACTCTTCCTAAAAATTATCAAATTGACGAAGTAGCTCTAGTGGTGAAAGGGCAATGCCAAGCCTGCTACAAATGAAGTTATTCGCTACGCTAGTGGGCGTTATTGCCATAATTACAGGCAGCTTTTCCCAAGTGCCCCCTACGGACTCGTGTCAATACCAAGTAGCAGGCCAAGTGCTTGACATCAGCAGTCAGCAACCACTAGCCTTTGCTTCGGTACAGATAGAAGGCACAACCCGGGGGGCAGTTACCAACGAAGCGGGTTACTTTCAAATCACTCAAGTATGCTATCGGGAATTTGACTTGGTGATTTCTTTTGTAGGATACAAAACAGTAATTCATCACCACGATCCCTTTCACAAAAACCCACAAATCTTCCTGGCTCCTGATAGCCTTACTTTAAAAAGTGTGGTCATAGAGGAAGAAGCCCTGACCGGCGAACTTTTCTCCAGCTCCGTCAGTGAACTATCTACGCAAGATTTAGCTACGTATCAATCGCAGTCATTAGGAGATCTGGCCAGTAAGATTACGGGTGTTTCAGTCTTGAAGACTGGGCAAAATATCGCTAAACCAATTATTCACGGCTTGCACAGCAACCGAGTACTAGTGGTAAACAACGGTGTTCGGCACGAATTTCAGAATTGGGGGTCGGAGCACGCCCCCGAAATTGACCCGTCGTTAGCGGAAAATATTAAAGTGGTGAAAGGAGCCGCCACGGTTCGTTACGGCCCCGAAGCCTTGGGTGGGGTACTGTTGATTGAACCACCTAAAATGGATTTTCTGACTTCCTTCCAAGGTGAAATTCAAGCGGTAGGTCAATCCAACGGGAGGTCGGGGGAAGGAACGGTGCAACTACAAAAGGGCTTTCATCGCGTTGCCTTCTTGGGTCAGGCTTCGGTAGTACAACAGGGTGACCTACACACCCCGGATTATCAACTGACCAACACTGGAAAAAAAGAACAGAGTGGGGCTTTTACTACCCGATTCCACTACGGAAACATTGATCTAGTAGCTCATTTCAGCCACTTCGACCAAGAACTAGGCATATTGCGAAGTGCCGTAACCGGAAATCTGATAGATTTAGTGAACGCCATTGAGCAAACTCCGCCACCGCTTACGCAGCCATTTTCCTACGGCATCAGCAATCCTCGACAGCGGGTACGCCACAATATGGCAAAAATTCGGGGGCAGTGGTTCGGCAATAACCAGTCTGTAGAAATTCAGTACGCTATTCAGCAAAATAATCGACAAGAATTTGACGTACGGCGGGGCACCATCAATCTACGTC
This sequence comes from Tunicatimonas pelagia, assembly GCF_030506325.1. Classification (NCBI taxonomy): domain Bacteria; kingdom Pseudomonadati; phylum Bacteroidota; class Cytophagia; order Cytophagales; family Catalimonadaceae; genus Tunicatimonas; species Tunicatimonas pelagia. The sequence goes on along the minus strand of NZ_CP120683.1, from coordinate 5,362,003 downwards.
CGGCCATTGATTTACAGCTTATCTCTCACTCACTGGATGCTGCGTGGGAACACCCTTCCTTTCACCAGTGGGAAGGGCGATTAGGAGCGCAAGGCTTGGTTCAGGATAATAATAACCTACCCGGCACCAGTACTATTCCCTTTATTCCTAACTACAATGTTAATCGCATCGGTTTGTATTTAATTGAGCGACGTCCCTTGGGAAACGACTGGGTAGAAGCTGGCATTCGCTACGATTACCAAACGATGTCTATCCGGGGCAGAAACTCGCGTAACGATGTGTATCGCAATAATCTAAACTTTCAGAACATAACCGCTACCTTAGGGTTGGTAAAACAGCTTAGCGATTACGAAACTTTCCGCACCAACCTGGGTACTGCTTGGCGTCCGCCCAACGTATCTGAGTTGTATAGTTTTGGTCGCCATCAGACTTCTATTGATTATGGTTTATGGAGGCATCGCTTTGGAGAAGATGGCTCAATAGATACCGATAATGTTTTAGATGAGAACGACCGTCCCGCTCCTTCTGAGGTGGGCTTTAAATGGATTGGTACTTACGAATCTACTCGCGAAAGTCAGCAAACTGAGGTGACGGCTTACATCAATTACATCCAAAACTATATTTATACCAAGCCCGCTGGCATTACCCAGACTATCCGCGGCGCATTTCCCTTTTTCATTTATGACCAAGATGATGCCCTACTGATGGGAGTAGATGCCAGCACGACCCTAGAGCACGCGCACCAATTGTCATCCAAACTCCAGGGAAGCTATGTATGGGCTAAGAATGTAACCCGTAACGAATACTTTGTGGGATTACCTCCCGCCAACGTGCAGTATCAATTATCGCAAAGATTAGGAAAATGGGGTGTGCTGAGTGAATCTTCGTGGAGTGTTAGTGCCAATTATACTTTTCGGCAGTTTCAGGCTCCTCGCACTATTCCAGCTCGAGAGCTTGAAGCAGCTGAACGGAATATATTCGCCGAGAATGATGCTATCTTCGATCTTCTTCCTCCCCCCAATGGGTATTTTCTGCTCGATTTGTCTTGGTCAGGACAGATTGACCATTTCACGCTAGGGGTACAAATCCAAAATACCTTGAACACCTCGTATCGTAACTACACCGATCGACTGCGATACTTTGCCGACGAAACCGGGCGCAATTTCCTTCTCTCTTTAAAATACAGTTTTTAATTGATAGGTGATAACGAAGCTAGATACTTACAGATGTCCAGTTTATGGAGTTTACTTTACGATAAGGCGGCGGCGATAAATACCTTCCCTGCCTCTCAGTTCTAGTAAGTATACTCCAGGGGTTAACGAAGAGCTATCAATCTGCGAATTTCCTGGTTGAATTTTAATCAACTCTTTCCCCTGAGCAGAGTATACCCGCCCTCCCGTAAACTTGTGAAGTGGTAGGTTTTTGATAACAATTGCTTCCCCTCTTTCCACCGGATTCGGATATAAAATCAATTCCGTAGTTGATTCATCTCCGATGCCAGTCACCGGACCTCCGTCGCCCGGGTTAGTAGTAGTATCTTCGGCCACTACCGACAGATCAAAGTCCTGAGTTGCCGTAGCACCCTCCGAGTCAGCCACCTGCACCTGAATAGTTAACGTTCCGGTATCACCTAGTGCGGGGGTGCCCGAGAAAGTCCGGGTATTGGCGGTAAATGTAAGCCACGCAGGCAAAGTGCTTTCGTCGCTCAGTTTTGCTGAATACGTGAGTACATCTCCGGTATCATTATCTTTAAATGCACTATCGGGTACCTGAAACTGATAAACAGTATCAGCTTCGGCTATCTGATCTTCAATAGCCTGCTGTGCCTCCGGTGCCGTATTCTCCTGACTTTGAAACGTATTTTTATATTGTATAACAACTTCTTGATTATGAGCAATCAAATCCACATCGCCGTCAGCGTCGGTATCAATTGCTGTCACTTGACGGGCAGCGAAATCATCAATAGCCGTACTAGCTTCAAATGTACCACTTTCTTCAGTGTGCGCTCGCCAAGTTAACCCGTTGGCTGAAGATTGGACAACATCCGCGCTACCATCACCATCCAAGTCAGCAAACACCAACACTTCTTCACTTCCTAAGCCCAAAGGTTTGCTAGTGAAGCTTCCGTCTCCTTGGTTTACGTACCACGTTTTAGTACCAGTTCCCAATGCATCAACAATATCGATATCACCATCTCCATCCATATCTACCGCATAATTTCCCTTCGCGGTAGTGTTTCGGGTAAACTGGGTATTAGAAACATTGCGGTACCAACCGTCAGTCGTTAGTACATCCGAGGCACCATCAGCATCAATGTCAACTAACTGGGTAACTGCTCCTTCTATCGTTCCTGCCCGAATAAAACGCTCGTCGGTTAATTTCCACCAACCGTACTGGCTTCCTGCCTCGTTCACCGGAGCGAATAGTAGCCCATTTGCTGCTACAAAAATACCGTTAGAACGAGGCATTCCCCGGTGGGTCACCAGTTCTTGGATTGATCCGCTAGCCGAATTCTTCCAGCGTACTACGGTAAACCCTTCGGCATTTACGTCAGCAACAAATAATTCAGCTATTCCATCGGCATCAATATCAGCTTGAGCGAATGAGGCCTCTGCCGAATGTAACTTCGCTTGAATTTGGGGTAGTAAAATATTTCCTTGCTGAATGGCAACGTCGGCTACATGGTGAGTAGACTGAACTGTTAAACCAGTAAGCGCAGCACTTTTGCGCTCCGGAACTACCCGAGCAACCTTATCAATAATTGGCTGATTTACTGATTGATAGACTGTACTATCCCAGGCACTCTTGGCATTCTCCGTCCAGGCAATACCGGTGGCATCGCCCGTGTTGCTGATTAAATCGTGGTCGCCATCTTGGTCAATATCCGTCCATTGGACTTCAGCAGTACTCAGCGCGTGATACTGCGCTGACTGCCAGTCGCCTTGGTTTTCCAGCCATCCGGTTTGAGCCGGAGCCACTCCGCTGCACGCCTCGGGAGCGAGGGATACGTAAAAATCCAAGTCACCATCCTTATCTATATCATCGGCCTGTAAGCGACTAGGACGAAGATTAAGCCAATCGGTATCAGTAATCGTTAAGAATGTGGGGGTATTCGTCAAACCGCCTGCGCTGTTAGCCAGGTAGCCAACCCGGTAACTTCCCGTCCAATTGTACCCTTCCGTAATTACCAGATCAGTCTGATCATCTCCGTTCATATCAGTTACCGCCAACGCAATGGGACTCACTAGGCCAGCTACCTGAATTGGTGCACCTAGTGCGTAGGCGTTTTTACTAGTTAAAGGGTATAGTTTTTGATCATCCGACCAGATAATATCCAAAAGGTTATCACCGTCAATATCACCCCGTATTACTGGGGCACCCGCTAAATTAGTAGCCTCACCCTCGGCCCACAGTGCGCGATTAGCAAAAGTACCGTTCGTTTGCTGGTACCAGTAAAGCTGATTACCCTCCTTGACCAGAATATCTAGCGCATCATCTTGATTAATATCTAGCACCGAAACCTGATCTTCGTTGGTATACGAAAGTCCGCCACTGCCAACCGTTTTCTTAACAAAACCCGCCCCATCTTGATTTTCGTACCATAACAACTGCTGATCTTCAGTATCATAAGCCACAATGTCAGGATAGGTATCCTGATTGAGATCGGCTGCCTTTCCAAAAGACCAATTGGCTGCTTCATCTACTACCCCCCCCGCCGCAAAAGGGGTTTGGCCATTATTGGTTAACAATTTATACTGATGTGGTTTTTGACGGCTCAACTCAATGACCATAGCGTTTAGGAATGCATATCTGGCACCACCCTTTTTAGCAACTTCTACGGTGATGCTTCCGTCCTCTGCTGGGGTAACATTGTTTATCGCAACTGTATTAGACTCATTATCCGATGCATTAAGTTCAACCTCTTGGCTACCAATTCGGTATATTGCGGTTCGGTCATCATCGAAGAGGGAACTACCGTAAAAGGTAAAATTATAGGCATCGTCTGCGTTTAGCCCCGAAATGGTCATTTCTTCAGTACCACTGGTGAAATAATAAGACCGAGTGGCTGCCGGGGGGTAAAAGCCCGGTTGCTCTTCGTTATAGCCTCGCTCACCCACTCCGTCCCAGGTAGTCTTTAAAGTCAAAGTAGCTCCAACAGCTTCACCTAAAGCGTTAATAAGAGCTATACTTGCATTTGCTTCGGCGGGCTGATTAGTGTTGCTCCAATGGCGAGCTGTATTCTCCGCTGATCCACTAAAATTTATGTTAATAGGTACAAACGTTGGGTCGGAAATAATTTCACCAACAATATCTTGATCGCCGTCTTGGTCTGCATCTATAAACGCTACGGCTCGGTAAGGTTCACTGTTGCCAGTGCCATCGGCTTGTAGCAAGGTTTGCTTCTCAAATTGGGCGTAAGAAAAAGTAGTATTAAGAAGAAAAAAAAGTAATGCTAACTGTCTGATTTGGTAATACATACTGCCTTTTATATGGTAATAGAGCTTGCTATTTCTGAGCAATAAACATACAAAATAAGCGCATTTTATTTAATTATTTCAATAAATAATAGATTTATTTAGACAATCGCACGAATTATCTACTGACCCTGACTATTTTCTTTCGAGCGGACCACACAAAAGATTCACGTATGATATTCAGTGATACTAGAATAGCACGCTCATTTTATGATGTAATATTAGAGCTGAATATCAACCAAAAATACCACAATTGAGGTAGGAATAGTACTACTTACTTTTACTCACCGGTTCCAGAGGCGGAAGGCTGATCCTTTATGAAGCCGTACTGGTCTATAAGGTACACTAGCGAAGTCATAGCCGCCGATCCCAGTAGCAGCTCCCGACGGTTGACAATCTCAAATACATCTAAGGCAGAATGATGCATATCGAAGTAACGTTGGGAGTCGGGTCGTAATCCGATTAGCTCTACTCCCTGCGGTTTGAGCGCACTGATATCGGCTCCGCTGCCTCCCTTGTCAAATTTATGCAAATCGTAGGGTTCAAACAGCGGTTTCCAGCGCTGAATTTGATCGTAAGCAGCATCGCTCACGTCTAAGCCAAAACCCCGAGGAGCAAACCCGCCAGCGTCAGACTCTATCGCAGCCAGATGATTTTCACCGTGCTCTTCAGCTAACTCCGCATATTTTTTCGCTCCGGCCAGTCCATTCTCTTCGTTCATAAACAATACTACCCGAATGGTTCGTTTGGGCCGATAATCCATTGCTTTCATCGTCCGTAGCACTTCAATAGAGTGTACTACTCCGGCTCCGTCATCGTGAGCTCCTTCTGCCAAATCCCAGGAGTCCAAGTGGCCACCGACTACGATATATTCATTCGGATACTCATTTCCGGTAATTTCACCTACTACATTGTACGAAAGCACATCGTCCAGCATTTCGCAGTGCGTTTCCAGGTAAAAAGAGAGCGTTGGTTCCTCCTCTAGTGTTTTGCTCAGCAAATCAGCATCATTGGTACTAATTGCTACGGCTGGAATTTTGGGGATGTTAAAGGAATACACCGTACTACCGGTATGTGGATAATCATCAAAGGCCGTGGAAAGTGAGCGGACAATTACGCCCACAGCACCGTACTTTGCCGCTTCGGAAGGGCCGCTGCGCCGCTGATTTCCGGCTAAACCGTAAGCCGACCCGGTTTGAATTTGGGTTTGATCCATTGGGCGGTTGAAAAATACAATTTTACCCTTAACATTCTCTTCGCCTAAGTCGGCTAGCTCGTCAAATGTATGAACCTCGACTACCTTCGCCAGTACGCCCGCATCGCCGGTGCCTACGGCATTTCCGAGGGCGGTAATATTTACCTCCCGCGTTCCTAGTTTTTGGGAATTGACGATACGCCCTATCTCCTGCTGACCCCGCACCCAGTGAGGCACCATTACCGACTGAAGAAAAACACTGTCAAACCCGTAGGCTTGCATTAGTTGACGACCCCATTCTACGGCTGCCGCTGCTTCAGGTGATCCACTTACCCGCCCCCCAACATCTTTACACAGGCTGCGGAGATTTTCGTAGGCTTCCCCGCGTAGCAGAGTTTCATCGTAGATTTTACGTAGCATAGTCGCATCGTCTTCAGATTGCGCCATTACCGGAGCTACCAAGATTATGGGGAGGCATAGCGTCAGATATAGATATTTTTTCATAGTGCTAGTTGGTAGTGAGAACTTTAGTTTTCTATTAGTTCGGCATCGTGAAGAATGTACATCATGCGGTCGGGGTTGTCCGCGTTTAACTCCAGTGTTCCCCGCAGTTCAATTACCTCCGAAGAGAGTTCTATATTATCCTGGCTAAATACTTCCATCACAGTTTCCGGACCCGCGCCCCCACAAAAAAAGCAGGCAGCAATAGGCAAGGCCGACAGTATGAAGTAGTTGGGTTTTAGATACGCCTCAAACGGAATCATATAGCCTTTCACCGTGACCTGCTGTCCGTCTAAAGCGGTGGCCCGATCGCCAAAAACCGGATACGATATTTCGTAACCTACTGAAGCATCGTAACGATCCTCGATTACTACGTCAGTCAACTCCTTCCAAACGCTGGTATTGGTTTGACTCCAAGCCAAATGGTTTAGAAATAGCAGAACATTGGTAAGGAGGTAGCATAACTTCATAGTGCTTGGATAGATACTATCGAACCCCTAAATTAGTACGATTCCGTAAGAATACTATCCGTATCTTTGGTTTTATTCCCATCTAACCGTTGTATATTTTATTATGGCCACATCAACCGATCAATTTAACGTTGTTCATCAACCGGATAAAAAACGCTTCGCTATTCTTCTGGATGGTACAGAAGCCGTGTTGCAATATATTCCGGCGAAAAAACAAATAGTGTTCACACATACGGAAGTACCTCCATCGTACGAAGGAAAAGGGCTAGCTTCTCGTTTAGCCCGCACCGGATTAGAATACGCCAAAGAGATCAACCAGCCAGTACTACCGCTTTGTCCCTACGTGGCTATGTACATTCGTCGCCACCCGGAGTATAGACCGCTAGTGCTACCGGGCTTTAATGTCTGAGGAGTGAAATTTGCTAGCCTATCTTATCTAGGAGAAGGAAACGATCGGCAACAATCAGCCTATCGAACACTTCAAGGTTTAGGCTTGTTCAACTACTTATCAGCGTATTGTCCCGTACTTACCGGTACTGTGCCGCTCGGAATTGATGTTGACACTAGCGACTTGGATATTTGTTGCGAGGCGCATGATCGACCATCATTCATTGACTTCGTAAGCTCTCGATATGGTCATTTGACTGGATTTTGTGTTGATTCAAATTCCGCGCCTCAATTTAGTACGATTATCCGCTTCTCTTACCAAAAATGGCTGATCGAGCTATTCGGACAGTCGCTTCCGGCGATACGACAACACGCCTATCGGCACATGATGGTTGAGCACCGTATTTTACAACTAGCCGACGCAAATTTCCACCGGAAAGTTAGGGAGCTAAAACAGCGAGGAGTTAAGACCGAACCGGCATTTGCTCAGTTACTAAATCTACTGGGTGATCCTTACCAAGCAGTTCTTGATCTGGAAAACTACGCTGATGGACAGCTCCGGCAACTCCTAGCAAAAGGAGGCTAAACCGAAAAATAGTATATTGCTACTATGCTAACTAAACTATTATTCGGACTAACTACTTTAGCTCACTTAAACTTGGCTGACACTCAGATGATTTCCCCAAGTTGTACGGTACGTATGCTAAAGGCATGAACCTTTCGATAAGCCAATATTCAGAGCAAGCTTTTAAAGCAATCTTGGGAGGGTGCCGCATAATAGTTCAATACTTGGGGACTTTAATAAACCAGGTGAGTGATGATCACGGTAAAGGACGTAAAGCAGTTAAGCCAAAACCCAGACACGCTGAACTAGCTGTAAATGTCGCAGGAGCGATGGCAGCTTTCCTAGTGGAGACTTGGCAAGAACAAAGAGAATGATGACAGATTTTATGGCAACTCCGATCTTAGTTTATCAATACGTGTTGAAGTATTTTATCATACTTATTCTTTAGAGTAGAGTTTCCCGCCGTAGACCCCATGTCCAAGTGCTTGTATTAAGGCCGTAGAGTTAACTAAAACAAGTTTTGTTTGGTTAGGTACAGCTGTGTGTAATATATCAGCGATCTGACTAATTTGAGAAGAATTTATCGTTTGAGAATACTTTAAATTTTCAATTTGACGTCTATTTCCCTGTTCTTTTTCTTGAATGATTTTTACATCGTTTTTGAGTAGATTAAGAATATCTTCTTTAAACTGCTTGTTTTTGTTTAGTGCGTCAGCTATTTGATTCGCTGTACTACTTTGATTTAGAACCACCGCTAACTCCTCTTTTGTTTTCTTATTTTTATTAACTAAGATTTTCATTGCGGCTATACTTTCATCTGCTTCGTTCTTTGAAGTAAGTATTTCTGCTTCAATTTTTCCTATTTCTTTAGCAACATCCCTGACGCTTGTTGAAAACACATTGAATGTTCTTTCCATAGCAGTATTTCTCGCGGATTCGTTAATAAACGAGCTTAAGAAAAAACCTATGATACCTGCTATTACTCCGGTCGGTACAAGTTTTCTATATAATATCTTATTCACCTTATCATTAAGATAAAGATCGATTTCTCTTTGAGCTTCTGGGGTAGGATTCGTTTCCATAATCCTAATTTAAACTGATGGTGAAAATAGCTATTAAGAACTGAATAAATTGACCAGAAATCAACGCCTACTATTGAGTATATTTTTGCTTAGTCACTTAGCATAACAAAATCTGATAATTGTCATTATCGCTAATCGTTGAAATTGCTTGACATTGTACAACTTAACTTGTACGATTGTCGTATGAAAGAATATATCGCCTATCAGGGGACGCGGTACGTTATTGAGTGGTTCTACTCGGACAAAGGTAAGAGTCAAGCTTTAGAGTATTACCAATCACTCGCCCCGGCCGATCGGCGGAAGGTATTGCGGCTTTTTCAGATGATGGGAGAGATCGGCCAAATCCGCGATCAAACCAAGTTTCGGAATGAAGGTGATAAAGTATATGCATTCAAACCACAGCCGCACCGCTTTCTAAGTTTCTTCTTTGAAGGTCAGAAGATCATCGTGACAAACGCCTTTATCAAAAAGCAACAAAAGCTACCGAAAACTGAAAAAGAACGGGCACTACGCCTAATGGCAGATTACCAACATCGCGTACAGGAGGACAATTATTATGAGCAAGAAGACGAATAAATTGATGAGCACCTTTGAGCGGGAAATGCAAGACCCCAAGTTTGCCAAAGCCTATCAAGAGGAATACCGGGAATTAGCGTTATCCGAATTGCTGTTAGCACTCATGGACGAAGACGATAAATCAGTACGCCAATTAGCTAAGGAAGCTGGGGTATCGGCCAATGCCATTCAGAACATCCGGTCGGGAAAATCTGAAGATATGCACCTAAAAAACTTTGTCGGTATTGTCTCAGCGTTAGGCTATAATATTGTGTTAGAAAAAGATGGCCAACGGATTCCGTTTTCGCCTAGTCCGTCATAATTGGTATTTACTCAGTTACTAAATCTACTGGGTGATCCTTACCAAGCAGTTCTTGATCTGGAAAACTACGCTAATGGACAGCTCCGGCAACTCCTAACAAAAGAGGGCTAAACCGAAAAATAGTATATTGCTACTATGCTAACTAAACTACTATTTGGGCTAATTATCCTATCTAACCTAACTCCGGTTACCATTCACGCCCAAATGAAGTTCCCTTGGCAGCGGCATACTATCGATGATTCCTCGTTTGGGGCCGACGGAACCAAGGTCTGTTTTGCCAACCGCGATTCTTTGCCAGATATTATCACTGGCTGGGAGCAAGGTAATGTCACTCGCCTCTATTTTCACCCCGGTGATCCTACTAAAAACTGGACTTACGTAGAGGTACCCTCGCCCGCTGTAGAAGATGCTCTGGTGGTAGATTTAGATCAGGATGGCTTTTCCGACATAATTACGTTATCCGAAGGGAATCATCGGCGAATTACGATACACTGGGCACCCCCTGATTGGCAACAGTACACGCAATCTGCCGCCTGGAAGTCGGTAGATATTCCTTGCACGGTAGATCGCACGCAATGGATGTTTGGCGTAGCTCATCAAATAGATAATAAACACGGAGTAGATCTGATTGTTGGCTCTAAAGGCCAAAACGGTACACTAGGCTGGCTAGAAGCTCCCGCTAATCCGCGAGAAATAGACCAATAGCAGTTTCACGAGATTTCACCAGCGGGGTGGATTATGTCAATTGAGACGGTAGACATAGACCAAGATGGCTATGCTGATATTTTAATTTCAGATAGAAAAGGAAGTTTGCGGGGCGTCCGCTGGCTCCAGCATCCGGCTAGTGAAACTGAGCAGCTATTTCAACCCTGGATTAGCCATAATATCGGCCTTACTAACGGTGAACCAATGTTTTTAACCGTAACTGATTGGAACCAGAATGACCAACCTGATATTTTTGTGCCGGACTTGTATGGTCAGCTACATTGCTTTTATCAAACTTCCAATGGATGGATACACGATAGCATAACCTACTCCGAACAGGCTGGCACAAGAGGAAAATCAGTTACAGCAGGTGATTTAAACACTGATAGCCGCCTAGAACTCGTTACCACCTACGAAGATGCTGATCGTCGGCCCGGAGTAATGGTAAGCACTTTCACCGACCTGGGCTGGAAACACCAAGCCATTAGCGATACACTAGGTCGTAAATTTGATTTTGCGAAGCTGATAGATTTAGATCAAGACGGGGATTTGGATGTTCTTACCTCAGAAGAGAATAACAATAGCCCCACTCAGGGTGGCTTGGGGGTAATCTGGTATGAGAATCCCCTAAAATAACAAAAGCACTTTATCAGTGCTTATTGTGAACTCCTAAAAGTGTTGCTGTGAATGCGGCATCAAATAATGCAGCAAACAGCCCACACGGCCAGTATTGATGTTACTTTAATTGCTAATTCTATTCTTCGACTCGTATCCATAACGCTATATTTTTTAATTACCAACTGGCTCTGTAAATGCGAACAGTGTACCATTTCTACCCAAATCGCGGAAAATTCACGAAAAATGGGCTTAAGAATCTCTAAAAGCGCATTTACGGTTGATTTTACAACTGAATGATGATCTGAAGAATGTAGAACATTTTCCCAATTAGGGAATTTAATCCCGTTTGCTACCCGGAATCATCACCCCCAAGCCGCCGTCAATACGGTAAACCTGCCCGGTCATGAAAGCTGCTTTATCACTACATAAGTAAGCGATAAACTCCCCAATTTCCTGGGGTTGTCCTACTCGTTCGGTCAAATGCATATCCACACATTCCTGATAGACCTGCTCCGGGTTGGGTGATTGTTTTATGCCCCACTGTAGCATGGGAGTATCTACCGTTCCGGGACAAACCGCCACACAACGAATAGTAGGCGCGTAATCAACCGCAATGCTGCGAGTTAACCCTAGCATGGCAGTTTTAGAAGTAGTGTAGGGAGCTACGTTATTCTGAGAGAGCATGGCCTGCACACTAGAAACGTTGACTACTACCCCCCGACCAATCTTTTGCATATACGGGATGGCGTGCTTCGCACACAGAAAAGCACTTTTCAAATTAACATTCATTACTAAATCCCACTCTTCCTCACTCGTTTCGGTAACGGTAGAGTAGCGTTGAATGCCGGCATTATTTACCAGATAGTTAATTTGCCCGAAGGTCTGTTCGGCTTGAGCAATAGCGGACTTAACCTCCTTCTCTACTGACACATCACAGCGAATAAGTAGCACTCTTTTTTCACCCGCTTCCTGCAGAGTGTTGCTCTGCACCTTGTCTTTATCTAAAATAACCACATTTGCTCCCTCGCGTAGCATTATTTCTGCCGTAGCTCTTCCAATTCCTTTACTACCCCCGGTAATAATTGCGGTACGCCGATCGTGTTCCATAACTCATAATTTGCCTGAATGTAATCAGATCGAATGAAAAATAGTAATACTGTCTGATTATACAAAAACCTACAGCAGATTGTAGAATTAGCTCATAAAATATTGACTGAAAGCTCATATCATTTTTCTACTCGATGATATACTGCTCGTGCTACATTTGTAAAATATAAAATTATACATAGATTTGTCGTATCCAATACAGGTGGGTTCCTGACGAAAAGTGCCCGTATACGCCATCCTTCTCTCACACTGGCCTTCTATTCATCTTCCCGCCTACGGTTATTTAGCAATTTTCTCACATCCTAACTATTATACTATGAGGATACCTCCTACCCTATTTTACAGAATCTTTTTAGTTTCCCTTACCCTATTTGGGTTTCAAGCCGTACAGGCACAAACCATTTCTGGCACCGTAACTGGTGATGGGGATGGTCTACCCGGAGTTAACGTACTCCAGCAAGGTACTACTATTGGTACCGTTACTGATGTAAATGGTAATTACACCATCGCCGTAGAAGGTGAAAATCCGGTTTTAGTATTTACTTCAGTTGGTTATGAGTCTCAAACGGTAGAAGTCAATGGGCGCTCCACCGTTAATGTAACACTCACTTCCGATTTAACCGAACTCACCGAAGTAGTAGTAACCGCTTTGGGTATCACCAAAGAAAAACGTACCCTAACCTACAGTACCCAAGAAGTATCGAGCCAAGGTATTGAAGAAGCCCGCCCGGTGAATATTACGGAAGCCCTCAGTGGTAAAGTGGCCGGTATTGCCATTACTACTACAGGTGCCGGAGTAGGGGCACCTACAAAAGTGGTACTACGCGGAAACCGCTCGCTGCAACCCAATGGAAGCCAACCACTTTACGTGATTGACGGAGTTCCGGTGGGCGGAGATATTGCCGACCTTTCACCTAACGATATTGCGGATATATCGGTACTCAAGGGCGGTAATGCCGCAGCCCTCTACGGAAGCCGGGCTAATAACGGGGCAATTATTGTCACCACCAAATCGGGCGCGGGTGCGCCAGAAGGGGTAACGGCTAACCTAGGATTTAACTATCAGGTGAATTCCCCGATCCTCCTAACGAAGTACCAAGATGAGTTTGGCCAGGGTTCTGCCGGAATCTACTCGCCTACCGCTTTCACTTCGTGGGGACCGCGCATGACCGGGCAAGTGGTAGATCATTGGTCTAATGACCCTAATTATCTGGCTGCAGTAGGAAGCACATACCCCTTAACTGCCCAGCCAGATAACGTTAGGGATTTCTTTCAGAATGGGCATACGATTGCCGTAAGCGCAGGGGTAAATATCAATAATGAAAATTCTAATACCAGTCTCAATTATACTAATACTGACGGGGGTGGAATTATACCCAATAACGATGTAAACCGTCACTACCTCAATATCCGAAATACCACTACGCTATTCGATAAATTGACAATAGATACCAAAGTGAACTACATTCGTAGCAATTTCTCTAACGTATTATTTGGTGGTGAGAACTTTGACAACCCGCTGCGTTACGCTTATATCCTACCTAGAAACGTACGTACGCAGGACTTAGAGTACTATGAATTTACGAATGATGCCGGGCAGCTACGACAGCACTTCTTTGTACCTCGCTCTAATGAAGCGGGTAATCCCTACTGGACGGCAAATAACGTACAACGCCCTCGAGTTAATGAGCGCACGCTCGGGTTACTATCATTGAAATATCAAATTACGGATGACTTTTCTATTTTAGCCCGTTCAGGTATTGACCGCCGAACTAATTACCAAGAGTTTTTACGCTTCGCCGACACGTACATTACGGCTGATGAAGGCTCGTACGAAAAATTGGTGAATTACGACTTGGAATGGAACTCCGATGTTTTGGTGAGTTACCAAAAAGAGGTGAGTGAGAATATTTCTATCGGACTCAACGCCGGAGCCAACCTCAGAATAGCCAGGTTTGAGGAAATTGGTGGTCGTGGCTCTAACTTTGACGTAGACAATCTGTTTGCGGTGGGAAATACATTGCAGCCCCGTCCGTTTGAGGATTTCGCCGAACGAGAGCAACAGTCGGTATACGCTTTCGGAGAAATTGGGTTCTATAACGCCATTTTCTTAAGTGGCTCGTTCCGTAACGACTGGACTTCTACCTTACCCGAAGACAATCGCTCGTACAGCTATCCTTCAGTAGGATTGACTGCCGTAGTTAGTGACTTAGTTAACTTTCCCTCGGTGGTGAGTTTCTTCAAGGTTAGAGGTTCTTGGGCAGAAGTAGGAAATGATACTGACCCTTATCGTCTGTCCCAGCAAGCTAACATAAGAAATGGTGCTATCTCACTAAACCCAGTATTACCAGTGGATAATCTTGTCCCTGAGCGGACTGCAACATGGGAAGCTGGATTTGATGCGCGGTTCCTGGACGATAATCTACGACTGGACTTCACATACTATAGATCAAATACCTTTGATCAATTATTTGCCACTAATGTACCGGTTGCCTCCGGGGTACGTAGCGTGTTCCAGAACGGAGCAGATGTTCAAAACGAGGGCGTAGAAATTATACTGGGTGTTACTCCGGTAACTACTCCAAATTTCTCTTGGGATCTAACGGCTAACTTTGCCCGAAACGTTAGTAAAGTGTTGGAAATCTCTCAAGACACCGACGTACTGATTCAGGGTAGTGGATTCTTAAATGAGTACCAAATTGAGGAGGATGAGCCGTTTGGTAACCAGTTTTCCCGAGGTTTTGAGCGAGATAGAAATGGTAATGTTCTTATTGACGACCGAGGCCTGCCAATAGTTACATCGGGTAAAACCGTGCAAGTAGCTAACTTCCAGCCCGACTGGCTGATGGGCATCAGCAATACGTTCCGCTACAAAGATTTTTCTCTACGGGCTTTGGTAGATTTCCGCCAAGGAGGACAAGTGGCCGTATTCACCGAAGCTATTATGGCAGGTAGCGGATTGCTCGACTACACTTCTCAGGGACGGGATGGCTCACTAATCTTTGGTGAAAATATCTTCGGTGGTGAAAGTGCTGTCTTAGTGGATACTGACGGAAACCCTACCGAGACTCCCAATAATATTGAGGTAAATGCTGAGGATCTATGGAACCGATTGGGCGGTAGAAACGCTCCAGTAGGGGAAGCTTTTGTTCGTGATGCTTCTAACATTCGCCTACGGGAACTGGCGTTTAGTTACAGTTTGCCCCAAAGCGCATTAGAACGGCTTCCGTTCCGCAGTGCCAGTGTCTCGTTGGTAGGAAGAAATTTATTCTTTATTACTAATAAAACAGAATATTTTGACCCCGAAGCAGTGCAGTCGGTAGATAACAACGCAGAAGGCTTAAATTCCTTTGCCCCACCTACCACCCGTAGCTTCGGAGTATCAGTAAATCTTGGATTTTAATTTTAAGTAGTAGTATGATGAAACGTAGTATATTATTTCTAACCGCTTTGTCCATCATTCTGGTGGCCAATAGCTGTACCGATGATTTCACCGAACTCAACACTGACCCTAAGAACCTGACGGTAGATAATCTATCGCAAAGTGAGTTCGGGGGAATCGTGAAGGCGGCGCAGTACACTCCGGCCTTCTTGGGTGACCCTGCCCGGGGGCCTTTCCAACTTACTCAATCATTGTTCTCCGATATTTACGGCGGGTACTTTGCCACTACTGCCCCTAATTTTGATTCGGATAAATTTATTTTAGTAGGCGGATGGCTCAATGGGGCGTTTAACTATTTTTATGCTAGCGCTGCCCCGCAGATTAAATTTGCGGAAGACTTTGCAGCAGACAACGACCTTCCGCTGGAAAATGCTATGATGAAAGTGTGGCGGGTATGGTCATACCACCGGGTTACTGACTACTGGGGGCCTATTCCCTACTCGGAGTTTGGTAACGGAGAACTATCCGTAGCCTACGATTCGCAGGAAGACATCTACCGGGATTTCTTTGCTACGTTAGACGAAGCAATTTCGGTGCTGCAAAGTAACGAGGGGGCAACCTCTTTCTTAGCCGGAAATGACTTAGTGTACGGGGGTGATGCCGACCAATGGTTAAAATTTGCCAACACATTACGTTTGCGTTTGGCTATGCGAGTAAAGTACGTTGACCCCACTTTGAGTCAGACCGAAGCAGAAAAAGCAGCAGTACTTGGTCAGTTCATCGAGGAAAACGGCGATAATGCTATTATAGAAACGAACCCCGACTTCAGAAATCCCTATAATACCATTACCCAGTGGGGTGAATTTCGGATGAGTGCCGATATGGAAAGTATTCTTAAAGGTTACGAAGATCCCCGAATGCAGTTCTACGCGGCCCCGGCAGCCGAACCCGATCCTACTGATGATCCCGCAGGGGTAGAATTCCCTTTTGAAGGTATGCGAAATGGGCAGTCTAAAGTGGATAAGCAAGGCACCAACTTCAACGCTGTTGCTTCCGACATGGCTCCGGCCTACACTGTGGCAGGCGCACCCGGACCTGAATACGTAGCGATGAACGCGGCTGAATCTTTCTTCTTACGAGCCGAGGGCGCACTGGAAGGTTGGAATATGGGGGGAGGAACTGCTCAGGATTTCTACGAACAAGGTATTGTTGCTTCGCACGTTGAATACGGCTTAAACGGAAATAATTTGTCTGGAAACTCCTACGTAGAAAGCACGAACACCCCTGCTTCTTACAACGGAACTGACCCGGCTCCTTCGCAGGTGCCTGTTGCTTTTAATACTGGAGGCAGCACCGAAGAGCAGCTTGAGCAGATTATTACGCAAAAGTGGATATCACTTTACCCTAACTCTCAAGAGGCGTGGGCCGAAAAAAGAAGAACAGGCTACCCAACGTTTTACAACCGCCTGAACACTGACAATTCGACCATTCCGGTGAATACGGTACCCCGCCGGGTGACATATGTGGATGGTGAATTTACAACCAACGGAGCCGCTGTAGAGGAAGCCATCAGCGGTAAATTAGGTGGGCCCGATAACGGAACCACCCGACTATGGTGGGATGCTAGGTAATGTATTCCTCATTTGACATGTACAAAAAAGTGCCACTTGCCCGGGCACTTTTTTTTTTGCCTATATTTCTGATTATGTTTACTAAGAACCTATCTTTCTATCTACTAACGGCTACGCTGATTGGCTCATTATCTTGCTCTGAGCCAGCGAATGATAAGCAATTATTTACTCTTCTTCCCTCCAGTGAAACCGGGATCAAATTCAAAAATGTACTGCGCGAAAGTGAAGAGTTTAATGTGATGAAATACGGCTACTTCTACAACGGCGGTGGCGTAGCGGTAGGCGATGTCAATAACGATGGTTTGCCTGATATTTATTTCAGCGGCAATCTAGTAGCGAGTAAGCTCTACATTAATAAAGGTGAATGGGATTTTAAAGATGCTACCGAATCAGCTGGGGTAGCTGCGGCTGGATTATGGAACACCGGGGTAGCGATGGCAGACGTAAACGGAGACGGCTGGCTTGATATTTATGTTTGTCGCTCTGCGGCGGCTAGTGCTGACCGACGGAAAAATCTACTGTTTATCAATACCACGGCTACCACTGGCGAGGTTTCATTCTCGGAACAGGGCGAAGCTTATGGTTTAGATGATGCGGGCTACTCCACCCAAGCTACTTTCTTTGACTACGACCGCGACGGCGACCTGGATGTATTCGTACTTAATCATTCTACCCAAGAATTTGCCAGCTTTAGCAACTTGGTTAGTCAGCATAAAAAAAGAACCAATCAGCAATTAGGCGATAAGTTGTTTAGAAACGATGGTAACCGCTTCACTGATATTAGCCAAGAAGCCGGAATTATTCAGAATGTGCTGGGCTTCGGATTGGGCGTAGCCGTGACTGACGTAAACAGCGATGGTTGGTTTGATATCTACGTTACTAACGATTACAACGAAGAAGACTATCTGTACATCAATCAGCAAAATGGTGAATTTCAGGAGTCGTTGAGAGAATACGTAGAACATACTTCCCTTTTTTCAATGGGTTGCGATGCCGCCGACATTAATAATGACGCTAGCCCCGACATTATCACCCTGGATATGTTGCCCGAAGATAACTATCGCCTAAAAATGTCGCTCGGCTCCGAGAATTACGATAAGTACCGCGAGCTTATTCGCAGTGGCTTCCACTACCAAACCATGCGCAATATGCTGCAACTCAATACTGCTGCCCCACTTCAATTTACTGAAACGGGCTATCCGGCGCGAGATACAAGCAGCTTATCTGAATTTCGAGAAATTGGTCAGTTGGCAGGTATTTCCAGTACCGATTGGAGTTGGGCACCCCTAATGGCAGACTTTGATCTGGATGGGTGGAAAGATGTGTTTATCAGCAACGGTTACGCCCGTAACTATCTGGATATGGACTTTATGAATTACGTAGTTGGCGAACAGGTAAAAGTCCAGCAGCAAAACCTAGATGTAGAGTTAATGAGCTTGGTAGAGAACATGCCCGCCATTGAGGTTCCTAATTATCTCTACCAAAATCAGGGTGATCTCACTTTTGCCAATCGTACCGAGGATTGGGGATTAGAGCAGCCTTCGCTGTCCAACGCTGCTGCTTACGCTGATCTGGATAACGACGGAGATTTAGATTTAGTAGTTAACAACGTAAACGAGGAGGTATTTATCTACCGTAATAATCAGAAGCAGAAGAATTATCTAAAAATACGATTACAAGGCAGCGAGGAAAATAGGTTCGGAGTAGGAGCTAAAGTGTATTTACAAAATAACAAGCAAACTCAATATCAGGAAATGATTCCGGTACGTGGTTTCCAATCCTCGGTTCCTTACGAACTAGTATTTGGTCTGGACACGCTCGTTACCGTTGAGCAACTAACCATTGTTTGGCCTAATAACTCCTTCCAGTCGCTAAAAGATATAAATGCCAACCAGACCCTCATTCTCAAACAGACTGATGCTCAACCGAAAGTTGACAAAGCTCCGAGTACTCAATCAGTTTTTACTACTGCTGACGATAAACTAGGCGTTGATTTTGCCCACCAGGAAAATTCGTTCCTGGATTTTAAACGGGATAAAATGCTTCCGCAGGGAATTTCCAATTTAGGCCCAAAAATAACTCAAGGAGATTTTGATGGTGATGGCTTAGTTGATTTTCATATTGGCGGAGCAAAGGGACAAGCGGGGGCACTTTTTCTGCAACAACCCGACGGGACTTTCTCTCAACTTGCTTCTCCTGCTCTTGTTGCTGATGCCCGCTCAGAAGATACTGATGGGGTATTTTTTGATGCTGATCAGGATGGTGACTTAGATTTATACGTGGTGAGTGGCGGTAGCGATTTCACTGAACAAGACCCAGCCTTACAAGATCGTTTATACCTTAATGGTGGTCAAGAAAATTTTGTCTTAGCGAATGATAATCTTCCTGATATGCTCACCAGTGGAGCTACGGTTACTGCTGCCGATATCGATCAGGATGGCGATCAAGATTTATTTGTGGGAGGCAGGTTAATTCCCGGAAAATACCCACTCTCGCCCCGCAGTTACATTTTAGAAAATGATGGAGCCGGAAGCTTTACCGATAGTACTGAAGCTTTCGCCCCTCAGCTACTGCAACCAGGAATGGTTACCGACGCTACCTTTACTCATTTAAACGATGACGATTATCCTGACTTAGTGGTAGTAGGTGAATGGATGCCAATTCAGCTATTTTACAACGAAGCCGGTCAGCAACTAAAAACTACCGAAATTCCCAACAGCAGTGGCTGGTGGAATACGCTACACGCGACTGATTTAGATCAAGACGGCGATATGGATTTGGTTGCCGGAAACTTCGGAAAAAATAACCTGTACCGCCCCACGGTCGATGAACCAGTTCGCTTAATCTACAGCGATTTCGATCAGAATGGCTCAATTGACCCTATTTTTACCCATTATTTGCAGGGTGAAGAAGTATTCGCCTACAGCAAAGACGAACTGCTCGGTCAAATTATTGAGCTAAAAAAACGCTTTCCTGACTACCAAACCTTTGCTAAAACTTCACCTAGTGAGTTCTTTACTACTGAACAATTAGCAGGTGCCGATACACTCTCGGCTATGCTATTCGAATCAGTTTATTTAGGAAATCAGGATGGTACATTGATCGTTCAACCCTTACCACTGAAAGCCCAGTTCGCTCCGGTATACGCCATCGCATCGGCGGACATTGACCAAGATGGACAGCTAGAGTTGATCCTGGGTGGCAACCAGTCGCTAACCCGCATCAGTACCGGACGTTACGATACCAGTTATGGGTTGGTACTCACCTACCAGAACAATAAGAAATTTGAGGTGATAGATGCCAACCAAAGTGGAATTATGGTACGGGGCGATGTGCGGGATATTATTTACGAAGAAAGAGCCGATCAGTCATACTTATTATTCACTCGAAGTAACGATAGCTTGGCAGTGTACCGAAGAATGGAAAATGAATAGTGTTTACAACTTTCAATTTTTCGTCATTCCCCACACCCCCTGCCCCTCGCCCTAAGTTGTTTCGTTTCGCAAGATTCCCTAACTTATTGGCAACAACCTAATCATTTTTTACATGCGCAACTTTGCCATACTACCTATTGTATTCTTACTCCTTTCTGCCTGCTCTACTACACCAACTACCACCAGCGAGGTAGCCTCTGAGGAAGTTACTTTCGAGTCACCCAATATCATATTTATTATGGCTGATGACCTGGGCTACGGCGATTTAGGTTGTTACGGACAATCAGACATTCAGACTCCCGATATTGACGAATTAGCTGCCCAAGGAATTAGATTTACGCAGTTCTACGCGGGTTCTACCGTTTGCGCTCCTTCCCGAGCGGTACTGATGACTGGGCAACACACGGGACGTAATCAGGTGCGGGGTAATGCCGGAGGCAATATTGATCGTCAAACATTACGAGATGAGGATATAACGATTGCAGAAGTCCTAAAGGGTGCTGATTACCAAACGGCTTTAGTAGGGAAATGGGGATTGGGTGAGATCAATCAGGAAGGCCATCCGTTAAAGCAAGGCTTCGATTCATTTTACGGCTATCTGAACCAAAAACACGCTCACAATTATTACCCTGAATTTTTATGGAATAATCGAGATTCAGTATTTTTAGAAAATGTAGTACAACGCACTAATAATAAATATGGCTCCTTTGTGGGAGGCTACGCTACCGAGAAAATTACCTACAGCCACGATCTGTTTGTAGATGAAGCACTAGAGTTTCTGAAGCAAGACCGTTCCAACCCATTCTTTTTATACTTAGCGCTTACTATCCCTCACGCCAATAACGAAGCGGGTAAAGCAGGCATGGAAGTACCGGATTACGGCATCTACGCTGATCGCGATTGGCCGGAAGCCCAGAAAGGCACTGCCGCTATGATTTCCCGAATGGATAAAGATATTGGCCGAATTGTGGAAACCCTGAAAGCGCGGGGCATTGACGAAAATACCTTGATTATTTTCACTTCCGACAACGGGCCCCACCGTGAAGGGGGTAATGATCCGGATTATTTCGACTCTAACGGACCACTACAAGGCATCAAGCGAGCAATGCACGAAGGCGGAATCCGCGTACCCTTTATTGCCCGCTGGCCCGCTCATACTCCCGCGGGAGTCACGTCTGATTATATCGGTTATTTCGGAGACATGATGGCTACGTTTGCTGAATTAGCGAAAGCTGATTACCCCGAAGAGCATACTCAGAGTACTAGTATTGTCCCAACTTTATTGGGTCAATCAGAAAACCAGCGTAGCCATAACTATTTGTATTGGGAGTTTTACGAGCAAGGTTCGCGGCAAGCCGTTCGCATGGGTAACTGGAAGGGTATCCGGGAACCAATGTTCACCGGAGACATTCAGCTATTTAACCTAGAAAATGATATTAGCGAAACTAATAATGTAGCTAGTCAAAACCCTGAAGTAGTTGAAGATATTACCCGGATTATGGACGAAGCCCACGAACCATCACCTAATTGGGTGGTAAAGCAATGAGCAATGAGCAATGAGCAATGAGCAAATTTACAGGGTTCAAGTTTGAAAAAACAACACATCGAAATTAAATTCCGGTCTCCGGTCTCCGGTCTCCGGTCTCCGGTCTCCGGTCTCCGGTCTCCGGTCTCCGGTCTCCGGTCTCCGGTCTCCGGTCTCCGGTCTCCGGTCTCCGGTCTCCGGTCTCCGGTCTCCGTTTACCCTAATCCAACAACACTGTTACTATCTCAGGGAAGAGGATAATTAGGGCGAGGAAAACGAGCTGGATGATGATGTAGGGCACAATTCCGCGATATAGGTGCGCCGTAGTAATTTGGGGAGGAGCTACTCCTTTTAGGTAAAAAAGGGAAAAACCGAAAGGAGGGGAGAGAAAAGAGGTTTGTAAATTCATCGCCAGCAAAATGCCAATCCAGATTAGGTCGATGCCCATGCGGTCGAAAATGGGAGCCACCACCGGAACGATAATGAAAATAATTTCGATAAAGTCAATAAAAAACCCGGCGATAAATACGGCAATCATTACAATCGCTAGGAAAGCCATTGGGCTTAGGTTAGCACTTTCTATCAAGCTTACTAAATAGCGATCACCTTCTAAACCTCGAAAAACCAACGCAAAAGCGGTAGCCCCTACCAGAATAATAAACACCATACAAGTGAGGTGGGTCGTTTCCCGCATCACTTCCTTCAGCACAGGTAGCGTAAACTTTCCCTGAATAATAGTAAGTACGGAGGCACCAAAAGCTCCCACTGCTGCCGCCTCGGTAGGTGAAGCAATTCCGGCGAAGATAGAACCCAACACCGCTATAATCAGCAAAAACGGAAGCACAAATGCTTTAATAATTTGAGCCGTCATGTTTCCTGCCCGAAATTGCGCTATCTCTTCAGTCGGCATAGGCGGGGCTTGCTGCGGTCGGAAGTAGGCCATTCCTACTACGTATAATAAATAGCAACCCACCAACGCTAAACCCGGGATCAATGCTGCCGTGAATAAGTCACCTACCGATACGTTCAACACCGAGCCTAGCAAAACCAGCACCACCGAAGGCGGAATAATCTGCCCCAGCGTTCCGGCAGAAGCGATGGTTCCGGTAGCTAATTCGGGACTGTAACCCCGTTTGAGCATGGTAGGCAGACTGATTAACCCCATCGTTACTACGGTAGCACCGACAATTCCAGTAGAAGCCGCCAGCATCGCTCCGACAACCACTACGGCAATGGCCAAGCCTCCCCGAAACTTTCCGAACAATAAGGCCATCGTTTCCAATAAACTCTCCGCCAGCCCTGACTTTTCCAGCATAATCCCCATATAGATGAAGAGTGGAACCGCCAGCAGTACGTAGTTAGTCATGGTTCCGTACACCCGCAGCGACAGCAGATAGAAGAAGTCTACATCAAAGATAAACAGCCCAAGCAGCACTGAAACTCCCCCTAGCGTAAACGCCACCGGAAACCCAAACAGAATTAGTATAAAGATGAGCAGAAATAAGATCAGCGGTAGCGCATCAATCATACGAGCGGGCAGTTTCGGTAAGGGTGAGCAGGGAACGGATAAATAATGAAATTGCCTGTAGCAGTAATAGCAAAAAGCCTAGTGGAATAGCCGCCTTTACCACGTAACGAGCGGGCAAGCCCCCGGGGTCGGGCGAACCTTCTTGAATAGTCCAGGCATTGATAGTAAATTTCCAGGCGGCAACCATTGCTACTACGCAAAAGGGAATCAAGAATAGCAATGTACCAATCAGGTTGACCCAAGCCTGCTTCTTAGGACTAAAATTCTGATAGAATACATCAACCCGCACGTGGCGGTCGTGCTTTAGTGCGTAAGCCGCTCCCAGCAAAAAAATGAAGGAGAACAAATGCCACTCTAGCTCCACAATACCCGCCGACGAAGTGTTAAACAAGTAGCGAGCTGCCACATCGTAAACAATCACTAATACCAATACGGTAGTAAGCCAAGCTACCCCACGTCCAACTCTCTCATTGAGCCGATCAATAATAGTACTGATAGTGATAAGTGCGTTTTTCAAGTGTAGTAGGTTAGTTGGGTAGCTTTTCAAAGATAATATTTATTCTCCGATTCAAAAGGAAATCAAAATTCCGGAAAATATCGATGAATTCTGCCCAACAGAAATTATTTTCATCCCATATATCTATCTTACTCGAGAGCCATACTTACGCCAGCAACTGTATTTTTCATCCGTATGGCTTTCTAAGTTTTGCTACTATGAAAATATCGCTTATTGTAGCCAGTCTATTTTTGGTAAATAGCCTGGGCTGTTTAGCGCAGGAAAATACTCCTTACGTAGGGGTGAAAAGCCACGTTGGCTTCATTATTCCTCACGCTACCGTACTGCAAAGCCTCGCTAACAGTACCCCGTGGGGAATTGGCCTAGAGGCTGGCCGTGTACTGAAAAGCGCCGATGCCTGGGCTAGTTGCAATTGCTTTACAAAAGTGGGAGTCGGAGTTACGTACTTTGACTTTCAAAACCCTCAAGAACTAGGACAATCGTATAATCTCACCATGTTTGGTGAGCCTTATCTGAGTTTTAGAAAAAACTGGTTTATAACCCTTCGAGGCGAAGTGGGAGTTAGCTATTTAACGAAAATTTACGATGAAATAACTAATCCGAATAACCTCTTCTTTGGTTCATCCACTAGTTTTATTGGCTTAGCCAGCCTTACCCTGAATTATCGCTTGCAAGAAGATGCTATACTACGGCTGTCTGCTAATTATAACCACATCAGCAACGGTGGCATACGATCTCCTAACAAGGGCATGAACTTTCCTACCCTGTCTTTAGGAGTAGAAAAACACTTTGGTGATCAGCAATTTCCTACTCACGCCCGACAACCGGGTTTACGAGTGCAACCCTGGCACCGCTACTTGTACTTAGGCGGATCGCGCCGATCGTTAGAAGCCAACGCACTATACAAGCGTAGTAGCTACCTAAATCTGGGTATAGAAACTGGGGCACTACGACCGGTCAGTAATATTAATGGTTTTTTGGCTGGGGCTGAGCTATACTATAATGGTGCTAAAGCTGAACAGGCCCGACGCGAAAATAATGAGTCCGTTCCATTACGGCTATCACTTACCCTAGGGCACGCTTTGGTCTTCGGCAAACTATCTTTTACCCAGCAGATGGGCTACAACGCTTATCAACCTCAAACCACAGGCGATAAATCATTCTTCCAACGCTACGCGATTTACTACCAATTAGGAAAGTTACTTAATGCTGGAGTGTCCCTTAAGGTGCACGGTCACGTAGCCGATTTTATAGATATGAGAGTAGGAATACGGTGGTAAACGGAAATTGCTAAAGATCAGCACTTATCATGTTCTCTTTCCCATTTGATTTTTTCTAACTTACTAGCTTGGCCGCACCAACCCTACACTTTTATGAAATTTGATGTCAATAGCGCCCTCCAAACAATTTTTAATAAAATAGATATTTGGCTAGAAAAGCTGACTGCCATGCTACCCAATTTAGTCTTAGCGATTCTGACTTTCGTCATCTTCCTAAATCTGGCTCGTCTGGGACGGCGACTATTTGCCCGGATTATCGGGCGCGCTACTGAAGATGTTAGCATTCAGCGTTTACTGACTCAATTGGTATACTACCTGGGGCTTAGCTTGGGAGTATTTGTCGTGCTAGAGATTCTAGAGTTAGACAAAGCCGTTACTTCACTCATTGCCGGACTGGGCGTAGTTGGTATCGCTTTGGGTTTTGCCTTTCAGGATATTGCTGCCAACTTTATTGCGGGGGTTATTTTAGCCTTTAAAAAGCCTTTCAACATTGGCGATGTCGTAGAAATTGACGGTACTATCGGTGCTCTCGACCGAACTGACTTTCGCCTGACCGTTATTCGTACCTTTCAGGGGCAGGAGGTGTATATTCCCAATAAAGATGTCATCCAGAAGAAAATTATCAACTACACAATTACGGGTGAGCGACGCATTGACTTAAAAATTGGCATTTCTTACGGCGAAGATTTAGAGCAAGTACAACAAGTGACACTAGATGCTGTAAAAACGGTGGAGGGAGTACGAACCGACAAGGATATTATTTTTGATTACTACGAATTTGAAGATAGTTCCATCAACTTTAACCTCCGGTTTTGGATTACCTTTCCGGGCGAACCCACCATTTTACAAATTATCAATCAGGTATTTATTGCCATCAAAAAAGCCTACGATGCCCACGATATTACCATACCGTTCCCCATCCGCACGTTAGATTTCGGTGTTAAAGGCGGCACGAAACTATCCGAGCTTAATTTGGGGGCGGCACTGAATGGTAACGGTAAAGATTGATACTTATCACAGTAAATTCTCATGAAAATCAGACTAAAAGGATTCAGACGACTGCTGATAGAAAGCGCGCTGATTGTATTCAGTGTTTTGTTCGCACTATTTATCAATCGCTACGCGGAGAATCAGAAAATCGAACGGCAAAAAGAGGTCGCTTTAGAACGTATTATTGAGGAAATGAAAGATAATCGGCGGATACTGGATTCAGCCATGCATATTCACCAAACAATTATCAGCAACCTTCGCCGGGCAGCCACCGACGAACAAGACACTCTTCGAACCTACCTGGCTCAACAAGGTTATTTTAGCTCTGACGTACTTGGTCTTATTTCCAACGGATCTTCGTTTTTTCCTGAATTTCCGAAAAGTACTTCTTGGGACGCGGCAGTAACCACGGGTATTGTGGCTGAGTTTGACTACAATATAGTCACCGCTGCCACCGAAGTATATACTTCGCAAGGGTTTATCACCGAAGAGCTGATGCCTTCCTTTATTCAGGTGCTTTATACCCCGGTTGACCCAGAAGAAATCAAAACGATCAATATCCTATCGATGCGGTTTGTTGAATTGGCCGACTTAGAAGGGGAAGTAGTTAAACAAATAGACCGGGCATTGGGAGTGATCTATCCGCCGGATACAGTGCAGGTAACGCAGTAAAATAAGAATAACCACCCACATTAAACTTTCTATCCAACTTTGGTTGTTGGCGTGGCATCAAGCTTTCTGAGCTGAATTTGGCGAAAGAGTTGAATAATAAATAGAAGTTGATTTAAATTATTGTTGGATTAGTTTTACTAAAACCGATGATCTCTAAACAAAAAAAGCACCCTAAAGAGTGCTTTCTCTGCTTCCGTAAGTTAAATTAATTAATGGCTACGACGATCATCTACATCTCGAACATTTACTCTACCAGTATTCCTCTCATGCTCAATTCTGTAAGTATAAGCTCTTCTACCTCCGTAAAAAGTCTCCCAATATCCTTCAACTTGAGCTATACCAATTACTCCATCTGCCTGTCCGTAATGTTCTTGCTGATGCCATACTCCTCCTGTTCTAGTTTCACCAGTACTGTAAGAAGTTACCTTCGTTTGATGGGTCGTATAATTGTAAGTAACCGTAAAATGAATTGTAGTATAACCTTTACTAGCGAAACTGACCCTAATTATTGTTACATCATCTGAACCGGTATTTCCGCTCCCGCTACCACCACCTTGACAGCTTGTAAATACTCCCATACCAATAGGCATAATAGAGCGAGAGTCTTCATCATCTTCGGGACGTGTACCGCAAGAGGTACGGCAGCAGCGTGCGTGGGCTGGAACTAAGGTTCTATCGTCAGGGTTCCACGTTGATTTTTTTTTTCACTATCAAAATCAATACTTCCCGTTCCGTGCTTGAGTTCTTCTTCCCAATTAGTTTCATTGTAAAACCTTTCAAACTCTTGATACTCTTCGGCACTTACTTCTACATTTCTTTTCAACACTTGCTCGGCATAGAACTTATCCATGTAGGCCAAATTACCTTCTTTCGCATAATCAATAAACTCAGCAAATTCATCGCGCGAAAGTTTAAATGTTTCGCGAAACTCTTGGGCAGAATGTGGCATTTCCCATCTATATTTTTCCAGTTGATTATACTCATAATCTAAATCCTCCCAAGATGCTTCTTGGTCATGCTGATTAGTACAAGCGTACGTAATTAGGGCTAACACTAAGGCTAAGAGTAAATTCTTCCTTAAAAAAGTCATTTTTTGAAATTTAGAGGGTTTAAAAAAGATATAAAAAGTATTACGGAAGCGATAAGATTGTAAAAAATAAATTCTCATTTGTAAGGTATAAAAAAGGCTATAATATCAAAACCACTTAACAAAAACTTAACATTATATTCTCTCTCCAGATATTAGATAATTCACCCCATTAGTAATAGAGCCCTTCTTGCCAAATAGAAAAACTACGGTAAGACGAAAACTTTACTATTCCCATTTATCGTTGCTTAGGTGTAAACGTATTTTTATCGCATGGAACCAGTAGTAGCTACTAAAAAAGACATTCGTAAAATAAAACCAGAAAAGCTTCAGGAGTTTCTGATTGAAGCCGGGGAAAAGCCGTTTCGGGTGAAGCAGGTGGAAGAGTGGCTGTGGAAGAAGTCAGCCACCAGCTTTGCTGAGATGACCAACCTCTCCAAAGCTACGCGGGAGTTACTGGAAGACAACTTTACGATCAATGCGTTGCAGGTAGACGAACAGCAAGTTAGTAGCGACCAGACCATAAAATCTATGTTTCGGCTGCACGACCGCCACTTGGTAGAAGGCGTATTGATTCCTACGGACTCACGCATGACGGCCTGCGTATCCTCACAGGTAGGTTGTTCGCTGGCCTGTAAGTTCTGCGCTACCGGCTACATGGATCGTAAACGCAATCTGGATGCGGCCGAAATCTACGATCAGGTTGTTCTTATTAACCAACAAGCCGAGGAAAACTACCAGGTCCCGCTTTCCAATATTGTGTACATGGGTATGGGTGAACCACTGCTCAACTACGCCAATGTGCTACAATCTATTGAACACATCACTTCACCTAAAGGGCTAAATATGTCGCCCAAACGAATTACGGTTTCCACCGCCGGTATTGCCAAGATGATTAAAAAGCTGGGCGACGATCAGGTGAAATTTAATCTGGCCCTCTCACTACACGCCGCTAACGATGAAAAGCGCAACCGGATTATGGCGATCAATGAAAGTAACAACCTGGAAGTGCTACGCGAAGCTTTGCAGTATTTCTACCAGAAAACCCGCACCCGCATCACCTTTGAGTACATTGTGTTTTACGACTTTAACGATACGCTGGAAGATGCCAAAGAACTATGGCAATTTACCAAGTACGTACCGAGCAAAGTAAACCTGATTGAGTACAATCCCATCGCGGAAGCTGATTTTAAGAATACCGAAGAAGACCGCCTCGATCAATTTGCCCGCTACTTAGAAAATAGAGGGGTAACCGTGAACGTACGTCGTAGCCGAGGCAAAGATATTGATGCCGCCTGTGGTCAATTGGCGATTAAGCAGAAGTGAAAATAACCACCAAAAGCTCCGTTAAGCTTGCAAGTCCTCTGCTTGTATAATAGGCATCTGTAATTGAAACTCGGCCAATGCTATGCGCCAAATATTTTAATTTATAGCTCAATATAATGCATAAATATGAGCTATAAAAGCATACTATTTGGCTCACCCCACCTAAAAAAGCGTATAGAAAGCAAGTGCTGGCATTAATAAATACCTAGTGACCGGATCACTGGTAGAGCGTGAGTAAGTATACATCACTATAATTGCTAAAAACCGGTAAGTAGCACAAACATCCACCTGATGTCATAGTTTATCCGGTACACAAAACTACAACTATGAAAGCATTACTTTTTGGATCTATCGGCACCTTGGCCGAAACCTCAGAACTACAACGTGAAGCCTTTAACCAGGCGTTTAACGAGCATAACTTAGACTGGAACTGGCCCCGTGAACAGTACCAAGAATTGCTTAAAGATAGCGGAGGCAAACAGCGAATTGCGAGCTTTGCCGAAAGTAAAGGTGAAACGGTAGATGCTGAAGCGGTTCACGCTACTAAGTCAAGAATTTTTCAGGATTTGCTCCAGGAAAAGTCCATTCAACCCCGGTCGGGAGTTGCCGATACCATTCGGAAAGCAAAGGAAGAAGGCATAAAACTAGGCTTGGTAACCACGACTAGCCGCGAAAATATAGATAATTTATTGGGCGCCCTTTCAACCGAAATTTCGGCTGATACTTTTGATGTAATCATTGATAGCAGTCAGGTTGAAGCCAAAAAGCCAGCCGCCGATGCTTACCAGTTAGCTTTAGAAAAATTAGGAGTTGAGGCCAGTGAGGCTAAAGCAATTGAAGACAACCAGGATGGCCTGTCGGCTGCCCAGGCAGCAGGTATTTCCAGCTATGCCTTCGGCGGAGCCAATACCCAAGCGCACGACTTTGAAGGAGCGGAGGCGCAGCTTTCTTCGCTGGATTTTGATCAGTTACAACGCAAAGCGGCCTAAGAATGAAATTTAATTCAGTAGATGGGTCAGATTTTGTGCTGGAAGAAACCGGCAGCCAACCGCTTAAAGAGGTTTCTGACCAGGAAATTGATGATATAAAGGCAGCCTTGGCCAACCATGGCGTAGCGGTTTTTCATCATCAAACCCTGAGTGATACTGATTTTGCCAACTTTCTGAGTAAGCTGGGTGAGCTTACGTTTACCGAAGGAGAAAAACATGCTCCTGACGAACCTCGGCTCAACGTAGTATCTAATAAGGGTAGAAAAACACCGCCCCGCTCTGTGTTCCACACCGATACCAGCTATGTAAAAAAGACCCCAGCCTTTACTGCACTAAAAATTATAGACTGTCCAGCCTCCGGGGGCGAAACGCTATTTACCAGCCAATACCGAGCCTACGATGAGTTGGACGATACACTGAAACAAGAATTGAAAAACTCAGAAGTGCTACATCAGGTCACGGGTATTAATCAGGATGAACACCAACTCAGTGAAACTGAAACTTGGCACCCGCTTTTTCTAACCCATCCTATCAGCGGTAAGAAAACTATTTACCTGTCAACCCCGGAGCGTTGCGTAGCTATTCGCAATACTTCACTGGGAAACGAAGTGATTCGGAAGCTCTACGACTACGCTACTGAAGAGCAACGTATCTACCGCCACAGTTGGCAACCGGGCGATGTGGTAATCTGGGACAACCGCTGCACCCTTCACCGGGCTGATCATTCCGCCGTAGTGGGAGACCGAGTATTTCACCGAGGCATGGTTATTTGATTTGATGATTCACGACGAATGATTGGTGAATAATACGTTCTCGTTGTTATTCATCATTTGTTGTTGAGCTACCTCAATTACTTGACCTGAGCGTAGTAAAGCCTATATTAGCAACAATGAGTGTTTTTGCATCGACTGAAATCCATTGTTCTTGAATCAGGCTTTTTCGCTATTCGATATTATTATTCTTATTGGTATTGTACAAGGACTAATAACTAGTCTATTGTCACTTCTGAAGAAGACTCACCAGAGTAATATTTATCTCGCTCTCGCCATCGTTGCCTTTTGCCTGCTTAGTAGCAAAATCTTGCTGCACACACTAGGTCTATGGAATACCCACGTTTTCCGGTATTTTCCTTTGGCAGTAGATCTGGTCATTCAACCCCTGATCTACTTCTATGCTATTCTGCTTATTGAGCCAAAAGCTAAAATAAACAGATGGGCTATTCTTCATTTCCTGCCATTTATACTTTCAGAAACCTACTCACTAATTGTATACTTTAATGTGTTAGCGGTAACCGACCCTGCTGCCAAGGACGCTATCGCGCAAAGTTTTCATTTTGATAAGGTAAAATTTATCGAGGATTACCTCACACTGATTTCTGCATTCGCCTATCTAACAGTCGGACTCTTCAAGTTAAGAAAATACAAACGCTGGCTAGGGCGTAATACCTCCGATTCATCGTACCCTACCTTTAATTGGTTACGAAATATTTTACTGCAATTGCTAGTAGTCAGTGTTTTGTCATTGGTAAACATCTTCTTGGATAGAATCTTTTCCTTTGAATCTTCGAGTTTTTTACGCTGGCAACTATTTTACATCATCGTTGCCATTCATATCTATTATCTAGGGTTTGTGGGGTATCAGAAAAGCGATTACGCGCCCCAAAAGACTTCTAAAACACTGACAAAAACCAAGCAGCTTTCTCAACAACAGATAGAAAAAATAAAGAAAAAAATTGAGGTCGCTCTAGAAAAAGATAGAGAGTATTTAAAACCAGAACTGTCGGCTGCCGAACTAGCACACAACATTGGAGCTTCCCAGAGTGACTTATCCTACGTTATCAATTCTTGTTATCGTAAGAACTTTCGTGAGCTGATCAATCAGTATAGAATTGAGGAGGTAAAGTCGAAACTAGTTGATCCATTGTACAACCACCTGTCTGTATTGGGGATTGCCTATGAGGCTGGGTTTAACTCGGAGGCAAGCTTTTACCGGATATTCAAAAAAGTTACTGGAAAATCACCCACCGGGTATCGGAAAGATCACCTGAAAAAGCCATAATTATCTCTCAAAACATGTTTTGAGAAGTATGAGCACTTTGAAATCAAGATTATTGCACTAAAAATGCGAAAAACAATCAAGATTTCAGGAATTACTTTTCTTACCGCTTTTGTAGCGTTTTTTATTTACTCGCTAGTGCCAAGAGTGAGTTATCGTCCGAGCGAATACGGTACTGACCTTCTCAAATCTCAGCTAATGGATGAAGAAACAAAGGAATCGTTAGCAACTTACATTCGAGATACAGCCAACAATGCTCAAGCCGTTGTCATTATCCATCAAGAAAAAATAGCTCTCGAGGTTGGTGATACCAAGAAACTCATCAACGCTCATTCTGTCAGGAAGAGTATTATGAGCCTCCTTATTGGAATTGCTCTCAATCAGGGATATTTGAAACTCGATGAAACCCTGGAGGAATTAGGCATTGACGAAAGTAAAACCCCACTGACTGCTCAGGAAAAGACAGCAACTATTGGGGATTTACTAATGGCTCGTTCGGGCATATATTTACCGGCCGAAGCGGAAACCGATTATGCTAAGAAAAACAGACCTAGAAGAGAACAGTATAAACCCGGTGAATTCTACTTTTACAATAATTTTGACTTCAATGTTCTTGGGTTTATCCTAGAGAAAAAGACAGGGCAGTCCATTGGTGAATTTATGGAAGCTCACCTTGCCAAGCCACTGGGCTTTCAAGATTTTTCTACCAGCAACATTGTCTATAATAGCCCCTGGCCCGTACCCAATAAAACGCAGTCAGACTACCCCGTTTATTGGATTTTCATCAGCGCCCGAGACCTCGCCAAAATTGGTGCTATGGTTGCCCAACAAGGAAAATGGATAAATCGACAGATAGTAAGCAGGAACTGGATTAGAGACAGCGCTCAGCCCCACTCCAAATTCAGCCGTAGCATAGGCCCTTATGATGCTTACGGCTATTCTTGGTGGGTTGACGAGGACGAACAGACAATCTGGTTCGACGGTTTTGGCGGTCAGTTCTTGTTAATTGATCCTAAACGAAACCTCAGCATTTCGCAGATGAACTTTACGGGTAATTCCCTGCTATCATCAGGGCTATTTTTCATGAAAGAAAACAGAGACGGTTGGCGAACCGATGTTCTACATCTTCACACAGCAGTAAAAGAGAAGTTTGACCAATTAGGTAAGTAGAAAGCATAGTATAGTGGTCAACTAGCTTTACTGACTTATCAGTATAAACGAACATCTGATTTAATGATTAGTGACTCCTAAAATGAGTACCCCACTATTCACTACGCTGCGCCCTCAACCCTATCAATTTCTGCGGGTGCGTAATATCTTGTCTATTGAAAAAATCGGAAATAATTCTTCTGCCCACTACTTAATCCTGCAATCAAACCGAAAAGGTCCGGTAGCAATTAACTTGATTTGACTAAATTCTGGGTGTCCCGGATTTAATAAATAGTTGCACTCGGTAGGGATGATGGCAGAGGGAACCTGTAGGATTGCCGACCGATTTTCTGTTAGCCAAGTGTCACCAATTTCCCGACACTGGGATACTTCTGCGTGCTCATACCAATCATTAGGTAGTACAGACTCATCTATTGATTCGCAATACAGCGCATCAGGTACGTAAATGACCATGACTCGGAACTGGGCATTTAACCCTCGGGCATTGCGGTGGACAACATTTTCTAAGCAGGCTAGCGACCGAGAACCGGCGGTGTAAATAACTTCTTGTCCCTTGGTATTCCAACGAGCCGACCTGCCAGAAGCATAAAGCTGGTCAGCATACTGCGTGTGGGTAATCCGATACGCTTCCACTCTGGTATCAGGCTAAATCACCGAAGGCAATTCGCTCTACTTCATCGGCAACCACATTTACCCCTTCACTAGTATATAGTAGTTCAAAGGGGACCTGACGGTCTAGTCCGTAAGCCGGTTCAAACAGCCAAGCAGTAAAGGCATCCGTAGATCCGAAAATGATTTCTCCCCGCTTCAGTAGTAAAGATAATTTTATCAATAACTCACTTTCTTTAGCATTTAGGTTTCTCGCCTCTCGTTGGTAGCGATGCAGGGTACGAGGGGATATTTCCAATAAAGCAGCTAGTTTTTCTTGAGAAATACCCGTTTGTTTAGCCACAGCAAAAAACTCATCGGCGGGAATACCTTGTTGAGCGGATTGAATCTGGGCTAGTGAAGCATATTCCACTGTAGAACTGACTGAAGTAGCCATATACTAAGTATTAAAGTAAGTAAGCAATCAGTAAAATATACGAACAAATGCCGAAAGAGTTAAGACAAAATACTGATAATACATAATGGTTAATGAGTGATGAATAAAAATCATATCAATTACCAATCATTAGTCATCAGTCATTATCAGCAGCTTCATTAACCACCTGTCGTGAAAGCTCGGCAAAATCCATGTTGGTAGCGGTAAGCATTTTGGAGATCATACTCTGGGGGCTAAAGCTCCAGTACAGTCCGGCCTCCAGGAGGTAGGCTTCTTGAGTATAATCGGATACACGAAAATCAAAGATAGAGAATTGGCGACAGCCCAATACCTGATGGGCTTGGATAGAATAAGAACGTAGTTTTTCGTGCAGCTTTTCATTTAAGTCAGCCGGACAGATAGCCGCTATATTTTTGTAGGAACTCTGAGCCAGCGGCATTCCCTTCGCATCCAAACTAAGCTTATCTGCCTCCGCCCGAATTGGGTGCTGGTCAGATACTTGATACTCAATCATGGCCGGAACGATGAAACCCTTATTAGTTTCAACTACGCAGCTTCTTATCTCCCGACCAGCAATGTATTCTTCTACTAAAACCTTATTAGACTGTTGACTAGCTTTTTCCCACGCTTCGGTAAGTGCTTCGCGATCGGAAGAATCTTGAACCAATGAAAGCCCTACAGAATTATCCGTATCGTCTGGCTTGACGATCACTTGTTTGCCCAGTTGGGGTATTTCTGCCCATGAAGCTTGAAGGCTCTCTTCGCTCTCTAGAACGATACTGTCCGGCACTGGTAAGCCCGCTTCAGCTACCACTTGCTTAGTAGCTAATTTAGATTGAGTTAGTTGGATTACTTGTGCATTGCTGCCAACCAATTGTACGCTGGGCATCTTCTCAAAAACGACTCGATACCCGATCATACCTTTTTGACAAAACACGTGAGAAATCAGTGTGAAGCCTTCCGGAAGTTTACAAAGAGCAGCTTCTTCAGAGTAGTAGTTATACCCTTTCGGTAGCTGACTTTCACTCAGTGCCTTTTTGCTAAAATCTTTTAGGTGAGTTTTATCCAGCAACAACCACTGTTCATCCGGAAAAACCAGCAAACACTGCTCCCGATACGCTGAAAAATCAATCGTTTGGGTAGCATAGATGAGCGACAAACGAAACTCGTACCAGCTACTGGGCGAACCAATAAAGTGAATAAGGTGAGGCTGTTGGTCATTGGTCATTGGTCTACAGAGTTAGAAGGTTGAAGTGTTCAGGTGTTAGCGTAGTTTGATGTACAAGGTTTAGCTTTGCTCATTGTCTACTGCACAGGGTCCCACGCCAATTCATCATTATTCATTAGCTGGTTGGTTCCAGCAACGATCAATTTTAAATTCCGGTCTCCGGTCTCCGGTCTCCGGTCTCCGGTCTCCGGTCTCCGGTCTCCGGTCGCTGTTCCACAGGGGCTGTCCCACAGCGACCGATCTCCGGCCTCCGGCAACATCAATCCCCTCCTACTTCTACTATTTTACCAATATTAAAGTCAATTCGCTTCCACTTGCTGCCCCGCCGGAGTAACCCGAGTAATAAATAAGGAATATGTACGTAGTGCAGCATCAAGAACGGTCGCGGATCGGCGGGATCGTACACAGCTTCTTTTCCTCGCCAGATCCTTTTCACGGCATGAAGCGAGGTTTCGCCCGCTAAGGGCCTGAATATCCGATGTAACTCGTGGGCCAGCCAGTAAGTAGGTTTGGCATTTGGTTCGGGCACTACAGACGTAGATTTATCCAGATTTTGCTCTTCTGACGTGTCTTGCTTAGCCAGATAGCTTTCGGCTAATCGGGTGGTGTTATAAAAAGTGGTGATTGCGGTATGGGTTCGCGGGTTACATTCTATCGGAAATATATTGCCCTGCTGCTCTTCAATAAAATCAAAAGAATACTGACCGGTAAGCCTTTCTTTACCTACATAAGTAGCCACCCACTGCTCAATGGTCGGTTTATGCACATGGGCATAATTAACCTGAAAGGCCGATGATTCGCAGCAGCAAAACAGGGTAAGCTTACCATTCACCGCCGTTCCGTGGGTACAGTATTCTCGTCCTTCAATATACGATTGTAGTACCCAGGGGCTTTTGGCAGAAATGTCTACCGAACGAGCGTAGGCTAACAGTTTTTCTTGGTCGTCCGGGCCAAACACATTCTCGTCCAGCCGAGCGGTAGGATTGTAATTGATGCTTTTGAAGATGAAAGATTGGTCGGAATAATCGGCGAGAGAAAACTGTTCCACTTCGGCGTAGCTGGTCATACGGAACACTTTTGGTGATGAAAGCCCCAGCTTGCTCGCTTTTTCACAAAAAAGAAACTTATCGTCTACCGTACCTATTTGTTCGGGCGTACCGTGAAAAACGACGGTTGCTTTCTCTTTTATACCTTTCTTCACCGCCGCATCAATCACCAACTGTAGTTTGGCATCGGGCAAGCTCGATTTGGGGGATGAAACCGGAATCACCAAATCAATATTTTCCTGAATGATGATTTTACACAAACTATCTAAGTAAGCGGTTTCGCCTACTTTGGCGAGGTCTAGGTGCGTACGAAAAGCACTGACCACCTCAGAATACTTAGGCCCGCAGTAGGCATACTTTTCGCCGTCAGTCAGAACTACCCGCCACCCAATAGCGTGAAAGCTACGCGCCAGATGAAGAGCCTTAGTCATGCGTCCCCCGGTAATGAGTACCGCTGATTGGGAAGAAGAGATCTGTCGAGCAGGTGTGATCTTTTTCCGATAATTCACGAACCGCGCTACTAACAACCCTACTAAAGTAAGCGGCAGGGTAACGTAAATAAGCAGTAGCACTCTAAGCGTTGTAAACCGCATGCGAGATGAAAAAGCTAGCTTCTTTGCTTTCGACTGATGAACATCACTCCGTCGCGAATGGGTAAGAGCACCACTTCTAGCTCCGGATGCGTACGCACGTATTCATTGAAGTGATAAATAGCTTGAGCATTTTCTGACATCTCTTCCAAAGGCTTGGTGTAAATTTCGCCCTGATACAGCGTGTTATCTACCACAATCAATCCCTGATCGGCTAATAAAGAATTAGGCTGACTGATCAACTGATCTAAGTACTT
Source organism: Tunicatimonas pelagia (assembly GCF_030506325.1). Taxonomy (NCBI): domain Bacteria; kingdom Pseudomonadati; phylum Bacteroidota; class Cytophagia; order Cytophagales; family Catalimonadaceae; genus Tunicatimonas; species Tunicatimonas pelagia. The sequence continues at coordinate 5,324,269 of NZ_CP120683.1, read as the reverse complement.
ACGATAACCCGGCTTGTCCGCATCGATAAACACCAAGTCAAATGACTGCCCTTCCGAGCGTAGTTGCTCCAACGATTCGTCGGCTTTACCCCGGCGGATGTCAACTTTACGCCCGGCAGCACACTGTTGTAAGTAGCTTTCAGCAAAGTCAGCAATTGTTTCGTCTAATTCGCAGGCTACCAACTTACCGTTTTCAGGTAGCCCCTCCGCCATCGCTAGAGCCGAGTAACCGGTGAACAAGCCAATTTCTAGCAGCGAGGTAGCTTTAGTGAAGCGCACCAATTGTTTGAGAAATTGCCCTTCCAGATGCCCGGAGAGCATCTCCGGCTCTAACGTACGCGCTAAGTCAGAGTCACCCTGCCAAGGAAGAGCCAGAGTTGCCCGCTCCAAATCACGTAAGCATTCGGAAGGTGGTTGAGTGACCGATGAAAGATATGTTTCCATTTGGGCACTAATTCGGGAGGCTTTATTCAGATGAGTTAAAAGCTGCTCCTTTAAATCGGAAGAAAGGTCAATATTGTTAAGTAGATCCAAAGCACGGCTTAGCTCAAAGCTGATATGGGCTTGAGGAGTTACTGGTCTAAGTTGTGTTTGGTCACGTATTATGGTTTCCACGGAGTAAAGAAAATTGATGAATGATAGTAATACTTAGAGAAGCAGGTTTAAGCTAACTTATCTAAACTCGCTTTTTCTGTAAGCCTAACTGTGCAAGGGAGCAAAGGTTTTAATTGATTTACTCACCAAGTCTACTTCGCTACTGGTTTTAGCCCCCTGTTTTTGTAGCATCATAATACAGTAAATGTATCCCTGTTGAACTAGCCTTAGAATGCGAAATCAGGTAGATGGATGCGAGTATTTCCTCTAGTATCAAGTAGTATTGAGAGTTTTTATAAAAAGCAGCTGTGGTAGTAAGTCTATCCCTAAACCAGAATATCTACTTACTTATTTTAATCGTTTTTATCATCTCTAGATTAGTTATTTATGCTTATAAAATAGAGTATATTTTGTATAATATTATTCCCTAATAACTTGAACAAATATTTTTTTAGCCACGTTACTTCCCTGTAATGCATTATTAAATAACAATTCTCTTTTTACCTTATTAAATTTTACTTGATGAGTCAGATTACTGAATCCATCCGGGCATTTCTCCGCGAAATTGATCCTAATCAATTCACTATTTCCAGTACTGAAGTGAAGTTAGAAGAATTATTGCGCGAAGATTTGTTTAAGAATTTGCTTATAGACTTTACTCAAACCTCCGCTTTCTCTAAAGAGTTAGGCGATGAATTTATTGCGGCAGGAGCGATTGAGGGAGTTTCAGCTTGTCGTAAGCTCCGAAGCTCTCTCAATTTAAAGCTCAAAGAGTTTTTTGCTTTACTAGCCGAAGTAGCTTTAGCCTTTGACCAAACTAAAGGCAAAGCGTGGAAAGCGTTTTCGGAAGGAGTATACGCTTCCCGTGAGGCAGACACTAAGCTGCTGGATCGTTTACGTGCCTCGGGCGAATCGGAGTTTTACACCGAACTAGCCGAACGATTAGTTGAGGAGAATCCGCACGCAATTTATCCTACTTCTAACTACCGCGAGAGCAAAGGCTACACCGTGAGCACGGAAGATGACCAAGCCGTAGAGGCGGTGATGAGTTGTTCAACATTTACCTCTATTCGTATTACGGAGAACGCATTAGACCCTAATAATACGTTATTAGTAGACAAATTTCTTCCCAAAGGACGCTGTGTTTGCTTGGTAGACAAAAACGTGGAACACTACTACGGCGAACAGTTAACAAACTATTTCGCACATCACAATATTGAATTTAAGAAATTGGTCTACCGGGCTATGGAAGTTGATAAAGGAATCAATACGGTAGAGCAGATGCTCGGCGACTTTAAACGAGTGGGTGTATCGCGTAATGAACCAGTTCTAATTGTAGGGGGCGGAGTGATTGCCGATACAGGTGGACTAGCCTGCGCGTTGTACCATCGCAACACGCCCTACATTATGTTGTCTACCTCCATTGTTGCGGGTATTGATGCGGGTCCTTCACCCCGTACTTGCTGCGATGGTTTTGGCTACAAAAACTTGTTTGGAGCGTACCACGCCCCGGTACTATCGATCACTGACCGTTCGTTTTTCTCTACGCTCCATAAGGGCTGGCTGCGGCACGGTATTGCTGAAATCATCAAAATGGCAGTAGTCAAAGATGCCAAACTATTTGGCTATTTAGAGCAGGTCAACACTCGCTTGTTGGATACTTCCTTCGGAACTGTAAACTGTGACGAAGACGACGAGATCAACAACTTTTCGCAAAAGATACTGGGAGCTGCCATGCGGAGCTACGTAGAGGCCGAATACGATAACCTGTACGAAACCCACCAGTGCCGCCCTCACGCCTACGGCCATACTTGGTCACCGGGCTTTGAAATTAAAGCGGGCTTGCTACACGGACACGCCGTAGCCATCGGGATGGGCTGGGGAGCTTACCTGAGCTACCGTAACGACTGGATTGATGAAGCTGCACTGCAACGTATTCTTACCCTCATCAGCACCTTTGAGCTAAGTCTATGGCACGATATTTTGCTAGACGAAGAAACCCTGTGGGCTGCTCAGGAGAAGATGATCGAAAAGCGAGGCGGTAATTTAGTAGCACCGCTACCCAAGGGGAACGTGGGTCAGTGTGGCTATTTGAACCAACTAACCCGCGACGAACTACGGCAAGCTATCAGCGAGTACCACAAGGTTTGCCAACGATTCCCCCGCAAAGGTCTCGGGGTAGAGCCTCTGTGCAGCGATGTAGGGTTAGAAGATCCTTCCACAGTTTACTCCGGGCCAGTAATTGACCAGAATACGATAGAAGAAACAATTATATAACTTACCGAGGGTCGTGCACTGCTTTAAATAGCGTTCACGACCCTATTTTTTCAAAATCTATTGTAATTCTATGCCGCCCCCTGTTTACGATTTTGTATTGCCACTCTTCCAAGTACGCTGGAATACCCGGGCAGTACTAGAAGGAATTTTGGTAAAGTACCAGCCTCGTAGTATTCACGTTATTTCCCCTCAAGAACAGGCGCAACATTTAGCCGAACTAGCTACAGACTGGGATGTTCCCCAACTAACTACCTATCCCGAAGAGTCGTTTTTTCAATCCATGGGCTTTAGCAAAGCACAAATTTGTGGGGAATTGCAACTAGAGAAATCACTGTATCAACCCGGATGGTTCTACCAGCAGTTGCTTAAGCTGGGAGCAGTTGAAGGAATACCCAATCTTAGCGAATGGTACTTGGTGTGGGATGCCGACTTATTGCCAGTAGATAGTTGGCCGATCATCCAATCAGAAAATGAAAAAACCAGCTACTGGTTTGCGCTATTGCAGCACAATCAGTACGGGAACGAAATTATTGTGAATAAGTGGAGAGCTTGGATTGAAAAAACACTAAATGTAAAACCGCTCATCGATAAGGAAGGCACTTTCGTTCCCCACCACTTATGGTTTAAGCAAGAACACCTTCGTTCGTTTCAGCGAAGGCTGCAAACTTACTATCAATCTGATGACCATTGGGCAAATTTGATGATGCGCTCGGCAAACGACTTTGGTACCTTTAGCGAGTTCTGGGCATATGCCTCATGGGTAGCCCATCACGCACCACAAGACTTACATTATTATCCCTACAACAAATACGGCCAGACTACTGAGCGATTTTTTGATGATGGCACCGGATTATTTTCCGCTGCTTTTCGTAAGAAGTATGTAATGAACAGTGCTGACTGGGAAGCCTTTTTTCCGTCTTATCAACAGGTAATGGACTTTTTGCAGGAAGCCTACGCTGGTACTATTCTACCTTCTTCACTATCCTTTGAAAGTAGTCCGCGCCACTTACAGAAAGGGCGAGAAAATATGCACATTGAAGAGCTACGTTCTCGCTGGACACCCAGTAAAGTTACTACCGCAAAAGTACTTTAATCAATTCGTAACTTGCTCGTTTTCTTCCTCTAGCTTCAGTAAAAAAGCGTACTCCAGTGCGGTTTCTTTGTAGCGTTGGAAGCGACCGGAAGCCCCACCATGGCCGGCATCCATGTTAGTTTCTAGCAATAGTAAATTATCATCAGTCTTCTTGTCTCGCAGTTTGGCTACCCATTTAGCTGGTTCCCAGTACTGCACCTGCGAGTCAAATAATCCGGTAGTTACTAGCATGTTAGGATATTCTTGTTCAGTTACGTTATCGTAGGGCGAGTAGGAAAGCATATACTGGTACGATTCTAGGTTTTTAGGATTACCCCACTCGTCAAATTCATTGGTGGTCAGGGGGATGGATTCATCCAGCATGGTAGAAACCACATCGACGAACGGCACGGCAGCAATCAGTCCATTAAATCGGTCGGGAGCCATATTAGCAACGGCACCCATTAGCAACCCCCCGGCACTACCACCCATGCCATACAGTTGAGTAGAATCAGTATAGTTTTCTGAAATCAAGTGGTCAGCGCAGTCAATATAGTCGGTGAAGGTATTTTTCTTATTAAACATTTTGCCGTCTTCGTACCACGCCCTTCCCATTTCCTGCCCGCCCCGGATGTGAGCAATCGCATAAATAAATCCTCGATCCAGCAAACTCAATCGGGTACTGCTGAAGTAGGGGTTCATAGAGCTTCCGTATGAGCCATAGGCGTACAGTAGCAAGGGGGTTGACGCGTTTTCCCTCACCCCTTTTTTATAGACTAATGAGACCGGTATTTGCTTACCATCGCGAGCCGGAGCAAATAGTCGCTCAGTTACGTATTCTTCAGGATTATGTCCGCCAATTACCTCCTGTCGTTTTTTTAGCTCCGGTTCGCGCGTACGCATGTTGTAGTCGTAAATTGAGGTAGGAGTGGTTAGAGAAGAATAGCCGTAGCGTAATACTTCAGAATCCAGCTCAGGATTCGTCGCCGATGAAAGCACGTAAGCGGGCTCATCAAACTGAATGTAGTGTTCTTCATTTGCTTGGGTATTCATTACCCGCAGTTTAGGCAGTGCGTTCGCTTTCTCAGTTAGCACCAAGTACCGACTAAAAACATCCATATCCTCCAGAAAAACATCTTCACGGTGCGGAATCACTTCTTTCCACTGCGCTTTGTTAGTACTACCCAGCGGTGCTTCCATAATCCGGTAGTTGGGAGCATCCCAATCGGTACGGACATAGAACTTATCGCCTACGTGCTCAATGCTGTAAAGATGCTCCTCTTCCCGGGGGGTAAACTGCTGAAAATCACCTTCTGGCCGATCGGCGCGAAGTAGATGATAGTCGTTAGCCAACGTGCTCTGATTCCAAATCATGAGGTAATCACCAGACTTAGATTTGGTAACTCCAATATAAAATGAAGGATTTTCCTCCCTGTACTTCAGCTCGTCATTATCTACGGCTTGCCCAAGCTGGTGCCGCCAAATTTTATTAGACAAGAGTGACACCTGATCCTTAGTTGTGTAAAAGTACGACTGATTATCGCTAGCCCAAGCACCGTCACCTTGCGTGTTGGGAAGCTGATCGGGCAACATCTTGCCGGTTTCCAGGTTTTTGAACCGGATGGTATAAATTCGGCGGCTCAGCGTATCTTCGGCAAAGGCCAGCAGTTTATTATCAGGGCTTACCTTTAAACCACGAGCGTTGTAATAGTCGTAGTCTTTAGCCAGTTCGTTTACATTCAGTAAAACTTCTTCCTCAGCTTTTAGTGTTTCTTTTTTTCGAGCGTAGATCGGGTATTCTTGCCCTTCTTCGTAGCGCGTATAGTACCAGTAGCCATTCTTAAAGTAGGGCACCGATGAGTCTTCCTGACTAATTCGCCCAACTATTTCGTCGTAAAGCTGATCCTGTAGCTCCTCAGTATCTTGCATCACCGTTTCGGTATAAGCGTTCTCATCTTCTAAGTACTGAAGCACCTGCTGGGTTTGCTCGTCGGGATTTTCTGCTTGCTTTTGCTCATCAGTAAGGCGCATCCAGAAATAGGGATCAACGCGAGTATCGCCGTGGACAGAAAGTACTGAATCTTGTTGGGGGGCATCGGGAGCTTCAGAAGTTTTATTCGCCATAGTGGAATCAGAGTTAGATTGGCAAGCTACCAAAATCCCCCAAATAATTGATAAGCAGGTAAGTTTAGAGAGAACAACCATTGTAAGTACTTAATAAGTGAATGTTGAGTAAATATACGGTAAGCCTAACAAATAAAAGCGGCTTATTTGGCTTTTCGCGATTCTCACCAAAGCTATTGCCTAAAGTAGAAAAGTAAATACTACCCAGTATTAATGCTCGCTAGCAAAAAAGTACTCAATTAACCAAAATAACCCTAGTGCTCTGTCAAGCCTAAATCTTCGGGTTATCCGATGCGAGTTTTGACCCATCTCTGCGTTGCAAAAAAAATCGCGTAGCTACGGCTATGCTCATTTTTTGCGCCTATATCTGGATCAAAACTCACGGTCGCCTAACCCTCAATTTCAAACTTGACAGAGCACTAGATGGTATTTCAGGGTAAAATAGTTACCGGATCAGTAGTAACCTGGTAAAACTCACCATTCTCCAGACGATAATGCACCGTAAACTGCTGTTCAGTTGCAACCGTCGGGGCAGATGTTAGCTGTAGCGTAATTGGCTGATCCGAAGCGGCTATATCATCCTCTACAAAAAAATCGGGTAAGCTAACGATGCGCCCGCTGTACAGGTCGTAAATTTTAATGATAGAGTTCAGCGTATCTCCAGCTAGAAACACTTTATCACTAGCTGCCTGAGAATAATCGGCGGAACTAAAGACCACGATTTCGGCTATTTCTTCGCTCGGTTGAGGGAGAACCGGATCACAAGCAAAAGCCTGAAAGCCACCTTCTGATACAGCAATTTCGTCGGTAAACGTTACCTCGGGCGTAACCCGAATACCAAAATCAGCATAGCTTACAGTAGCCCCTTCCGCCAACGTATCGAAATTAGCAAAAAGGCTATCAATTACTATGTTCTGACCTGTTAGTCCTTCAACATCTAAATAGCGAGGTACAGCAGAACCGCAATCGATACCATCGTCAAAGCACCCGAAGTTTAAGAGCAATAGTAAAGTTAAAGCAGGGTAAATAGTGCGTTTCATGTGAATAGCTTCCACATAAATCGTACCTAACACTCGTGTCAGTTTACCATTTATATCTTAAAACCCACTCTCGTAATAGTATGGTTATCAGACACTTTTATTTCTTTTACCAGCCAAATGAGTCATTAAAAGAGAATAGATATCAGTCGCTGGCAGTCGATCATCCGCTAATAAATCAGACGATTGAGTAATAAAAACCGGCCAATCTTCTTCCGAAGCAGGAATAGCCCCGTGCGAGCCTTTTACCAGTGAAGCATCCAACGGAATTACGTCCATCAGGTAGCGAAAGCCCAGTTTCTTTTTTAAGAGCTTCATACCCACCTTCGCCATCGGCAGCTTAATTTCTGGATCAAGAAACATTTCTACCGGATCGTAGCCCGGCTTGCGGTGGATATCGACGGTACGGGCAAAATCGGGGGCTTTAGTATCATCCAGCCAATAATAATAGGTAAACCAAGCATCTTCTTCGGCTACCGCGATCAGGTCACCCGCCCGATTGTGGTTTAAATTACTTTCCTGTTTGCTGGTTTCGTCCAGCACCTGAGCGATACCAGAAGTTGCTTCTAGCAAAGCCCGAACTTTGAGTAAATCTTCGGGATGTTGAACGTAGACGTGAGCTAATTGATGGTCGGCTACGGCAAAAGCGCGGCTCACTCCGGCATCCAACATTTCTAATCCTAACTCATTTTTCACAGTGATGTAACCTTGTTCCCGCAATATTCGGTTAATATGCACCGGACGGCTCACCGAAGTAATTCCGTACCCGGACAGTACTACTACCTGGGCACCCTGCGCTTCGTAATAAATGATTAAGTCTTCGCAAACGGCATCCACTTCCCGTAAGTCCGAACTAATTTTAGAAAAATCAATACCACAGCGTTGCAGATTATAGTCCAGGTGGGGTAAGTAAACCAGTGTGAGCGTAGGATTATGCCATTCGTCAACTTTCTTCGCTGCTTCGGCAATCCACTTGGTAGAGTTGATATTGGCATTTGGGCCCCAAAACTCAAAGAGCGGGAATTGCCCCAGTTCCTGCTGCAACCGATCGCGTAAATCCATCGGGTGGGTGTAAATATCGGGCAGTTTTCGGCCGTCAGCCGGGTAGAGTGGACGGGGGGTGACTGCGTAATCTACCGACGAATACATGTTGTACCACCAGAACAGGTTAGCACAGGTAAAATTAGGATCAGTCTCCCGAGCAGCATCCCAGATTTTAGGGGCTTGCACCAGTTTGTTCGACTGTCGCCAAAATTTGATCTCGCACTCATCGCGAAAGTACCAACCGTTACCGACCACACCGTGCTCAGTCGGCCACTTCCCAGTAAGATAGGTAGACTGAGCCGAACAGGTTACTGCCGGAAGCACGGGTTTTACTGCAACCTGCTTCCCTTGCTGACTCCAGCGTTTCAGAAAAGGAGTGTGCTCGCCCAGCACCCGACCCGAGAGGGCTACTACGTTTATTACGACAGTTTTTTGCTTATTGATTCTTCGTCCTTCGTCACTGGTCATCAGTCATTAATCATTAGTCATTAATCATTAGTCATTGCTACTTGCTCACTGTACATTGTTAATTGATAAGGTTACGTACCCACTCTAATTCCCGAATAATGGATTGATCCAGCCCTAGCTGAATTTCCTTCGGTAGCACTTCCCAAGTGTAGGTTTCCACTTCCAGATGCTGGGTTACGGGTATTTCGTTTAGAATACTAAGCACCTCGCGGATAGCATCCTGGGTAGAATTTAACACTCCGTAGCTGGGTACAAATAGGGGGACATGAAAGTGTGTTCGCCACTCCGTTACTTCAGGCTTACTAATATGTTTTAGTGCATCGGGTAAATCAGGATAGTGTAATAATTGACCGTTGGTTTGCCGGGCTACCACCTGATGTAAGTAGGTAGATTCGACTAGTGATTCAAACGCTTGGATTACCGGTTGGCGGTCAGTTTTATCAGATGGTAAATCGGCTTTGAGGGCAGCACTGATCTGAATTTTTCCAATGCGGATACCTTCTTCTTGCCAGCGTTGGAAAGTTTCCTTTGGCTTTTCGTACACTACAGCAAAGTGGCACACATCGTAGCAAAGCTGAATATGCGTTTTAATGCACGCTTCGGCTGCATTCGGGCTCAGACCTAGCTGCTGTTGCAAGATTGGTATACCTTGGGGCAGTAGCCAATCGTTAAAATAATCAATCACTTCCTGCGTGTCTTCCAGCGTTCCGTCCGGCTCTGGTTCAATATCCAGGTGCAGTAGTTTACCCGTTTCCTGTCGAAGCTGGTACAACCCAGCGACTATTTGCACCAAATGGTCGGTAGACTTTTCAAAGACTTGCTCACGGGCTTGTTCGTCAGCGTGCCAGTACTTGTACGAAAGTGGGGAAGTAGAAATTCCTCCGTCCATATCCGAAGGAAGTAACTTCGCCAGAATTGCGAACATTTGCTGCGTATACACCGAGCGTTCGGGTGTCGTCCAGTCGGGCTGGTGTACCTGATCTTTCACTACCTGCCGATGGAATCCGCCGTAGGGAAAGCCGTTCATCGTAAATACATAGCAGTTATTCTCCGCCAGCCATTCCTGAAAGGCCGCCAAATCCGCCGGACGGGCCAGTTCTTCTCCTGCTTGCTGCGATAGCCGTAAGCCTATTCCAAAGGGTTGATCAGGAGCTACGGCTGTTTTAATCGTCGGCACGTAGGTTTTCAAACTCTGATCTACTTCTTCCCAGCTTTCGCCCGGATGAATATTGGTACAGTAGGTAAGGTGGTGTTGATCGGATAGTTTCATAGAGTATAATGAAAAAGCACGAATGGAAGTAAAAGTATTTGCTATCTAGGTAACTAAAAAATCAACTCACAACTTTCGCTGCTTGCAGTTCCGCTAGCTGACCGATTGCCTGTTGGATTAAGCTTTTACCCATTTCGTGTACTTCCACTCCCTTACCGATTTTTTCCAGCAGCATAATCGTCAACTGGCCACCTAAATGCTCTTGAAACTCATCCAGTCCGCGTAGCAAATCTGGTTCGGCTAACTCAGGAGTGTAAATATCAAAACCTAATTGCAAAAGCAACTTGATGATGCGATGAAAGTCGGCTTCGGGAAGCATTCCTTTGAGGTAGGAGTAGGTGACATCCAAGGCAATACCAATAGCGACGGCTTCTCCGTGGCGCAGTTGATAATCAGTAAGTTGCTCTAGCTTATGCGCGGCCCAATGGCCAAAATCCAGCGGGCGCGATGATCCCATCTCAAACGGGTCACCTCCAGCAATATGCTGTAAATGCATCTCAGCACAACGATAAATAAGATAATCCATCGCCGGCTGATCTCGATTAGCTAGTGCAGTAACGTCCTGCTCCAGTCGTTCCCAGAAAGCTGCATCTTTGATCAAGGCTACCTTGATAGCCTCAGCAATACCAGCTCGCCAATCCCGGTCATCCAGTGTGGATAAGAAAGTTGCATCGTTGATGACGGCGTAGGGTGGGGCAAAAGTGCCTAGAAAGTTTTTCTTGCCGAAGTAGTTAATTCCGTTTTTCACTCCTACGCCTGAATCGTTCTGTGACAAAACGGTAGTAGGGATACGAATGTGGCGCACGCCCCGATGACTCACCGCCGCGGCCAAGCCTACCATATCCAGCACTGCTCCGCCACCAATACCTACGATGTACGAATGCCGGTCGATCCGATGACGGTCTACCGCCTCAACAATTTGCTGCAAATACTGAGTGTTATTCTTTGCTTCTTCTCCGCCCGGAACTACCAGTGGGTCAGCAAATAGGGAAAGTAAACCGGAGTGGGCGTTGACGTAATTTTTTATGTCGGTTAACAATTGTGGATGCGCTTCAGCAACTCCTTGGTCAACTACTACGAATAGTTTAGCTAAACCGTCTTTCGGAAAGACTTCGTTTAGCAACGGGTTTTCGGTCTGAAATAGTTGATCGGTAAAGTGTACCTGATATTGAAAAGCAACGGCGAATGATTGGGACAGCGACTTCATTTAACTAATGATTGATGAGTAATGATGAATGAGTGATAGGGCGATAAAATGACAGTTAAAGGTTATAATCTTTGTGTAGCACAAATGGATAACAATATACAACCCATCAATCATTACTCACTATTCATTCATCATTAAATTAGAAATGGTTTCACCGTCAGGTTACGGCAAAAAAACGGGCTAGTCCAATGGATAGCGGCAATAGCAAGAGAACCAGCAATCCGAATATACCTGAGGCGAAGACACTAGCAAAAACGGCATTGAGAACAATCAACGAGATTACCCCAGCTTTCACTGCTTTGCCAATAAGCTGCGGTTGAGCGTGCCGGATGGCTTTAAACAGAGGAGGATAGATTTGGGAGGCGAATAACGCTAGAAATACAAACACTACCCAGCTGCTCTGCTCCCGAATAGCGAGCGTAGCCAACGCTAAAATAACGATAGTGTACAATCCGGCCCCGCCCCACAATGCGGAACGGTTACCCCCGTGTACCTCACCGCGGCTCACCATCGTAATAGCGGCAATGTAAACGATAGGGATAAGACTCAGATACCAATAATCCGCGATCGCTGCCGGAACGAGACTGATGCCTAATAACAAGTTTCCGCCCCGGCACAATCCCATATTGACTGGTCCAAGAATAAGTTGATGCTTACCCCAGGCATCGTACAGCAGCGCACAAAACGCTACTGCCGTTGCAATGACGAAGCTTGCTACCGACACCTGAGCTGCACAAAGAATACCACCAACCAGCAACACTCCTCCTAATATGGCTCCTTCCGTTACCGATACGTCCCCCCGAGGAATAGGCCGCTCTGGTCGTTCTTTCTGATCTAGCTTAGCATCAAACACATCGTTAAACACCACTCCCCCACCGTACAGTCCAATCGTAGCCAATACCAACCAAAGCAAATTGGTTGAATGATCAACGTTTTCATCGAGACTATTTACTATAGTCAACATAGCTCCTGAGGCGGCTGCTCCCGCCAGAATATCCGCAATGGCCGTCACAATATTGGCTGGACGCATTAGTTGTAGGTAGGCTCTGAGCTTTCGGGGAAGGGGCATCTTCTTTGGCTATTGATTAAGTGCCGATATTACGGTCTGGGGTTTGATTAAAGCGTTCGTACACGTCAAAATCAAACAAGCTGGCGTGTGTGATTTCATCTACCGATAACACCAGTAGAAATCCGGCGTAAATATCATCTTCACCTCCCAGTTGCCGCTCTTGATACAAATCCCAGTATTCAGTCGTAAACACAATATCTTGGGTTTCATCGCGATACCCACTAATTAAAGGCAATACCGACAAATAAGAGCCGCGCGAAGGACGAGGTAGTGACAGCGGCCAGCCTACGTACACTTTTCCGCTCTTCATAGTGAAAGAAATAAGGGCTGTGTTAAAAAAAGCACTTCGCACTAATTGTTCCAATTCATTCCCGATGAACCGAATAGAGCGACTTAGTGCTTTAGTATCGTCAATAAAAAGGTTAGAAATGTGAGCAATTATAATACCCAACAAAAACGAGAGAATGGCCGTACCGGTATACGGTAATTGCAATGGAAAACTATCTCTAATACTCTGTGCCCATTCGGGAAAGCTGATTTTTAGAACTCTAACTCCTACTGTAGCCAAAACAAGCAGAAAAATTCCTGCTAGTATCGCGTTAAAAATTAGCCGCTGACGATCTATTCGCTGATGAATGTACTTGGTAAAGCGAGAAGTAATGAGGAGATAGTAGCCGCCTACTAGCGGAAATAGGAGTAGATTAAAGGGCATAGCTATTTATGCCGCACTAGAGGGTTTGCGGCCATCGTGGATACGACTACGCTGCTTAATAGCTTTATAAATAGATGACTGCTTGAATTGCGCTAACGTTTCTTTGGCTTGTTGAGTAGCCAGAATATCGGCTGGCTTTACGTACAGCCGTCCGCCTTTGCTATGAAGTGTGATATTTTCAGTATTCTTACTCATATATGCAATAATACGAAATTTACGCTGATAATGTTAAACCAGCTTGCTCATCTGTCTAGGTTGAGTCCGCTATCGAATCCTGTATCTACTACATTTTTAGATTTACAAGCCTATTTTTGTATTTGGCAAGTGCATACGATACAGTTACCTTATTCCCCAAAATATTTACTAAGCGTATCCTGCAGTTGGTCGTAATGACCGTATCCCTCACAAGCCGAGTTAGCGATCTCTTGTAGTCTTATCTGATATTCACTCTCGATGTTTTCCTTCAAAATAACTTTTACAACATCGTCGAATAGTTCCTCAAAGTATATGTAAAAGTCTTCGCCAAAATCCCCACCAAATTCATTGGCAATATTGGTACATTCTTCTACTGCATGCAAGCTGGCCTCAATGTAGTACCGGATGATAGCGTGGCTATTTAGCTGCTGGATGACATTATCCACTTTTTCCGTATCCAACCCACCCTGCATATACTTGTTGGGGTAAATGGCTTGAGTAATTTGATCTTTGTAGGTGGCAAGAAGTTTTTCGTCTATCTCAGTGTCACTAAACTTGATCAGGTAGTAATTTCGTACTACTTCAAAGCTGGAATAAAGTTCTCGCAATTCTGATTTCAATTGCTCAATTCCCTGCGAGTTGATATGGTCTAAAAACGCTTTCATAGGTTACCATGCGTTTCGGCTTTGCCAAACCTGAAGGGCTTGCGTTGTTTCTTCATCGGCCACTATATTTCTCAGTTCGTCAATTCTAACTGGGATTACTATTTCCTCGTATTCAATTTCCACGTAGTAATCACCACCATCAAAACTAGATTCATCCGTTTCGTTATTGACCACTTGTACCTTCTTCCACTGCCGCTCGCCCGGTCTTTTCTTCACTTCATATTCTGCTTCAAACGGATAGCTGATGTTCTCTTCCATATAGATAGCCCATCCCATATTGGCTTCCTCCTCAGTGTAGCAATCTACTACTATTTCGTAGTCAATAATCTCTTGAACTTCTTCTTTAGTCAACTTCATCTTGTTGCTTAGTAACGTCTAAGAATTTCTACTCTTCTTCAACATTTTCAAATTTATGAAGCGATTTTTTACACTCTTCATAGATCAATTTACCTCCAATATTTTTTAATGAAGACTGGCGTTGTACGGACACATATTGAATTCATAACTATCTTTTGATTTTATCAAGATTTGGCATTAGCGCGAAGAACTCATTACATCTAATTTTGATTTTTTCTATGTTATCAGTTCTAAATACCTCCGTATACAATTTCTCACAACCCCTAGTTACACTATCAATCGCCGTTCTTTCCCATAAAGTATGAGCTGGCCAAGTTTCTATAATTTTAGCAAATGGAGCAGAACATTTATGAGACCTTAGTCTTTCTGCAATATTCGTAGCAAAGCCTAACTTAAATCGACCAGGATCAAATTCAGGTTCAAGCTGAACTAAATAGAAGACTCCGTGATCAATTTTGCTTGAATTCTGAGTTTGCGTGTAATTTTGCTCATTCTGCTGCTTGTATTCAAACAGTTTTTCAAAATCACCTATTTCTACATAAGAGATAGCTTGTCCTTTATAAGAAGAGTTTTTTGACTTAGTAGTTTCAAGCCCTAGCTTTTTTATCCACTTGAATAGTGTCTGCTTGTTTACTCCTATCCTTTCAGAAGCATCTATTACTGATATGTGATTTTCATCAACCAATGGAATGTATTATTCAGTCGGTTAAGAACCACTCTTATCCACCCTCGGGGTTTGTCCACCGCGAAGAATTGAGTTGCCGGAGAATTTTTTGCGCTGGTCAACCAGTTCGGGGGTTAGTAAGTCGGCTTCGTTCATTTGTCCGCTTTGGCCGTAGGCATCCAGGGCATTTTGGTAGCAAGTGAGGCGGATATGTTCTTCGGGCACCCCCTTTTCTTTCATTAGGTTAGCAGTTTTAGGTACGGAAAGCACGTCACTAATCCCCCAGTCGGCAGCACTATTCACGATGATGCGTTCGGGGCCGTACTGCTGCACAATAGCCGTCATGCGCTCGGGACTCATTTTAGTGTGAGGATAGATAGAGAACGCGGCCCAGAAGCCCCGGTCTAGTACCTCCTTAACGGTTTCTTCGTTGTTATGGTCTATTACAACCTCAGAGGGAGCTAAGCCGTGTTCTTGGCAAACGTCCATGCTGCGGGAGGTTCCGGCTTTCTTATCGCGATGGGGAGTATGAACCATCACCGGCATATCCATTTCCCGAGCTAGCTCCAGTTGCGCTCGAAAGTATTTATCTTCCAGCGGGGTTTGGTCGTCGTAGCCGATTTCGCCTACCGCTACTACGCCTTCTTTGCTCAGGAATAGTGGTAGCAGCTCCATCACCTCTTCGGCCAAGGCCTCGTTGTTCGCCTCACGAGAATTCAGGCCAATGGTGCAATAGTGCTTAATGCCGAACTGGCTGGCCCGGAAGCGTTCCCAGCCCACTAAGCTACTAAAATAATCCTGGAAGCTGCCCACCTGAGTACGGGGCTGTCCCATCCAAAAAGCTGGCTCGATTACAGCGACAACTCCTGCTTGCTGCATCGCTTCGTAATCGTCAGTCGTACGGGAAGAAGTGTGAATGTGGGGGTCTATAAACATCATGGTTCAATTATTCTATGGTTCGATTGCTAATTCTTTAATGAATGATGATTGATGAGTAATGATTAATGGTATGGTATTCATTATTCATCAATCATTACTCATCAATCATTGTATCTTATTCCGATGGTTTTCCAATCCAGTTCCTTATCAGATTGTGGATAATTGGCTAACTGTTTATTCAGCGTATCGTTTTCACTTTCTTTGATGGCTAGGGCGGCGGCTTGTTTTTCTAGTTTGTCACCTTGCTCTAATAGACGCTGGATATTCGGGAGGTGTTCTTCGGTAAGGTAAGGAGCAACTCCGCGCCAGAGTTCGGGAGTTACTGGACGGCTGGCAGCCCAGCGTTCATGGGCGAAGTCAATCAGCATTCGGGCTTGATCGGGGTTGCGACGTTCGTCCAGTTGCTGAATGAGATACAACGGGCGACCCATAAAGATGGCTTTTAGTACCATCTGGTTCCAGGCTTCATCCGACATATACTCCGCCGGGTACGGATTACGCAATGCCACCGCATCAAACACATCAGTTATGTTAGTTCGAATACCCTCGGAAGCCCGGTAAGCCATCTGGTCAGAATAATCGTACAGCGGAAGTGCGGCGTACAGTGTCACCTGTTCATCCATATCCGCCGTGGCAAATAAACGGTCTAGCACCTTCCGGTATTCTTCAAATGAATCAGCCGATAGCTGTAGCAACCAGTAGGTACGGGCAGCTTGACGAACATCCCACTGACTCAAATCCCAGCCACTACGAATTTGCTCGGCTCTCTGTAACGTTTTATCATTCAGTGTAAGATCAGCCTTCTCAAAATGCCGAACGATGGTACTGAAGGTCAAATTAAAAATGCGATTGTTCGGCTGACTCCGGTATTTTCCGGCTTGTTGATCTAACCACGTCACTGCCTCATCAGGTGACTGTTGACTAATCAGTTCATAGAGAAGTTTTTGGGCAGCGTTATTCATAAAATCAGCTTTGAGCGACTAAAGTAATGGTTTTAAGAGGATAGAAAAAATGATTTGGCTCATACTAACTTCAGAAGTTTTAATACTGAAATTCTAACGACGAATTGCATCGCTTGATCTCTTGAAGTCTCAGAAACATGGGTGTTAGCGAGGATTGTCCGCATTTTTACTGGATAAGTATTCGCATTTGTTCGGTAAAATAAGAAATTTGCCGCCAGCATGACCAATAACCTCATTACTCTTCTGATCTTTAGCCCGCTGGCCGTAGCATTGGTGCTGCTATTTATTCCCCCTACCCGACCGCTGATTCACCGGATTGGCATGGTTGTCGCCACCGGATTACAGCTTATAATTGCCATCACTATTTACACCCAGTTTGACGCCAACAAAGCTACCAGCTTAACCGATGATGCTTACTATAATCTGCAACTGGTAGAGCGGTTCGATTGGATTAGTTTGAATCTGGGCGGTTTGGGCCACTTATCCATTGATTATTTTGTAGCGGTAGATGGCATTAGTCTGCCGTTGGTCGTACTAGCTTCGCTCATTTTACTGATTGCCGCTATTTCTTCCTGGACAATCAAACGGCAAGTGAAGGGGTACGCCTTGCTGTTTCTTCTGCTGAGTTCGTCGGTGGTAGGTTGCTTTGTGGCCTTAGATTTTTTCCTGTTCTATCTCTTCTTCGAATTTATGCTGCTGCCGATGTACTTCCTCATTGGTATTTGGGGAGGAGAGCGGCGGGAGTACGCTTCTATCAAATTTTTCTTGTACACGTTAGCTGGTTCTATCTTCATTCTCATTGCCATGATCGGGCTGTACCTCAGTGTAATTGACCCAATTGCTACCGGCAAAATGGCGGGTTTGCTGGGCAATCACCCATCTACTGAAGAGGTTACTTACGTACAGGATCAACTACGGGAAGGGCAAATTGCGGGTCAAGATTTAGTGCGAACGTTTGATATGGTGGCAATGACCGACATTCGAAATTATTTACCTAATAGCACTCTAGCGGCGGAAGGCACTCGCTGGGGTAACGTTCCCCTTCGTTGGCTAGCCTTTTGGGCACTACTGCTGGGCTTCGTCATTAAGCTTCCGTCGGTGCCACTGCATACCTGGCTACCCGATGCTCACGTAGAAGCTCCCACCGCTATCTCGGTAGTGTTGGCTGGGCTGCTGCTAAAAATTGGGGGCTACGGCATCTTCCGCACGGCTTACAGCATGTTTCCCGAAGCGGCCTTGCAGTTTGCTTGGTGGGTTGGCTTTCTGGGGGTCATTTCCATTCTGTTCGCCGCCTTCAATGCTTTAGCCATGCGCGATCTCAAGAAAATGATTGCTTATTCTTCGGTATCGCATATGGGATTCGTTTTGCTCGGTTTAGCCTCACTAACTTCAGAAGGAGTCAGCGGAAGCTTATACCAGATGTTTAGTCATGGCCTGATTTCTCCGTTGCTGTTTTTACTCGCCGGAGTACTTTACGATCGTACCCACAATCGGATGATTGCTCACTACGGAGGGCTTACCCAGAAGATGCCCTATTTTACCGTGCTGGTGATTATTGGATTTTTCGCTTCGCTAGGACTGCCTGGCTTTTCCGGCTTCATCGCCGAGGTACTGACTTTATTAGGTGCATTTAATTCGGCCACCGTGAATGAACTATTGCCCCGCTGGATGGCGGTATTTGCGGCTCTCGGCTTAATTTTGAGTGCTGGGTACTATTTATGGACGTTGCAACGCATGTTTTTCGGAAAATACTACGTGCGGGAAGAAGGGTGGAATGAAAAACTGGTTGACCTTAGCTGGCGCGAATATATTATGCTCGTTCCGCTGGCGGTAGCCACCTTAGTCTTTGGAATTGCACCTAGTTTATTTTTGGATGTGGTGGGCGAATCAGTTCGTCACTGGACAGCGTATATGAACGAACAGGGAGCACAGCATCTGGAACAGATTATGAATCAGCGATAAAGTATCAAAACCAATTCAATCATGCAGTTAGATGCAGAAACTACAAATACTTTGGATGAAATCCCCCTTGCCCCCTTTTTTAAAGGGGGCATGAGAAGTTTATTTTACTAAAAGGATTCTAAACAAAGAGTATCCAGAAGTCAAGCTGAGATAATATTCCTGATTATTGGTTTTATCAATTTAAATATCCAGAGTTCTATTCCCCCTTTCGTAAAGGGGTTAAGGGGGATTTGAGCTAATATGTTGCAAGAGTTGCTAAACAGCTTGCTTGACGCGAAATTGATTTTATGGAAATCACCACTACCTTAGCAAATGACTTACGCGTAATTTTACGCAGTGCTACTTGGCTGTGGCCGGAGGTGGTTTGGGTAGTTGCTATTGTCGTGGTACTCCTAACCGATCTGATTTTCCGAAGAAAGTCCGGTCTGGTGTTCACCGGGTTATTAGCAGTCGCGGTAGTAGCCAATAGTTTTTTCCTCTTGCAGCAATGGAACCTACTAACGGTAGACGAGACACTACCTCGATTTCTCAACACCTTACAAGTAGATCGACTAGCCATTTATCTGAGAGGATTATTTGGACTAGCTTTATTTTTTGTGGGCTTGATGGGTATCCGTACTCGCAGCGGATCGAAACAAGCCGGTTTTGAGCGGTTAGACCAAATTGGCGAATACTATATTATGCTGCTGGGTGTAGGGCTAGGGGCTTCGCTAATGGTGAGCACCACCCATCTGCTCACCATCTACTTGGCTATTGAACTGGTTTCGCTGAGCTCCTACGTACTAGCTAATTTCAATTTTGACCGTAAAAGTGCCGAAGCAAGTTTGAAGTATGTACTGTACGGCAGTGCCGCTTCCGGGCTAATGCTCTACGGTATATCACTGCTGTACGGTCTTACCGGAACTCTGCTATTAACCGAACCTACTTTTTCTCAAGGATTAAGTGAAGCTCCGCTACTCCTTAGTAGCTTGGCGATAGGATTAACCCTCGTTGGCTTTTTATTTAAAATATCAGCCGTTCCTTTCCATATTTGGGCTCCTGACATCTACCAAGGCGTGCCTACACCCGTAGCAGCCTTCTTTTCGGTAGTACCCAAAATAGCCGGAATTGGTTTGCTACTGCGAGTAGCTCCGTTGTTGTTTTCGGCAGCTTCTGAGTTTCCTGGCGAATGGCTGATCGGCCTCATTGCAATGGTAACCATGATTGCCGGGAACGTGGCGGCATTACACCAAACCAACGCCCAACGAATGTTAGCCTACTCTTCCATCGCTCATTCCGGATTTTTGCTAGTAGGTATATTGGTGGCAAACCAGTGGGGCACCTACAGTGTGCTTTTTTACGCTACCACCTATCTGTGTATGAATTTGGCTGCCTTTTGGCTGATTCAACTATTTGAAGCGCATACCGGTGCCAAACACATTCCTGACTACCGGGGGTTGGGACTACGCTTTCCGGTGCTCGGAGTTGCTATGCTGATTGTAATGGTCGCCTTAACTGGCCTCCCTCCTACGGCGGGCTTTACCGCCAAGCTGCTCATTTTTTCTTCTCTCTGGGATTATCACCAACAAACGCAAGAACCTCAACTGCTGTATATTCTGGTAGTGGGATTATTTAATACGGTAATTGCTTTATTTTACTATTTAAAGATTCCGTACTATCTGTTCTTTAAAAGTAGCCCTGAGTCAGCCGTTTTAACTTCGCCAAAACATTCCTCACAATTTTTCGGGAAATTTGGGACAATTTTGCTTACCATTCCGTTACTCATATTGTTTTTCAAAGCAGATTGGTTGATGGCTATCATTAGTCAAATAATCAGCGTACCTTAGTAGCAACTAGGCAGCCTTCTTGTTTAATACTATTTAGTCCATATCTATGAGCGAGTCTATCAAACACGAGTGCGGAATTGCCATGATCCGCCTTCGTAAGCCTCTACAGTATTATATCGACAAGTACGGCACTCCACTCTACGCAGTTAATAAACTGTATTTACTGATGGAGAAGCAGCATAATCGGGGGCAAGATGGCGTGGGAGTCGCCAACATTAAGATCAATACCCCGGCGGGTTCGCGCTACATCAGCCGTTACCGCTCAGTATCGGAACGACCTATTTCAGATGTATTCAAAAAAATTAATAAGAAGTATAAGAAGGTGCGCCAAGCCTGGGGTACCGAACGTTTGCTAGATGCTGACTGGTTGCAAGAAAATGTAGCGTTTACTGGAGAGGTATGGTTAGGGCATTTGCGCTACGGCACCCACGGAAAAAACTCTATTGAGTACTGCCACCCCATGCTCCGGCAAAATAACTGGCGTAGTCGTAATTTGGTGATGGCGGGCAACTTCAACATGACTAACGTAGACGAACTCTTCGATATCCTAGTCAGTTTAGGACAGCACCCTAAAGAGAAAGCGGATACTATTACCGTGATGGAGAAGATCGGCCACTTCTTAGATCAGGAAAACCAAGACTTATTCGATCAGTTTAAATTCACCCACACCAATCAGCAGATCACCGAAATTATTGAGGAGAACCTGAATCTACAACGGGTGCTGCAACGCTCGTGCAAAGATTTTGATGGAGGCTATACGATGGCGGGCATCACTGGTAGCGGTTCTTCCTTCGTGGCCCGCGATCCGGCTGGTATTCGTCCGGCTTACTATTACGCTGATGATGAAGTAGTAGTAGTGGCTTCGGAAAAACCGCCGATTAAGACGGCATTTAACGTTCCTTATGGAGAGATTAAAGAAATTCAGCCGGGTAGCGCGCTGATTATCGACAAAGCCGGTAACTACGAGGAAAAGCAATTCATCGACAAACTGGAAAAGCGCTCGTGTAGCTTTGAGCGCATCTACTTCTCCCGGGCTTCTGACCCTAATATTTACAGCGAACGTAAAGATTTAGGCAAGCTATTGATTCCGCAAATTCTGGAGTCTATTGATTACGATTTACAGAACTCCGTTTTCTCGTACATTCCTAACAGTGCCGAAACCGCCTTTTTAGGTATGCTGGAAGGCCTAGAAGATCATCTCAGCAATGAGCGCATTCAGGCCATTAGCGAGCGCTCTAAAGGAGGTGAAGTGGACGAAAAATACCTTAACAAGTTACTTTCATTCCGGCCCCGGGTTGAGAAGTTAGTGGTAAAAGATGCTAAGCTCCGCACGTTTATTACGGGCGACGACCAACGAAATGATTTGGTAGCCCACGTATACGACACTACCTACGAAGTAATTCGGAAAGGTGTAGATAACATTGTGGTAATTGATGATTCTATTGTGCGCGGCACTACGCTGGAGAAAAGCATCTTACGGATGCTCAACCGCCTCAATCCCAAGAAGATTGTGATTGTTTCATCGGCTCCTCAGATTCGCTTCCCCGACTGCTACGGCATCGATATGTCTAAAATGAACGAGTTTGTGGCCTTCCGAGCGGTGCTTCAGCTACTGAAGAACAGCGGATTGGATAACCTGATTGATAAAGTGTACGAAATGTGCGTAGCCGATGGGTTGAAGAAGGGAGCTCCTAACTTTGTGAAGAAGCTATACGAACCCTTCTCCTACAAGCAGATTTCCAACATGATTGCTGAGATTACCCGGCCCGATGATCTTACCTGCGATTATGAAGTAGTGTACCAAACCGTAGAAAACCTGCACCAAGCCTGCCCCGACCACCGAGGCGACTGGTACTTCACCGGCGACTATCCAACCCTGGGCGGCAACCTAGTGGTCAACAAATCCTTCATCAACTTTATGGAGGGTAAAACGGTAAGGGCTTATTAGGCATTTATAAATCTGACCTTTGTACTTATGAGTCAAATAACCGATGTTAAAGCGGAAGTGCAAGAACTGATTGCTCAGGAAAGTGATGTAGATATTCTCCAAGCAATTAAAACCATACTACAGAAAAAGCAACCGGATATAGCTTGGCGAGAAAGGTTTGTGCAGCGAGCCGAAAAAGCTGAGGAAGATATTCAAAGAAACCGTTTACGAAGGTAAACTAACAGAGTATCAACGGGAGCCCGAGTACCAATAAATACGGGAATACCACCGAGGATATCTGGGTCAGAATGGTAGATTTGGTTTCTGCTCATAGCTATTCCTTAATCAAACCTTCAATTTCTTCTTCGAGTTTAGGTAACTCTCGCGTCACAATTGCCCAAATAATCTCGTCTGAAATATTATCGTAATCGTGAATGATCCGATTTCGGGTACCGATAATTCTTTTCGCATTTATGATAGGGAAGCTATCTTCTGCATTTAAGATGCGCCTCACTGCCTCACCAATAATTTCTAGGTTTCGTTCAACCGCTTTTTTAGTTTTCAGATCTTGTTGATATTCAAGAAAATCTCTCCTCTCGGGAAGAAAACTGTAAATTTCCTCTATCGATCTTTTGATGTCTAGCAACCAGGCTTTTATTCTAAGATCCATAAATCGGAACTTTGGTTCTCTCCAGCTCCTTCCGGAAGAATTTATTTTTTATTCCTCTTTCCTCAATTAAGTCAATTTCTCTGTTGAATAGTTGCTCTAGATCATCTTTGAGAGCAAAATAAAGATCAGCGTACTTGTAGGGATCATTCTCATTAAAATCAACTACTAAATCGATATCCGAATGCTCACTAAAATCGGCTCGGGTAACTGAACCAAAAGCATAAAGCGATTTTACTCCACTAGCCTCACACAATCTAATAAGTGCGTTAGTCCGTTGTTTATTCAGAAACATAGGGCAAAAAAGTGTTTTTAATCTGACTTTATCTTCTACGTAAGTAAATTACCATCATCATCCCACTCAGCCATTACGTCGCGGGTTTCTTGGTCGATGCACTTGGCGAGCCATTCTTCGTCGTAGGCCATGCCGTGCTCCTTTAGCACATCATCGGGCACGCCGTCCCAGACGTTAGGGCGATTGCCCTGGTAGCCTAATTCCTCAATTCCCATTTTAGAAGTGTAGTAACCGGTCAGGGTCAGGTTTCGCATTCGGTTAAAGAATGTTACACCCTGGGCTACTTCGGGAGTAGCTTTATCCGGATAGGCAATTTCATCCAGTAATTCGGTTTGCTGCGCGGGAGTACACTCATCAAAAGTATGGCTAAATTTCTTGATTGCCCGATGGTTGAGCCACATCAGACCACCGCGCAACGGAAGCTGATGTTCAGTAATATCTTTGGCGATAAAGGCAATAAACTCGGGTACTCCGGCATCGGTCGCCGAACCGAATTTATCAGTAGCGGGCAAAATCAGGTCGCAGAGCGTGGCAATGGTGCCTACTTCCGCTTCGGTAAAGAACTCAGCCTCATGTAGCAATTCGTCACGGAGCTTTTCTTCCTCGGTACGGCCGTAGGCATCAGATTTTACGGGAGTGGCTACCTGCTCGGCCACTTCTTCTTCGGGAGTACAACCAATAACGAGTCCTCCGGCCAGGGAGCCGACTAGCATGGTTTTCATGGATTCTCTTCGGTCCATTAGGTAATATTTTGTTTTTTGAATTGATCAATAATATAGTCAGATGTCTTCCAGGAAAGTGCCAGAATTGTCCAGGTAGGATTTTTATCCGCCTGCGACACAAACGGCCCAGCATCTACCACGAATACATTATCCACTTCGTGCAACTGCTGATTCTTATCGGTTACCGATGTTTTGGGGTTATTGCCCATACGGGTAGTTCCTACTTCGTGAATAATTCGTCCGGGAGCAGCCAAACCGTAGTCCTGATCTTTGCCCGGAACATCCCCGAGTGGAGTAGCTCCCATTTCATGGAAAACCTCCTCGAAGGTCTCGTGCATGTGCTTGGCTTGCAATCGCTCGTAGTCCGTCCAATTGTAGTGAAACCGCAGTACCGGAATTCCCCATTCATCAACTACGTTGGGATCAATTTCGCAGTAATTATCCTTTTGAGCCACACTCTCGCCCCGACCCGATACGCCCATCACTGCTCCGTAGAATCGTTTTACATCATCGCGCAGTTTATTACCGTATCCACCCGTCTGCCCACCAATTAATTTATTCATTTCGGTAATACCAAAACCAGTGCCGTAAGAAGGCATTCCCATGCCACCCCACACTTCAATATGGTAGCCTCGGGGAAAATCCAACTGCTTATTATCCAGCCACCAGGGGCTATACACGTGAAGTCCGCCTACCCCATCTTCGTTGTAGGAAACTTTGCGGTTCATTAGCTCAGGAACAAAGGCGGCTCGGCTACTTCCGGTAGAGTCATGCAAATATTTACCAACAATACCGGAGCCGTTACCTAAGCCATTGGGGTGCTGACTACTTTTGGAGTTCAGTAGAATTCGAGCCGAGCTACAAGCTGAAGCCGCCAAAACCACGGTTTTCCCTTTTAGTTGATACTCCTGTCGGTCTTCTTTATTCACGTAAGAAACTCCGGTGGCTCGTCCTTCATCATTAGTGGTTACTTCTCGCACCATAGAGTTGACGAATAAATCAACCTGACCGGTTTTCTGAGCGGGAAAAACCAAAGCCGAGCTAGATGAAAAATCCGCTTTCGCTGAGCACGACCGGGAACATTGACTACAGTAGAAGCAAATTCCCCGATCTTTATTTACCCGCTTAGTTAGAATAGATAAGCGGGAAGGAATTACGGTAACTCCCGCTTTACGGGCAGCCTTTACGTAGTACAGTTCGTGTAAGCGAGGTTTGGGAACCGGCAAAAAGAAACCATCCGGTTCGTTATCCAGATTTTCCTTACTTCCGAATACTCCAATAAGCTTATCTACTTTGTCGTAGTAAGGCTTTACATCATCGTAACCAATAGGCCAGTTATCACCTAGTCCGTCAACATCTTTCCGCTTAAAATCTTTGGGACCAAAGCGGAGGGAGATACGCCCCCAGTGGTTAGTTCTTCCCCCTAGCATGTGTGACCGGAACCAGTCAAACTCCGTTCCTTCGGCGCGAGTGTAGGGCTCGCCATCAATTTCCCAGCCACCGTAGGCAGCATCAAAATCACCAAAGGCGCGGGTCGTGCTAGCCCCCCGGCGAGGCGAGTCATAAGGCCACTTAAGTTGAGTCATTTGAGCCGGGTCGGTGGGGTCGAAGAATGGCCCAGCTTCTACAATGGCTACCGAGAGCCCTGATTCCGCCAACACTTTCGCAGACATGCCACCCCCAGCCCCCGAGCCTACAATAATGACATCGTACTCTTTAGAAGATTCAATAATTTGCATGAATAGTACTTATAGTATAGTAGAAAATACGAATGTTTAATTTCTGATGAAAAATGGGATAAACCAAATTCCCTACGGTTTTTACTTTACAGCACTACTGCTCTATCATAATTTTCATAACTTCGCGCTCTATCATTTTTATTAAAGCAAATTATATGAAAACCGCTGAGATTGTTACTGGAAAAGGCACGATGAAAGTAGAGTTCTTTGAAGAAGATGCCCCCAACACCGTAGATAATTTTACTAAACTAGCGAAAGAAGGATTTTACGATGGACTTACGTTCCACCGGGTAATTCCTAACTTTGTTATTCAGGGTGGTTGCCCCAATGGCACGGGTGCGGGTGGACCCGGCTACACTATCGACTGTGAGCTAGACGGCGACAATCAGTACCATGACCGGGGAGTATTATCAATGGCTCACGCCGGACGAAATACCGGAGGCAGTCAATTCTTTATCTGCCACAGTCGCGACAACACGGCTCATCTGGATCGTAATCATACCGTGTTTGGAAAAGTAGTGGAAGGATTAGAAGTAATTGATGACATTCGAGAGGATGATAAAATTGAGAAAATTGTAGTGAGTGAGGAAGGATAGATAGTGTTATGGTATTAGAGTGTAATTAGCAAGGTTTAATACTTAAATAGCCCTGAATCAGTTTTACTAAATAACATCAATGTATGGCTGTATTAGCGAAGCTTGAGTAAAAGCCAAAAATAACGTATAATTAGATCATGAATGTTATTGAGCTAAAAACATGGTAATAATCGCCTATCTGAGCAAGTTCAAAACGAAGTCAGGAATATTGAAAACACAGTTTCTATTACAATGGTCAGTTTGTAGGAAATTGCGATCAAACGTAGCATTGGCAAACTTACATTGGAAACCGAATTAAGTGATATTCAAGAGCGGATAGCGTCTAAACAAGTAGGCACCCTACCAATTACAACCGATCATTTAGAAACACTGGAAAATTTGCCTTACCAAGATAAACATCGTGACCCGTTTGATCGGTTGATTATCATCCAAGCCATGACGGAAAATATGACTTTGATTTTCAATGATCCGCACTTTACTAAATATCCAGTCAAACTGCTTTGGTAAATAACTTTCTTATAGGTCGGAACCTAAACATATAAATATGTGACCACCGCACGATATTCACCTGAACATATTAACACAATTTTCTTCTAATTTCTTACCATCTAAGATTTACCGATTTTCCATCATATTTTACAGTTATCATAGCCACATCTTTGCTTAGTACTATTTAAATAATTTTTATTAAGCAAGCCTATGATCTGCTTTCAAAATCAATATGTAACCGTGGAAATTGACTCGGAGTTACAGACTTTAGTGCAAACCTGGAGTGGGTTTGCCAAGGGAGATGAGTACCGACAAGCTTGGGACGAATCACTAAAAATTGCTGAGCAGCATCAGCTTACTCACTGGTTAATTGACCAAGCCAAACTTAAAGGGGTGAATTATGAAGACTGGCAATGGGTAAACGAAGAGTGGAAACCTCGCTTTGAACAAAAAATTAGTGAAAGCTCAACTGCCATTGTGCTGGCCAATAATATTTTCGACGAAATGGCCGGACGCTTTGTCTCCCGCAAAGCCAACGGAAAAACGCATAAGTCAGCTACGGGCTACTTTGCGGATAAGGGACAAGCCCAAGCGTGGCTAGCGTCTACTACCAAAATAGTAGCTTAAGATCAATAAGTATTGGCTTAGCTATTTATCGGTTCTACTCCGCTCCTGAGAAAGCCAATCAGCGGTTACTTCATTGAGCTTTTTTACTTTGTACTCAAAATCACCGCGTAGTTGGTTGCGTACTTCCAGCAAGTTATCCAGCAGCGACTGCACATCGTCGGGAATGGCTTCTTCTAGGTACTGTCGAATACGCTTGGTCAGGGTAGGTGATTTACCGTTGCTGGAAATGGCAATCTTCAGATCACCTTTCTTGACGACTGAACTTAGATAAAAATCGCAAAGATTGGGCGTATCGGCTACGTTGGTCATAATGCGACGTCGGCGGGTTCGCACCTTAACGCGTTCGTGCAATTTTCGATCATTGGTAGCTAGAAAAACCAAGTCTTTACCACGTAGATCACGCCAGCGAAATTGCCGTTCAACCACACGCACGTTCGGGTGTTCTTCGGCCAAGCGAAATATATCAGGTTGCAGAATCTCCTGCCCCACCAGCGTTACGCAAGTCTCCGGGCTATTTTTCAGAATAGCTTCCAGCTTTTCCAGTCCTACGTAGCCGCCACCCACTACGAGTACATCTAATTCGTGCAACTTGAAAAAAACTGGAAAAAGTTGGTTGCCCTGATCCATAGGAGGAAAGTAAATTATCGGGTTGATCTTCGGTAGTCTACGGCATGTAGCTGGTTTTGTTCGTCCCGAATATGCGTTTCCATTGCCGGAACAATATCGGTATTCTGAGCAGCAGCACAGCTCCACACTTCACCCGATTGGTGCACCACAAAAGTGAATATTGTATGTCGCGCTCCCGGATTGGGTACTTCGGCAGTAGGAGTTTGCCCAGTGAGTTTTACTTTGGCGTGTACTATCGCAATGTGATTGGCCAAATACTTCGTCTTGGTTCGAATTAACGTTAAGGTAGACTTATTGAATATGGTACGCAGACCGTAGTCGTGAGCGCGTTCAATATCTTCCTGTCTATGCCACCATAAGCCCGTTACGTTAACAAATTCTCCGTCCGAATCAAATAATCTAGCAATCTGCCGGGCATCCCGCTGGTTCCAGGCTTCTACAAACACTCGGGGAATAGCTTCGGGACTGTCTAAGGTAGCGTAACCCGTCACTCCTTTTTACGCTTGAAGTCACCCCGTTTAATGGATTTAATAAATTCGCTCCAAGCGAAGGGGTTTAGGAAGGGAATAGGCTGAGGGCCCGACCGATTCTGGATATAGTTAAACTGCTGATCCATGAAATAGCGGTGGTTCATACTACCATCCATCGGCATGGCTTGAAACATCTGCGCCAGAAGATCTTCCGCTAAGTTATCACGCATGTTAGCGTACTGATTTTCATTAGGCAGATTAAGAGCCAGTAATGCCTCCTTGAATAGCTCTTCACTCGGGTAAGGAAACACCGTGATTGCCGGAAGATAGGTAGTATCGGCCAGCAATTCTACAATAATCGTCATACTCTCTACCCGGTTTTCCGGTACCAGAAAATACTGCCGTTTGAAGCCAACGGTACTAAACAGCACACTATCGCCTGGTAGTACGGGCATAGAAAAATAGCCGTACTGATTGGTGGTAGTTCCTCTTCCGGCGGTAGGTACGTAAACATTTACTCCGGGCAAAGCGTAGGTGCTATCTTCGCCCAATACCAATCCGGAGAGTTGAACTACCTGGCTACGCCCTTGAGCGTAGGTTGACTGGTTGGCAGTCAGTATCAGTAGTAATCCTCCTAAAACAATGAGATATTTCAAACCAAATTATTTTTCTTCGTATCTTCTTAACGGTTTTTTAGGCTAAATGGTCATGATAGTAAGTAAAAAGCTATCTTTTTATTTACTCAGTTGTCTTCATTTCTACTCAGTTTAGCCCAATATGTTTTTCAATTCTTCGAATTCTACCTCTTAATTCATCAACTTCCGGTAATCGGGTCGCGAATGTCTCTAGAATACGCACCATCCTACTTAATGAATCTGAATGGCTTTTAAGTAGCTCCTCATACTGACCTTGCTTTTAAACCATTTCGGTTAATAACTCAATAATTCTATTCCTCATTTTTCATGGCTGAAGCTCTTTTAGTTAATTTGTACGACTAACTATCCTCACAATTCGTACGAGTATAATGTTAAAGATAACACAAAAAACTACAACTTTCGAGTTTCAATGGTGAGCCTATGCGGGTTAAAAATTTTAGTTTAGGATTTGGTTTACAACTATTTAAAGCTTTCTCAGAAGAGTCGCGCATTCGCATTCTCCACTTATTGTATCAGGAAACCGAAATGTGCATTACCGATTTAGAGCAGGTGCTCGATTTTACGCAAACGAAAACCTCGCGCCACCTTAGCTACCTGCGAAACGCCGGGTTAGTGTACAGTAGGCAGGTAGACCAGTTTGTGTATTACCGCATTCGGCATCAGTCGAAAGATATGGTAGAGCAGATATTTCAGTACATGAGTAAGGACAAAACATTACTGGAAGATCACGAGACTTACAAAATACTCTATTCTAACCGAGAGCTAGCGGTGAATAAACTGCATCAGAAAAAGTGGCACCGTCTAGATTAAACCGATTCGGATACCGAACGGTCGCGAATCAGTAGCAAGCCTAGAAAGGTGATTGCTCCATTTATGATTAAAAGAAAATGACCAAACTTGAAGCCATTAAACCAAGCCGCCGAATTAGTATCTAGCACAAAGCAAATAAGTGGGGAAAGCACCGCTACCCAAGGAATCCATCGATCTTTCACTTTCCACTTAGTATAGAGCCCAAAAGCATACAAGCCCAACAGTGGGCCGTAGGTGTAAGTAGCTACTCGGTACACCGCCATAATTACGCTCTCATCGTTAATGAAGTTGAAAATGAGAATAACAATCAGCAGTATAAATGAAAACATTACGTGAACCCACTTGCGCGTGCGTTGGTCAATCTTTTCTTTGGCTGCATCCCGTACTTCGTCACGATTACGTCCAATACCCAGAAAATCTACGCAGAACGAAGTAGTTAAGGCCGTAAGGGCTGAATCGGCACTAGAATAGGCCGCCGCGGTAATTCCCAGCAAAAAAATCACGCCCGCATAAACCTGAAACTGATTAACCGCCAGTGCTGGAAAGAGATTATCAGATCGTTCCGGAATAGTGAACCCAATTTCGTTAGCGTAGATATACAATAAAGCACCTAGCGAAAGGAATAAGATATTCGCAAGAACTAGTATTACGGTAAACCAAAACACATTTTTCTGAGCATCTTTCAGGGTTTTAATAGTCAGGTTTTTCTGCATCATATCCTGATCCAGCCCCGTCATCACAATGGCAATAAATGCCCCGGCAATAAACTGCTTGAAGAAATTAGTGGGTTCTTGCCAATCCCAAACGAAGACCCGCGACATATTGCTCTCCTGAATTACCGCTGTTAATTCACCGAACGAAAGGTCTAATTCACTTTTAATTAACAGAATACTTACCACGAGGGAGGCAAGCATAAAAAAGGTTTGTAAGGTATCGGTCCACACAATGGTTTTAATTCCACCCCGAAAGGTGTACAACCAAATAAGCGCGATTGCAACCACTACGGTTAACCAAAACGGTAACCCCACGGCTTTAAAAAATGCGATATGCAACACTCCCGCCACAATGAACAATCGCAACGAAGCACCAATTACTCGTGATAGCAGAAAAAAGAAAGCCCCGGTTTTGTAGGCACGATACCCAAATCGTTGCTCCAGGTACCCGTAAATACTCACTAGATTTAATTTGTAGTACAACGGCATAAGTACTAGCGCGATAAAAGCGTAGCCCGGAATAAAACCCAACACAAATTGAAGGTAGGTAAATTGAGAATTACCAACCTCGCCCGGCACCGAAATAAAGGTGATACCCGACAAGCTAGCCCCAATCATACCAAAGGCCACCAAGTACCAAGGAGACTGCCGGTTACCGGTAAAGAATGTCTCGCTGTTGGAGTTTCGCGAAGTGAAGTAAGATATCGATATCAATAGCAGAAAATACCCCGCAATAACAATGAAAACTAATTCTGGCGACATGAGTTAGTAGGTTATAAGCGCGTAAAAGTGGCTGTTTTTTTTTAAATTTGCTAGCTGAGAAAACGCTCAGAAGATGGATTACGAAATACAGGAAGACGTTTTAGTAGAGACCGAAGTATACGAAGAATTACTGGACCTACGGGATCTGGTAGTGCTGAACGATGATTATAATACCTTTGAGCACGTTATTAACACGCTTATTCGGGTATGCAAGCATACGAATGAGCAAGCCGAACAGTGCACCTTAATTATTCATTACAAAGGTAAATGTGCGGTAAAAAAGGGCACGCTAGAAGAGCTAAAACCCATGCTGGATGCTATTCACGATGCCGGTATTGGCGCGGAAATACAGTAGCGGTTTTCACTGCACTTTTCTAGCCGAAAGCATGTTATTATAGCCTCAGTTATCCACCTAACCTTTTCTATGGAATACCCTTCCAAACTTATTGAAGACGCGGTTAACGAAATATCCAAACTACCGGGTATCGGTAAAAAATCGGCATTACGATTAGCTTTGCACTTACTTAAGCAAGATGAAGATCGTACCCAATCCTTAGCCGATTCACTCGTGAACTTACGGACTAAAACGCAGTACTGCCAGGTTTGCCACAATATTGCGGATGCTCCTATCTGCGCTATTTGCCAAAACCGACAGCGCGATCGTAGTATCATCTGTGTAGTAGAAACTGCTACGGATTTAATTGCAATTGAGAATACTTCGCAGTACCGAGGCTTGTACCACGTGCTAGGGGGAGTGATCTCGCCATTAGACGGAGTTTCACCTAGCGATCTTGCCATTGACAGTTTGCTTCAGCGGATGAATGCCGATGATTCGGAAGTGAGAGAAGTATTACTCGCGTTGAGTGCCACCATGGAAGGCGATACCACCGCTTTTTTTATTACTAAAAAGCTCAAACCACTGGATGTGAAAATCACCTCCATCGCCCGAGGAGTACCGATTGGTAGCGAATTGGAGTATACCGATGAAATTACTTTGGGAAGGAGTATTGTGGGGCGAAAAGCGTACGAAGGATAATTACAAATTACTCTTGGCCACAGCCACTAGCAACAGTACCCAGCCTACAATAAAGAGCAGTCCACCGATGGGAGTTACCGCCCCCAGCCAGCGCACCCCACTTAGGCACAGAATATACAGCGAACCGGAGAAGATCAGAATACCACCCATCATAGACAGAGCCGCGTAATCTAACAGTTTATCCTGTACCCGAAACATCAGTAAACCAATGAGCAACAGCGCCAACGTGTGATAAAATTGGTACTTCACCGCGGTTTCAAACGTAGCCGTTCGGCCTCCCGCTTCTAGTGTTGCTTGCAGGGCGTGCGCGCCAAAAGCTCCAATCATCACCGATAATGCGCCCAAACTGGCCGCAGTAATTAAAATAAATTTCTGCATTACTTTTGATAATTACGCTCACCGAAAATAGACGTACCAATTCGCACCATCGTACTGCCTTCTTCAATGGCAATACGGTAATCACCACTCATGCCCATCGAAACTTCTTCCATCCGGATTTGGTCGGGTAAATCATCATTGTACTTTAGTGCGTCAAACAGCAGTTTTAGGTGCTCGAACTCTTTGTGTACTTTAGCTTCATCGGAAGTAAAACTAGCCATGCCCATTAGTCCCACTACTTGCACGTACTTCAAATGCTGAATAGTCTCATCCCGAATAAGGCGAAAGATTTCTTCGTCGGTAAAGCCAAATTTACTTTCTTCTTCCGAAATATGCGCCTGTAGCAGGCACGAAATCACCCGGTGGTGCTTCGCTCCTTGCTTATTAATTTCTTCCATTAGCCGTATACTATCAACTGAGTGAATCAAGTGAACAAACGGAGCGATGTTCTTTACCTTATTCCGTTGCAAATGCCCAATCATATGCCACCGAATGTCTTTCGGCATTTGCTCGTATTTTTCCACCATCTCCTGCACCTTGTTTTCCCCAAAATCTCGCACTCCAGCTTCGTAAGCATCCATCAGTGTACTTACCGGTTTGGTTTTACTCACAGCAATCAGTTTGCACTCGCTAGGAGCTAGCTCTTGCTGCAACTGCTGCACATTTTCTGCAATATTCATACACAAAGCTATCAAATTTTTTAAGTAACAATTAGAACTGGAATGAGTTCTATCTGGGCAGTTTTCGTACCGTTTTGCTCTATTTTCATGAAAAAATGCTTCTTACTACTACTGCTGTTCTTACTTTTTGACCAAGTGCAGGCTCAATCAGATGCGCTAGCAAATTATAATGAACAACGACTGCAAATCACTCGAATTGGTATGCTCACGCTGGGCGGATGGGCAATCGGCAACATGGGGGTAAGTGGGGCACTGATGAGCAATACGTCCGGTAGTCGCTACTACTTTCATCAGATGAACGTATTCTGGAATGTTATTAATATTGGATTAGCCGGATTTGGATACTACAATGCAGCCACGGCTGACCCTTCGGCTTTTACCTTAGCCGAAACTATTCAAGAACAGCACAGCATAGAAAAGCTCTTGTTATTCAACGCCGGATTGGATGTAGCTTACTTAGCGGGAGGATTTTACTTGCTGGAGCGTAGCCGTCGGGAATCAGACCAGGCAGAACGCTGGAAAGGCTACGGACAATCGTTGCTGCTGCAAGGTGGCTTCCTGCTGCTTTTCGACGCGGTGTTATACGCCATTGTACAGCAGCCTAGCAGCGAACTATTTACGCTGCTGTCTTCGGTGCAAATTACCCCGGGTGGGATAGGCTTCGTTTATCGTTTTTAGAAGGAAAAAGCATGGTTTTGTTTTACATTTCTAGCGTTGCAAGACAACCATAGCTTCCTTATCTTTTCAGACTGATTATGGAAATACCGGTTTACACGCCCGATCAAGTGAATTTACTCCCCGACCAACCGGGAGTTTACAAATACTATAACGCTGACCGCACCCTCATTTACGTAGGTAAAGCCAAAAGCCTGAAAAAGCGCGTTAGTAGCTACTTTACCAAATCCAAAAATACCAACCGTAAAACGGTAAAAATGGTAAGGGAGATTCGGACCATTGAGTTTACCATTGTGAATTCGGAATTTGATGCGCTGCTACTGGAAAATAGTCTGATAAAAAAGAATCAGCCGAAGTACAACATTCTGCTAAAAGACGATAAAAGTTATCCCTTTATTTTACTAACCAACGAACGGTTTCCCCGGGTGATCCCAACCCGCCAGCGTATTCCCGATGCGGGTACTTACTTTGGCCCCTTTGCCAGTGTGAAGGCCATGAACAATATACTAGATTTGCTTCGTAATCTGTATACACTCCGCACCTGCCGTTACGATTTGTCCGAAGAAAATGTCAAATCCAAAAAGTATAAAGTGTGTCTGGAATACCACATTGGTAATTGCCTCGGCCCCTGTGAAGGTCTGCAGACTGAGGAAAGCTACAACCAAGACA
Source organism: Tunicatimonas pelagia (assembly GCF_030506325.1). Taxonomy (NCBI): domain Bacteria; kingdom Pseudomonadati; phylum Bacteroidota; class Cytophagia; order Cytophagales; family Catalimonadaceae; genus Tunicatimonas; species Tunicatimonas pelagia. Next base: position 5,289,287 of record NZ_CP120683.1, on the reverse strand, counting down.
TTCAGCAGGCTACCAATATTCTGAAGGGGAATATGAGCATAGCCCGTACCTACTTTAAGGATAAAATGCAGCAGACGGCGGAAAATCTGGAGTTCGAAGAAGCGCAACGGTTTAAAGACAAACTTTCTTTACTGACAAAATACCAAGCCAAATCCATTGTCGTCAATACCCACTTGGGCGATACCGATGTATTCACTATTGTTTCGGATGATCAGATTGCGTACATCAACTACCTCAAGGCTAACAAAGGCAGTATCATTCTGACTAAAACCATTGAGGTAAAGAAAAAACTGGACGAAAGCAACGAAGATATTTTAGCCCTGATGATCGTAGAACTTCGGGAACGCTACCTGAGTGCAACCAAGGAGATTTTAGCGAATATTGAGGTTCCTATTGAGCTAGCAGGTGTTACGATAACTGTACCCAAAATCGGTGACAAGCGTAAGCTGGTTGATTTATCCATTAAAAATGCGCTGTACTACAAACGAGAACGAGTTAATCGGGTGCAGGAATATCAGCAGCGGGTTAGTCGGGTAGTGCTTAAATTACAGGAAGATTTGCACCTAAAGCAGCCCCCTATGCATATTGAGTGTTTTGATAACTCCAATTTGCAAGGCTCTAATCCGGTAGCTTCTATGGTGTGCTTTAAAAACGGGAAGCCTTCCAAAAAAGATTATCGTAAGTTCAATATCAAAACGGTGGTTGGGTCAGATGATTTTGCTTCTATGTACGAGATTGTGTTTCGCCGGTACAAACGCTTGCTGGAAGAAGACCTGGAGTTTCCTAATCTGATTGTTATTGACGGAGGGAAAGGCCAACTGAAAGCCGCCTGCCAAGCACTGAAAGACGTAGGCGTTTACGGCGATATTCCCATTATCGGTATTGCTAAACGACTGGAAGAGATTTACACTCCCGGTGATCCGTATCCGCTACATATCGATAAAAAATCAGAATCACTCAAGCTAATTCAGCGGGTGCGCGACGAGGCCCACCGCTTTGCCATTACCTTTCACCGTAAAAAGCGATCCAACGCTGCCCTACGTAGCGAACTGGAAGACATTAAGGGGATTGGCCGAAAGACGGCTCTTTCGCTGCTAAAAAACTTCAAATCAGTGAAAAATATCCGAGAGGCCCCAGAAGAGGACTTAGCTCAACTGGTGGGTTCTTCTAAAGCGAAAACACTTAAGGAAGCTTTGAGCAAATAGTTGAGGGCAAACAAAAAAGGAACCCGAGGGCTCCTTCTTTAAAAACATTTGTGTTATGGAAAGCTATTAATATTCCCAAAGTTCGTGTTCGCGCTCTAGCATATCGTATTCGTACTCTAACGATTTCAACAAAGCTTGTCGCTTATTCCCCTCAGTCATATCCACAATTCGCTCATCATCCGGGTTAGAATACTTTACAATATGAGCGTTGAATAGACGCAGATCAAACGCATACTGTAAGTTAAGATTTTTGGCACTGTTACGAGGGTTTACCCAAACCGCAATCTCCGGATTTTCCTCAAACACGCGGAGCAAATCTTTGTATCGGAAAGAAGCAACTTCTTTCAATAGTCCGGTATTCGGGAAGTTTTCGGGAGGTAAAATCAGGGTAACGGCTTGCACATCGTAGTACTGTCGACCTCGCTCTTTATCGAAGATTACATCTTCAACAATCTCAACCACCGATACATCTTTAGGAGCGAATAAGTAGCTCTCGGCTTGAGGTGCCGCAGCTTCGGCTCCGCCCATGTCGGTTCCTTCCGCTCCTTGCCCTGCGCTATCGCCCCAACCATCATCGTTGCTACTATCGTCACCCCATCCATCGTCACCACTGTCTCCCCAGCCATCATCAGCCGAGTTATCCTGGCCGAAACCCATTGCAATTTCTTCTTCGCTCAGCGCGGGGCCATCCATCGGAATAGTCATGTTTTCAATAAACTGCTCCTTAGACATACGAGTAGTCACTGAATCGTTCGTGTAAGGATACAGCGTTCCGTTCATCACCGACTCAACTATCACGCGGGTCATCCAGCGATTTTCCGAGAAGAATGGCTTGTTTTGCTTTTCCTTCAAATCCATCCGTCGCCATACCCGAGTTCGGTATAGCTGATCAGAAGTGTGAATAGGTCGGATAGAATTATCATTGTATCCTTCCTCATTGTAACCATCGTTCGCTTGCCCGTACGATACCCCCATTGTACTTAGTGCAATGATGGCTGCTCCGGTAAGCTGTTTTACAATTTGATTAATACTCTTCATAACACCTGTTTTTAATGAAGTAGACCAGTTTTAGCCTGGTCTACTATTTTTCTATTTATCCTCTGTTGCTATTTAATAGGAACAGTAATCGTTGAGGCTGATGAGCCAAGTCGTACATCTTCCCGTTCGTTGCGAGAGTTCATACGCTGTACTTTTTTCACATCCACCACAATTCGGTCGCCTGCCTTCGCCTTGCCGATAATATCGTTAAGACTCGCTGTTCCGTTGCTAGCATTGTACTTAGCTTTACCAATTGGCCGGCTTCCACGCGCTAAGAAAATCTCAGCATCTACTACTCGGTAGCGGGCTTCTTTTGGTAATACGCTGGCAAAATCTTCGTCAGCCATAGCCTTTAAAGTAATGCTACGCAACCGATTAGCAGCCTCACCTTGCTTTAAGTTCACTGGCTTGTTGCCTGGCCCTAATACCTCAATAGTTGGCTTAGGAATTGGCTTCACTCGGAAAGATTCCGTACCAATCTTAAACCCATTACTGCTCACTGATAAGTTAACCTTAGCTGCTTTGGGAATTACTGTCACCTGGCCAGTTTTAGCTCCGGCAATAGCCGTTCCACCACTAGCCGTAAACGACGGCTTGTAGGTAGAACCTAAAGCAGGTACGTTTACTTGCAGATCATTAGCACAGTTCAAGTACAATGCTTGCATTGCCTGCGACTGTACCTGGATTACAGGCTTAGTTACAAAGTAGGAAAACGTTTCTTCGTACGTCTCCGAGTTTGCTCCCTGATCAATCTGGATAGTCGCTTTAAACTTTTGCTCTGCCCGATTGTCCTTGTCGTACTTGCTAGCACTGGCCGGGAACTTAATTTTTCCCATACCTCCTTCTACCGGAACGGGTTTACCGTTTACCAGCATCTTGGGAGTAACTGCGCTAGAAGAAGCCGCAATAAATAAATCAGCTTCGTACGTTGTACCAGCCGCCACTACGTTTGACTTAGGACGCACCATTACTTTAATATCGTCAAACTTAAGGTCAGCCGCTCCTACTTGACGCGCAAGCGCATCAAGTGCCGAAGTTTCTCGGGCCAACACCTTGGTTTTCAGATCATTTAATGTAGCGAGGCCGGCTACCATTGGAGTGTTTTGGAAGTTAAGCTCCGCAAAACTCTTCTTATTCTGATCAGGATTATCCTTAAATACCGGATTCTCCCGTCCGTCTAGTGCTAATGGTTCAAATTCAGTACCTGATTCTTTCGCTACGAATTGAGCGTAATCGTTTAACGTTTTCTTCAGCTCATCGCCCTTCTTCTGACGTATCATCAGATTAGCGACTTCATCTTCGTTTTTACCACCGGCGTACGTACCGTTTTCTTCTTCACCGCCAGTCTTTTCTATGAATGCAGCGCGATACTCATTTAGCTTATTTACTACATTATTTGTCTTAGCTCGAACTTCTTGCGCTTTCTTAAGTACGACGACATCTTCTTCACGATTTCCAGCTTCTTCTACTGCCGTGCGAATACGATCTACTGTACCGCTGTTCTTCACTTTGTAGCTTTCAGCTGACTGGTCAAGACTCTGATCAATGAATACAAATCGATCTAGAATCGTATTACTTACCTGTAGGGCGAGAAGGGCGGTTAGTACCAAGTACATCATACCGATCATCTTCTGCCGGGGGGTTTCTTTTCCTCCTGCCATGTTGTCCTGTTTTAGCGTTTAAAAATTAATTTCTTTTAATTACGCCTTCATTGCGTTCAACATGTTGCCGTACACCTTATTCAGGGAAGCAATGTTGCCAGTCAACGATGAGAAGTTAGTACGGAACTGCTCGGCATCTTTACTCGCTTCAGCCACATTTTCCATAGCCCCACTCAAGTTAGCGTAGAACTTGTTCATTGACTTTAAGTGACTATTGGCATCCTGAAGCTCCATCTCGTACACTGCATTTAGCGAAGCTAAATTCTTCGTTACAGTTTGTACCTGAGCGTGATACTCCTTAGCATCTTTGCTAGCTGTAGTCATTTCTGACATAGCCGTAATTGTAGTTTCGTACGACTTGTTCATGTTTGTTAGTGACTGAGAAGCAGCTTTCACGTTTTTCGCGTAATCGTTCGTGGCTACCGCAGCATCGGTAATAGTACCGATTTTGTTAACTGACTCAGACAAGTTTTTCATACCTCGTCCTAAGCTGTCAATTAGCTCACCACCAACTTTAGACTTCTCCAGCATGTTATCTAACTTATTAGAAACAGAGTCGCCTTTTCCGTTAGAAATTTGCTTACGGGTAGTCGCTTGGGTATCACCCGCTAATTCAGGGTAAACCAGTGACCAATCGTACTCAGCGTGCTTAGGCTCAAATGCACTAAACAAGAAGATAATTGCCTCAGTAGTAAGACCTACCCCGAGCATAATTCCTGCACCGGGCAAGTGTAGAATCTTAAACATTGCCCCAACAATTACGACAGCCGCTCCAATTCCGTAAATTTTGGGCATGATGCTACCGTATAATAATTCTGAAAATCCACCTTTTTTCTTTGCCATGATTTTTAGAGTTTTAGAAATAGAATGTTAATATTTGATTATATAATTAGTTGAATTCATTACCTGATGAACGGCCAATGTACGTCATTGCACAACGGAAGCCGATGTAAGCGGTAGTAGAATCTTTGTACTCAAAAGTACGCGCTCCGGTTTGTAGGAAAAACGATACATCTTTCCAAGATCCACCACGGACTACCTTCCGGAATTCGTTAGGGTCGTTGTAGGTTGGGTTCAAATCCCACACAATAGCGGTAGAAGCCGGATTCCAGGCATCTTCGCACCATTCACTTACATTACCGGATATATCGTATAAGCCGAAATCGTTGGCGAAGTAAGCAGCTACTGGAGCAGTGTAGGCAAAACCATCATCAAAGTAGTTTCCTCGCCCCGGCTTAAAGTTTGCCAGCATACAACCTTTTGAATTTCGGATATAGGGTCCACCCCAAGGGTATTTCGCCATATCGCGTCCACCGCGGGCAGCGTACTCCCACTCAGCCTCAGAAGGAAGTCGGAAGTTCGGCATGATGAACATACCATTGCTCTCCCGATACTCATTTAGATAAGCTGTTCGCCATTGGCAGAAAACTTTAGCAGCTTCCCAATCAATTCCCACTACTGGGTAATTGTCAAAAGCAGGGTGAGAGTAATAGTACTGTACCAGCGGATCACCCATGTGGTGGGTATAATTGCGCTGCCATACTGTAGTATCAGGATAAAGCTCTTCTTCAACAAAGTTGGCACCTTTTCCTACTAGGAATTCGTACTCACCTTCGCCCTCCTGAAGTTCTTGGATAAATTGACGATACTCATTATTAGTAATTTCGGTATCATCCATAAAAAAGCCCCCGATAGTGATTTGCTTATTAAAGCTCACTTGCGTAGCAATAGGGTCTTCGTCGGCTTGTCCCATATGGAACGTTCCGGCCGGAATTTTCACCATGCCGTACGGGGTAGGCATGCCATCATATTCGCGGCCCTGTACGCCAACCAGCTGTCCGAAGTCATCACCTCCACCTCCGAAGAGGCCACAGCCCTGTAACGCAAATAGCGCACAGATGGATAAGACAGCACTGCTGCATCGAATAATTTTACACATAACACAAATTGTTTATAACATACACGTTAACACGAACACAAATATTGTAAATGTTTGGAATAAGAACGAACTAAAAACCCAAGAATCCCTGCGCTGTAATATTTTCCTGTTTTTAGCACAAAATTAAAATATACCAATAATTATTTGTACATTTTAAATAATATAGTTATTGTCTAAAGCGTGGGGTTCTTATTATTTTCTTTTCGCCACCAGAAGAAACCGGTAGGCTGTAGCTAACCATAATCTCATGGGATGCGGTAGCTTTAGCTTCCGGAGCCACCACAGTATAATCAAATGCATATCCTAACTTCAGTGACTTCTCTTTGAAGAAGCTGTACCCAATCATACCTATTATTGATTCTTGCTGTCGATACGATAATCCTCCCCACATAGTATCATCGTAGGTTGCCATTACCCCAATATCAAATGAGAAGGTATTCAAATCAGACTGTACTAAGAATGATGGTGTCAATCGCAATTTATAGGTTGGTTCATAGTCGAAACCACCCATAACTGTCATATGATTTTGTAGTGGATTGTTCAGCGTATCTATTCCTCCGAGATTAAATTGCGTATCTACCAGATGTTTGAAGCCAATTCCGGCGTAGAATTGACGGGCACGATAAAACACTCCTGCCGAAAAATCGGGGCGCATCTGCGAATCCCGACCAGCCCGGCGAAGCCGATCATCAGGGTCTACCCAACGGTATTGGTCAAAATCAATAGTTTGGGAGAAAGCTCCCACGCGAACACCCAAACTAAGCTTGCCTTGCCCTACTCCTAAATGATAAGCAAAAGAGGCTTGAGCTTCTTGATTAGTGAGTGGTCCGATTCGGTCGTTGACAACATGCAGTCCAAAACCGCTTCTTAACTTTAGAATTGGGGTGTTAAGGCTAATTACTTGGGTGTTGATACCTCCACCAATATCGCCGGTGGTAGGTTGGTAGCCTGCCCATTGGGTGCGGTGAAACGCGGTAATAGTCGTAACCCCCTCTACGCCGGCGTAGGCAGGATTATAAAATAAGGTATTAAACATGTACTGGCTAAACTGGGCACTTTGCTGTCCGTAGGATGTACCATAACCAATGCTCAGGAAAACAAGTACAATAAGCGATTTTTTCATACCTAAAAGACTCAAAATTAGGCCTAAAAGTAAAATTCTACTCTTATTTTTTTCAGGCAGAAACGTACTTTTCCATACAACGTATGCTTATCCGCAGAATTGTACTAGCCATTCAGTATTATTTTCCCACTTCTTGTTGTAGCTTTTTGTTTGCTTCTTTTATATAAACTTCGAGGGCTCCCGTCATAGATGGGGCATTGGGCATGGGGGCTTGAATGTCCAGAACCAGACCTGCATCACGAACAGCACTGGCGGTGGTAGGGCCAAATGCGGCAATACGGGTCTTATTCTGCTTAAAATCCGGGAAATTTACCAAAAGAGAGTTGATACCTGACGGACTAAAGAACGCAATGATATCGTAATAAACATCTTCCAAATCGGATAAGTCAGCAGCGACTGTTTCGTACATAACGGCTTCCGTATGTTTGTAACCGCCATTTTTCAGAAAATCAGGAATATCATTTTTTCGGATGCTAGAACACGGAAACAAGTACTTTTCATCTTTGTGCTTCTTCAATATCTCGATTAAATCTTGCGCGGTGCGAAAACCAGTAAAAATCTTGCGCTTGCGAATAACGATATACTTTTGCAAGTAGTTGGCCGTTTGCTCCGATATGCAAAAATACTTCATATCGGAGGGCATCTCTATTTTCAACTCCGCGCAAATATTAAAGAAATGATCTACCGCATTGCGACTTGTAAAGATAATTGCCGTATGATCAAGTATCTCTATCTTTTGCTTGCGAAAATCTTTTACATTAACTGGTTTTACCTCAATAAAAGGGCGGAAGTCTACTTGAATATCGTATTTTTCAGCTAGGTCAAAGTAGGGTGATTTACCGTTTTGTGGCTCAGGCTGGGATACGAGAATACTGTTTACTGGAAAAAGTCTTTCACTGTTAATCTTACTATCACTCATGCGTATACCTCTTATTTTATTACAATTTTTCAATGATTAATCAAGTCGGTAACGTAATGCAGCACTACGTAAAATGCGGAAAAACTCCGTGGCAGGGCAGACGTTTCACCAGTGATGAAACGCAACCCAGCTTAAATTAATTCTACTATTTATGGAAGAAATACTTAACCTATAAGTAACTCAAGCCCAGCCAGTAGCGGCAGGATTTCTGCAACACAAATGTATGAAAATAAATATATATTTCTAAACGAGGCATTCTGAGCCAAGCGAAAATATAAGATGATTACCCGGACTAGTGCAAATAGCAAAAACCCATAAATCAAGCCTTGTAGATAGATTTCGGTGTTGAACTGAAGATTGGGGAAGAAGCAGATCACAGCGATAAATACTGCTGTCCAGAACACTAGCGACATTCGCATAAAATCAAACATATGCAAATATTTCATAGCTCGTAAGCGAAACAAAGAGCCTAGCAGCATTAGCAGCAAGTACTTGACTAAGATGATAACGAGCACAATAACTGCAAGCTCTACCCAGAGCAATAGATACTGGGAAAAGCTAACCGGAGGAAATGAAATATAGGAGGTAGTAAAAGGGAGTTCAATCGTAGGCGGAACCACAATAATTAGTAGGAAAGCAATCAATAGGCAGTAATGAATAAGAAAGGCAATATTTGCTTCCGTTACTAACCTAACCCGAGTATCATCTTCCCGCACTTTAGAAGAAAAAATACGTGAAATATTATATATTATCTTGAAATTCTTTCCATACTGATGTTTAAGTATCGCGTAGAAAATCAATAAGGTTAGCAGTCCCATTCCGAAGAAGTTCATCTTAATAGCTGCCGCTCGCGCCACCACCGGATTTTCTTCAGCCAAGTCCTGACCGAAGTTTATAATTTCTACACTTACGTGGTCAAAATCTTTCTGCCCTTGGAAAATGGTGAGGAAAACCGTTTCGGCATGATGGTTTCGCAGACTGTCAATGTCAAGAAATATGCAGTCAGAACGATCAAAATTCTTAACTAATTGCTGGTTAATCAGCAAGGAGCTATTACGCGGTACACAGCAGCGAAGCTGATTTCCGCGAAAACGAGTCAAGTTTAGGGGCAAACCTACTACCGCCCCTTTTTTCTGTCCGGCAACGTAGGGAACGTAGCGGTTGGCTTCATCTACTGTAAGCCAATCTTGACGCAGATCTTTTACCACAAAGTATTCGGATGCCAACTCTGGTGACTGCCCCCACAGTGGAATACTCAGGAAAAATAAAACGCTCAATAACAGGCTATTCTTAGTGGTCATTACTTTGTGTGTCACACGAACCGTACCGTACCTGGCAGTTGTTTTATTCATGCACGTAAGTTTTCCGCAAAGCGTGATTTAGAAACGGCTAATATAGCCAAAATGTACCTTAGAAGCCGAAAAGTGTAATGTTTGGTTTTGGGATTTCCCCAGAGCGTACACCAAACTGAATAAGCCTGCTCGCGTGCTTATGCTAACCCCCGCTCCTATTCCTAAAGGAATATCTGTCGTATCATGTTCTTGTCCCTGCTGCTTAAGCCAAGCTTGATCGTAAAATGCGAACAAATACGAAGGAACCGCGCTTTCGGGTTCCAGTAGCCAACGTAATTCGAGATTATTAAGTGCGTATTGCGATACAAAAAATGCGTTATCAACAAATCCTCGCAAGTTTCTCAGACCACCCAACCGATATAGTTCATTGGTAAATAGTTGAGCATCGGCCAAACCCGCAGCCTGCAATCGGTTATATATTCCTAACGATGTTCCGAGCATGTAATATTGAGTAAAAGAAAGTTCGCCCGCCCACTGTAAACTAGCTTGCGATTGCTGAGTTAGCTGACCAACTTGAATGGGTTCAGTCATCCAAAATGAGGTAGTCTTCTGTCCTAGTCGTCCCTTTACTGCCAAAAGGTGCCCCCGTCGGGGAAATAGCTGCTCATCAACCTGACTGTAGCTATAACCCACTCCCCCACCCCTAACCGCGGTATTGGCCAGCGATGGAACAAGATTGTTAGTGATTGCCGTATTTTCCCCGATGAGTCGGCTACTACGCCAGTCGCCGAACACTTCAATGCGGTGATTTCCACCTACTAAGTAAGAAAGAGCCAAATTCGCTCGCTGATTTAAAAAAAGCGTATCTTCCTTCAGCAAATTGAAATTGATCTCTACCCCTAAAGGTGACCGTAATACATTGGGGTGACTATACCTTAATGATAACTGCTGGGAAGCTATTTGCAGCCGCTGCCAGTTCAGCGCAAACACTTTACCCGAGCGCCCCAGATTGCGCAGTAAAACGTTTAACTCGCCTGTCAAGAGCAATCCTCTGCTCTGTCCTTCGGCAGGCAGTACCGAAAGTATACCGTCTACTTGGCTACTTGCTTGATAAGCTAGTGACAGAAAGATGTCGGCCACTTCGTTCTGAAACTGCGTTTCGATGGGTCCACTTAACGATAAAAAGGGCAGCTTTTGCAATCGGGAGGTAAGCTGAGCAATTTTCTTTTCGCTGTAAACCGTTCCGGTACGAATGCCTAAGTAAGCTTCCAGAAATTCCGGGTTAATTTTATCCGTACCCTGGATGTTCAATTCGCCAAAGCGGATCAGTGGGCCAGATTGATAGTCTAGGGTGGCGGAAACTTCTTGATGCTTGATTTCGACGTTTCTCAATCGTATTGAAGCAAATGGATAACCATTATTTTCGGAATACTCCAGGCAGTTTTCTACTAGCTTTTGAAAATCAGCGTAGCGAAAGGGCTGCTGCAAAAAAAGCTCATCACGGTAACCCGAGTGAGCTTGCATGAGTGGATCTAGATTACCCGGTTGGAGATACGCCCACCGAAACGGTTTTTCAGGATGAATTTTGGCTCGGTAAACCAGACTATCCGTTAGGGGAAGCGGTTCAAGATGTGCCTGAAAGTAGCCTGCTTGTTGTAGATCAGCAATTACACCTTTTGCCGCCTGATGGGCCTCGGCTTGACTGGGAAAACCTTCCTTGGAAAAATAAGGCTGTAACAGTGCCAATTCGGTCTCGCTGCTCTCTATCTGCAATTGCCATTGGGCAGTGGCCACACTGATTCCTAAGGTAAGCCAATACGTTATAGTGAGTATTAAAACCCGCATGTATTCGGTTGATCGCTGGATCTAAGTAATGATAAAGTCATTGCTTTACCATTACTAAAAGTCGAACAATGCAGGTATAAATACAACCCAACGACTGGCTCGTGAAAGGTTTGGCGTAAGATTACACTTTTTTACGCAAACCTACTTGAAGAAATCATTGGTGTAGAACGTGGAGGTATCAATCTGCCCAATGTTCATCGGAACGCCGTTCACATCCTTCAGAACTTTGGTTTTAATCATCCACGCCACAAAATCCAGCCAACGAGTACCATCCATAAAACCCCACTGACCATCATCAGATAAAATGTACGGAGCCAGCATTTGCAGTGATTTTTTGATCATCGGCAGGTTTTGCCAGTTAGCATGATCGAAATGCTCGTGTAATAATTCAGCTGATTTTTCTGGGTTTTCGGCAACATAACGCCAACCTTTCTCAGCGGCTCGTAAAAATGCCTGAATTGCTTCTGCTTCTTCAGTAACAAAGTCAGTATGGGTAATTAACAAGGGGGAATAACCGTAGGGAATACCGTAGTCACTCAAAACAAATGACCGAAACGATAAATTTTGCTCAAGCTCGGCTTTGGGGCCTTCCCAGGGTAAAAATATCCAGGTAGCATCCGCTGACCGATCTGCCACGGTACGCCACATCTCCAGATAGGCCGGATTGGAAATTTGAATATCACCCCGCCCACCATCGCTTTTGACAAGTTGACGCACAATATCATCTTCAAACCGGGCATTGTACGAGGCAAAAACCTTCCCATCGAGCTGAGCCGGACGTTCAACAGTACTATCAGCCCGAACAACAATCGTGCTCGCATCTTTCTGTAAAGCCGCCGCTACTGCCGTTAGTGGGATTGATTCTTTCAGTGTATTAAAACTAATTACGCTCTCCGACGGAGTAATTGCTAAATGCGCTTCCTTGTTCGCTAGTTTCTTGGCAGGAGTGGTAGCATAATTATCGTCTTCAGGGTTGATGAAGGTAACGTCCAACGATTCTTCTTTATATAATCCTTGAGCTTCGGCTACCAAGTAACCGGCGTGTAAGCTGTTGGGCGACCAATCTAGGGCTAGGGATAGTTTCATAAAAATTGATAATTGATAGGTGATAATTGGTGGCTGATGACTAGTGAAGAATTGGTAGTGCTTATGTTAGTTTGAATAAATAACAATTTAATAATCAGTCATTTAGCAATTTATTAGTGTAAAGTGAGCGTGTAGTAATTTGTTCGGCGGATAGTGGGCTATTATCGTAGCGGTTGAGCAGTTTGTGGTCGCTTAGCCACTGAACGTAAGCACTCCAGCGTTCAGGTTTCATTGTTCCCCACTGTTGCTGTTCGTTCAAGAAGCTAGGGGCGATAACTTGCATGGCTTGGGTAATAAAATCTATATCTTCAAAATTCGGGTGATTTACATTTTCTACCAGCTTTTGGGCAGTTTCTTCCGGGTTATTCGCCGCCTGCTGATACCCTTTTCCTACTGCTGTCAAAAAAGCTTGAAAGGATTCTTTCTCAGCTTCCAGTACGTCCTCCCGTACCATTAGAATAGGTGAATAGCCGTAGGGAATTTGATAATCGTGCAAATGGAATGCGTTCAATTTTTTACCTCTTCGCTCCGCAATTACGCCTTCCCAGGGCACAAATACCCAGGCGGTGTCAAATTGCTGCTGAAGAAAGGCTTCAAAGACTTCTAACCTCGGTGGAGTAACCAAATCAATATCACCTTGTCCCCCATCTTGCTGAATTAGGTTAGTAAGCAACTCTTTTTCCAACTGCGTTTTGTAGCCACCGTAGGTTTTTCCATCTAGCTGAGCTGGGCGGGTGATTCCACTATCCGGTAAAGTCACAAACGCGCTGGTTTCTTGCTGCATTACCGTAGCGATGGCTTTAATTGGATGCTGCTCTTTTTGTAGCAGTCGAAAATCCAGCAGATGCTCCGAAGGACTTAGCGCAATATGCACTTCTCCCTCAGCTAATCGCTGAGTTGTTTTCTTCTGATAGTTATCAATTTCTACGGAAATATATTCTACTTCCAAATCGCTACCTCCCCACAAATTATCAATCTGAGCCAGATACATTCCGGCATGAATTACGTTGGGTGTCCAGTCTAGGGCTACTTTTAGCTTCATGATGTTGGGGTGTTTAGGTGTTAGGGTGTTATGGTTCCAGGAGTGAAGGAATTAGTTGATTACTGAATGCCTGATTGTTAATTGTTGGAAATTCAAACGGTCACCGTGCGATTGTGCATTGCTTACTACTTCTTTTCTCCATTTTTCCATTATTCATCAGTCATCAATCATTCATTTTTAGAAGCGTAAGCGTAAAATGGCGTATACGTGGCGAGGGGGTTGCACAAAATAACCCGGAACAGTTTGCCCTTCGTATTGCACAGGTTGACCGAAGCTGTAGTATTCGGTGTCAAACAGGTTGTTAGCATGAATGCTCAATTCGTGCTTACGGAATTTTGCGGTTAGCTGGGCATCCATTACAAAAAACGAGGGCAAAATTAAATCGGGCTGATTGGTTGGTTCCAGGAATGATTCACCGACGTAGCGCCCGCTCACGGTAGCCGATAGCCAATCGGTAAATTTATGACCTACCGAAGCATTCATTAACCACTCAGGACTAATGGCGGGTTCTACATCCCGAAAAACCTGATCGCCACCTTCGGGGGCAAATTTGTCGATATTACTTTGCATATAAGTCAGGTTACCCGTGATAGTCCACTTAGCTGTCGGGACGTACTTACCATCTAGCTCAATGCCGCGCCGATAGCTGCTTGGAACATTTTTTCGCAACTGCACGAAGCCTTCGGGAATAAGTTCACCAATCGGGGCAATCTCATTTTCAAACTGCATATAAAATAAGTTAGCTTGTCCGACCAATTTCCCCCGGTGAATTCGCACCCCGGCTTCAAAGTCATTCACATACTCGGCTTGTACTGAATTTTCGTCTTGCACGCTTGCTAGATTGGAAGCACGAATTACGGTAGAACCCAAAATATCAAAACGGGTTGGTTCCCGGCCACTGCGCCCAAACGAAGCGTAAGCATCAATCAGCGAAGTGAAACGATAAGTAACTCCTACCTTCGGGTTCAGAAATGTCCAACTTCGATCAGGAATACTGGCACTCTGACCGAGGAATACTTCGTCAGGTGTCAGGCTTAAACTGACCGTGCGAAGTTGCAGATCAGCAAACAGCATCAATTGATTCCATTCGTAGTCTACTTTCCCAAACAGGCTGAGTTCATTTTTTCGGGACTGATC
>NZ_CP120683.1:3000000-3170000 GCF_030506325.1 Tunicatimonas pelagia | reverse complement strand
CTTACAAGCGGTCGGAGCCCTTTTGTGGGGTGACGGCGTGCCTTTTGCATAATGAGCCTACGAGTTATGATGGCTGGCAAGGTTAAGTGTCTTACGGCACGTCACCGAAGCGAAAGCGAGTCTGAATAGGGCGATTTAGTCAGTCGTTGTAGACGCGAAACCTGGTGATCTACCCATGGTCAGGTTGAAGCCCCGGTAACACGGGGTGAAGGACCGAACCAGTAGACGTTGAAAAGTCTTTGGATGAACTGTGGGTAGGGGTGAAAGGCCAATCAAACCAGGAAATAGCTCGTACTCCCCGAAATGCTTTTAGGAGCAGCGTTATCGGATGTCTGACCGAGGTAGAGCTACCAATAGGACTAGGGGGTGTCACAACCTACCAAATCCTGATGAACTCCGAATGCGGTTAGATTACGATGGCAGTGAGGGCTTGGGTGCTAAGGTCCAAGTCCGAAAGGGAAAGAACCCAGACCATCCGCTAAGGTCCCTAAATATCAGCTAAGTTGAACTAAGGTGGTCTCGTTGCCCAGACAGCCAGGATGTTAGCTTGGAAGCAGCTATTCATTTAAAGAGTGCGTAACAGCTCACTGGTCGAGCGACGGGGCATCGATAATAAACGGGCATCAAGTTGATTACCGAAGCGATGGATTGTAGTTTACTACAGTGGTAGGGGAGCATTCTAGCGGGGTTGAAGCTAAACGGTTACGTTTAGTGCACTAGCTAGAAAAGCAAATGTAGGCATAAGTAACGATAAGGCGGGTGAGAAACCCGCCCACCAAAAGACTCAGGTTTCCTGATCAACGCTAATCGGATCAGGGTTAGTCGGGTCCTAAGGCGTACCCGAACGGGGAAGCTAATGGACAACAGGTTAATATTCCTGTACTAGCTAGTATTGCCAGATGGGGACGGAGCGACTGGGTTGCTACGGGCAGACGGAATAGCCCGTTGAGCCGAGCCTTCGGGCGAAGCGAAGTAGCAAGGTTGCTTCCAAGAAAAGCCATCAAAGCATCAGATACTAGCTACCCGTACCGTAAACCGACACAGGTAGTCGGGTAGAATATACTAAGGTGCTCGAGTGAGACGTGGCTAAGGAACTAGGCAAAATAGTCCTGTAACTTCGGGAGAAGGGACGCTTCCTTATCTTCGGATAAGAAGCCGCAGTGAATCGATCCAGGCGACTGTTTAACAAAAACACAGGGCTTTGCAAACGTGAAAGCGGACGTATAAGGCCTGACACCTGCCCGGTGCTGGAAGGTTAAGGGGGGATGTTAGAGGTTTACCTCAACGCATTGAACCGAAGCCCCAGTAAACGGCGGCCGTAACTATAACGGTCCTAAGGTAGCGAAATTCCTTGTCGGGTAAGTTCCGACCTGCACGAATGGTGCAACGATCTGGATACTGTCTCGGCCACGCGCTCGGTGAAATTGTAGTATCGGTGAAGATGCCGATTACCCGCCACGGGACGGAAAGACCCCATGAACCTTTACTATAGCTTCCCATTGACATTGGGTAAACGATGTGTAGGATAGGCGGGAGACGAGGAAGCGGTGTCGCTAGGCATGGTGGAGTCACCCTTGAAATACCGCCCTTCGTTTATCTAGTGCCTAACCCTTTCGGGGGAACAGTGGGTGGTGGGTAGTTTGACTGGGGTGGTCGCCTCCAAAAAGGTAACGGAGGCTTCCCAAGGTGCCCTCAACACCGTTGGTAATGGTGTGTGGAGTGCAATAGCATAAGGGCGCTTGACTGTGAGGCCAACAAGCCGAGCAGGGACGAAAGTCGGGTATAGTGATCCGGTGGTTCCGTATGGAAGGGCCATCGCTCAAAGGATAAAAGGTACTCTGGGGATAACAGGCTGATCTCCCCCAAGAGCTCACATCGACGGGGAGGTTTGGCACCTCGATGTCGGCTCGTCACATCCTGGGGCTGGAGAAGGTCCCAAGGGTTGGGCTGTTCGCCCATTAAAGTGGCACGCGAGCTGGGTTCAGAACGTCGTGAGACAGTTCGGTCCCTATCTGTGGTGGGCGTAGGAAGCTTGACAGGATCTGACTTTAGTACGAGAGGACCGAGTTGGACGAACCGCTGGTGTATCGGTTGTGCCGCCAGGTGCAGTGCCGAGTAGCTATGTTCGGATGGGATAAGCGCTGAAAGCATCTAAGCGCGAAACCCGCCTGAAGATGAGGCTTCCCTTGAGGGTCGTTGTAGACGACAACGTAGATAGGCGGCAGGTATAGAGTCAGAAATGGCACAGCTGAGCCGTACTAATAACCCGAACGGCTTTCCTGCTCAACACACCCCCGTTACCGATGATTCTCTTACATATACATGTTAAATAACACAACAATACTATCTCAGGTACTGGGTATTGGATGTTAGGTGGTAAAAAGAACAGTAACTTACACTGCACCTTTCCACCTTCAATCCTCTTACCCCACAACCTGAAAAATCTTAAGGTGGCTGTAGCGTCGGGGATCAATGGATCGCCATCCCGGCTCTTCCCATCCCGAACCGAGCAGTTAATGTGAAGTTCGTACAACTTTAAGGTGGCTGTAGCGCCGGGGATCACCTCTTCCCATCCCGAACAGAGCAGTTAAGCCCGGCAGCGCCAATGGTACTTCACCAGAGGGAGAGTAGGTCGCCGCCTTTTTCTTATTATCAATAAAACCCACCTTTTTAAGGGTGGGTTTTTTATTCGATCTCTTTCAGAATTTTCGGTTGGATTTATGATTATATTTGACCATTGTTAACATCAAATATGAGTCACGGAATTATTGAAACCACTGCTTACGCCCGAGCTGGTTTACTAGGCAATCCTACTGATGGGTACTTTGGAAAAACAATATCTATCATTGTTCGTAATTTCGGAGCAAGAATCTCACTTTACCCCTCCCCGGAACTACAAATAGAACCCCAAGAGCAGGACATTAACGTATATCGGAATATTTATCATCTGGTAGATTCAGTGAAGTTAACTGGATACTACGGAGGTTCGAGGTTAATCAAGGCAGCCATTAAACGGTTTTGCGAATATGCTGAAGAGCAGCAGATCAGGTTAACTAGTAAAAACTTTACTATCCGATATCATTCTTCAATTCCACGTCAGGTGGGTTTGGCTGGTTCAAGTGCTATCATCACCGCCACCATGCGAGCATTAATGGAATACTATCAGGTGGAAATACCTGTAGAAATATTACCAACGCTAATTCTTTCGGCCGAAATGGATGAGTTAGGTATCAACGCGGGTTTACAAGATCGGGTAGCGCAAGTCTACGAAGGCTGTGTGTACATGGATTTCAATGAAGAAACTATGCAGCAGCAGAGGCGAGGAAATTACGAGCGACTCGATCCTGCGCTGCTGCCCAAGCTATACATGGCGTATAAAATTGACTTGGGGAAAGTGTCAGGTGCCGTGTTTAACGATGTTCGTGCCCGATTTGATAAGGGCGACAAAGAGGTTATAAAAACAATTAATGAAATGGCTTCTTTAGCGGAAGCAGGAAAGGAAGCTATTCTAAAGCAGGATGAGAAAGCACTGCATGAGCTGATGAACGAGAATTTTGATCTACGATGTAAGATCATGAATATCAGCGACAGTAATAAAGACCTTATCGCTACGGCTCGTCGCTGCGGAGCTTCGGCTAAATTTACGGGTTCAGGCGGTTCTATTATTGGAGTGTATAAAGACGATGAAGTACTAAATAAATTGGTAGTAGAACTCAAAAAAATCAACGCACGGGTAATAAAGCCCTATATATTTTAGATTATGGTTAGAAAAGCAATTATTCCGGCGGCGGGCTTAGGAACCCGATTTTTGCCAGCTACCAAGGCTCAACCGAAAGAAATGCTCCCCATTATTGATACTCCTACTATTCAGTATGTGGTACAGGAGGCAGTAGATTCGGGGATTGATGATATTTTAATTATATCAGGAAAAGGCAAACGAACAATTGAAGATCATTTCGACCGAAACTATGAGTTGGAGTCTCGCTTGGCTCAGAAGGAAGATGAAAGCTTCTACAATGAAGTGATGCGAATTGCCGATATGGCTAACATTCACTATATTCGGCAAAAAGAGGTAAACGGCTTGGGAGATGCAATTTATCACGCTCGGCAACACGTGGGCGATGAGCCGTTTGCGGTTCTTCTTGGTGATACGGTCGTAAGTTCGGTGATTCCGGTAACTCAACAACTAATAGATACTTATGAGCAGTATCGCTGTTCTATAATCGCGGTGGAAGAAGTGCCCAAAGACAAAGTTTCGCGTTACGGTATTGCTGGAGGGAAAAACATTAGTGAAAAGTTAGTAGAGGTGCAAAGCTTAATAGAAAAGCCTTCGCCCGAGCAGGCTCCTTCTAACTTAGCAATTGCTGGTCGGTATATTTTGACTCCCGAGATTTTTCGCGCTATAGAAAATACCCCAAAAGGAAAAGGCAATGAGGTGCAATTGACGGATGCTTTACATTTGTTAATGAAGCGAGAGATGCTCATCTCTAATACCATTGAAGGAAAGCGGTACGACATTGGAAACAAGCTAGACTTCTTAAAGACAACCGTAGAGTTTGCGCTAAAACGTAAAGAATTTTCGGCTGACTTCTTATCGTATCTGAAAGAAATACTACAAGAGCATTCTTAGCACTATCGTTTAATCATGCATCCCGTGGTTGGAGTGTTACTAGTAACGATAGGCTGGCGTTGAGATACAGCATCGATAACTGACTGGAGGTAATGGTGCCGAACATCTTTTTCAACTTGAGGATTATCATCAATAGCCCCCTGGTAAGCAATTCGGAAAGAGCCCTGGTGAGGAGTGAGTACAAAGGCTTCCGGCGTTTTGGCTGCACCAAGTAAATCAGCAACTTGTTGGGATTGATCTATTAAAACCGGAACACCCAATTGACGACGTTTGGCAGTATTGGTAACGTTTTCCACAGCATCAGCTCGACTCTTAGCTGGATTATTAGGACTGATTAGCACAATACGAATATTTGAGTTATTACGATACACATCGGTCAATCTGGAAATTCGATCTTCGTAAAATTTGGCATAGGGACAGTACAGGCTAGTGAAAATGATGACAACAGCACCAGCATTTTTGTATTGCGATAAAGAAAAATCAGTACCGCTAACCACATTAGGTAAGGTAAAATCCTGAATTTGATCGGACTGAAAGGACGATGATGTGCTTAGTGTACCTATGAATAACCCAACGACCGTATTGCAAATAACCTTCAGCATAACCCTATCTTTATAACAAAAATAGAAAAAATATTGCTTTGCTAAGATAACAATGTAAGATACAAGTAAGGTTCATGGGCAAATAAGAATATGGCTAATCAATATGGCTGAATACAACGTAAAATTCGTCCCAAAGGAATGTATCTAATCGGAATTCGGTAGTCTGATCTTCTAAAAGTATAGATGCCAAAACCGGTCGATTGGTTGGAGAACCAACTTTAATATTTTGTTTCAAACTTAATTGCTTCCGGCCATAAAGTTTATACAATGACTCTTTAACAGCCCAATAGATACAAAGCTTATCTAAATTATCCAGAGCTTCTTCAGCTTCGCTAGAATTGAGGAATTTGTGCTTTACTCGTAGTAGTTTGGTGGAAGGTTTCTCAATATCAATGCCTACAGGTTGGTGCCGATGAATAATAGCTGCTCCGTAGGGAAAAGAGTTAGCTAAAGAAATGTGATAGCTGTTATCTAGCAGGTATGGCTTCCCTTTTTCATCTTTCCAGATTCGGAAATCAGCATAGTTTTCAGCTTGTAGTAGAGTACTTAGAGCGGCTCGGCTCGATAACCATTCTAGTTTTTTTCTAGGATGATGAATATCTTCTAACTCACTCAAATCATCAGAATGAAGTCGAGTTTGCTGAACTAAATGATTAAAGTCTTCGTCAATCTTCCAGAGAGCCCAGGAAGAATTCTGGTTAACCTTTTCTAACTTTACTAATGCCATAATTAGGTTGAATGACGTATGATGAACCGACCAAATGTACAAAAGATTCACACCCTGCGAGGGCATAACGACTGTGTTTATACACTAGCTCCTACTGCAGAGCCTGGAGTATTCATTTCGGGTGGCGGCGATGGTATGGTAGTCCGCTGGGATTTGCAAGAACCTGAGCGGGGAAAAGTAATTGCCAAAGTAGAAGCCTCGGTATATGCTTTGCACTTCAATAAGCATTTCAATCATTTAATTGTTGGGCAAAATTACGAAGGTGTTCATATTGTTGATCTGGAACAGAATAAAGCGTTGGGATCATTAAAAATGACTCAGGCCTCTATTTTCGATATTAAAACCTACCGGGATCGTATTTTTGTGGCTACCAGCGATGGGCAAGTCGCCGTACTACACTATCAGAAATTGGCAATTCTGCATCACATACAAGATTCAACCGAACGAGCCCGTAGCATTGCCATTCACCCTAAAAACCACGAATTAGTAGTAGGATATAGCGATAATTCTATTAGGATTTATGATCTGACGACCTATCAACTGAAAAGAACAATAAACGCTCACCAGAACTCAGTTTTTACGTTGCAGTTTACCCCAGATCAGCGATTTCTGCTGTCGGGAAGCCGAGATGCCCACCTGAAAATTTGGGATACCCAAAAAAATTATGAACTTCACGAAAGTATTGTAGCGCATATGTATGCGATCAATCATATTGATTTTCAACCTGATGGCCGACTTTTTGCTACGTGTAGCATGGACAAATCAGTGAAAATATGGGATGCCGAACGTTTTCAGTTATTAAAGGTTATTGACAAAGCAAGGCACGCCGGACACGGAACGTCGGTTAACCGTTTGCTGTGGCTAAATTACTCCCAAGATGGGTTACATCAGCCAATTGTCTCTGCCAGCGATGATCGAACCATATCCGTATGGAAGATGGAATGGCCGTCCAGTTGAATAAATCTACTACTAAGACACTAACACTATGAAAATCACCCCAGCCGAAATACGACAGAAAGAGTTTGAACGCAACTTTCGTGGGTACGATAAAGATGAAGTCAATGCATTTCTGCAAACCATGTCGCAGGAATGGGAGCGTATTTTGGAAGATAACCGAGAAATGCGTTATCGGTTAGACGCTTCGCAAAAAGAGGTGGAAAAATTGAGGGAGGTAGAAAGTTCGCTGTATAAAACGCTTAAAACGGCGGAAGATACCGGAGCAAATTTAGTAGAGCAGGCCAATAAAACTGCCGAACTGAAGATACGTGAGGCTCAACTTAAGGGTGAAGAAGTTATAAATGAAGCCAAAGCGAAGGCTCACCAAATTTTAGAGCATGCCAAAGCCAGATCGAAGAGCATTATTGACGAAATGGGGCAACGGTTGCAGGAATTGAAGCAACGCCATCAGGCTGCCGAAAATCAGTACGATGATTTAGTATTTCAATTAGAAAATGCGGCTCAGAAAGCCCTGCAAACTGCCGAACGAGCTAGTGAGCGACGCACTTCGGGAGATAAATCATCTGGTCCTGAAGCCTCAGCGATCAAAGAAGAGTATTATGCCTTCATATCCCAGCAAACCTCAGAGTTTGAGAGAAAAATTTCGGAGATACCTTCTCCTGCTCTTAAGTCGGAGCCAACTGAAGAAAGCATATCATCTATGTCATCACCTTCTGTTGAAGAAGAACCGGAAAGTGAAATAGCTGCTGAACCCGAACCCATAACTCAACTTCCTGTAGTTGACGCTTCTGCACCTCAGGAAGAATCTGAAGAAGAAGAAAGAATAGAGGAGGAGCCAGAACCAGTATCTCAACCAGTGAGTACGGCTCGGTCTACCAAGAAATCGTTTTTCGATGAAATTGACTAACTACTGAATCTATGGCGAAAATACTGCTAGAGGGGTTGGAGTTTTTTGCGTACCACGGCTACCACAAAGAGGAACGGAAAACCGGAAATCGCTACAATGTAGACGTAATTGTAGAAGCTAATGTGATGAACGCGGCTGTTCACGATAAGCTGAAAGAGACGATTGACTATGCCAAACTGTACCAAACGGTAAAAGCAGAAATGGAGCAGCCCGCTAAACTGCTAGAGCATATTGCTCACCGGATTATTCAACAAGTGCTCAACCAATTTCCGCAGGTAGATGCGGTAGAGGTGCAGGTTTCTAAGTTTAACCCACCATTGGGCGGGGTATGCCGTCGGGCCTGTGTTACTTTACGAGAGGAACGCTCATGATAAATTGGGTACTTAGTCTGATTTTGACAACGCAACTTTTGGTGATGGATAAACCAGCGTACCGAATTTTTGATGGGAGTGGAGTCGAAGTTTCTTACGAGTCAATGGTAAATACGTTGGATAGTGCCGATGTAGTGCTGTTTGGCGAACTTCACAATAACGCGCTAGTTCACTGGCTGGAGCTACAAGTTGCCAAAGATTTGTACGCTCAGGATAGTAATTTGGTACTGGGTTTAGAAATGCTAGAAGCTGATAATCAGCTACTGGTAAATGAATATCTGGCTGGAACCATTGAGCAGCGGCATTTTGTCCAGGAGGCAAAACTCTGGGATAACTACCGTACCGACTACGAGCCAATAGTAGCTTTTGCTAAGAAAAATGGTGTATCGGTAATTGCCACCAATATTCCCCGTCGCTACGCCAGTTTGGTTGCTCGGCAGGGAATAGAAAAGTTAGATAGTGTGGCTGATCAGGCCAAGAAGTGGATTGCTCCGTTGCCAGTAGAAATTGATACTACATTACCCGGCTATCAAAACATGCTGAACATGATGGGGGGAAACGTCAGCCACGGGGGCATGAGTGGTGAAAAAATGGTACAAGCCCAAGCGATAAAGGACGCTACAATGGCTCACTTCATTCGGCAGAATATTGAGCGTGAAGGAGTATTCTTGCACCTAAATGGCTCCTACCACAGCGATAATTTTGAGGGAATTTACTGGTATTTAAAGCAGTACTCGCCTGATTTGAACATAAAAACCGTTTCTAGTGTAGAACAAACTACGTTAGATAGTTTAGAGGAAGAAAAACAGGGTGTGGCCGATTACATCATTGTAACACCTACCGACATGGCTCACTCCTATTAGAGCATCTTCTGAAGATTTTTCAAGCAGAACAAGCAATGGAATGACTGATAATTGTGAGCTGTGAACCGTTGACCAATGGCTCACCATTTCAGCAATCTATATCAATTACAAATTGCCCTAAAGTGTAAACACTACGGTTATCTAACACGTTCTTAAATCAAGAACCAAGAATATTTCTTTACTAAATTTAATTAATAAGTTATGGACTTAGTTACACCATATAAGCGACTGGCCACTCCTTCTGATTTGGAAGATGGAGTTGGAGAGCAAATTGCTAAAGCTATTAATCCCATTATTGCGGATGCTTTGGCTCTGTACGTAAAAACAAAAAATTATCACTGGCACCTAGCTGGGCCGCATTTTCGCGATTATCACCTGATGTTTGATGAGCAAGCTGCTGAGATTTTGGCAGTGGTAGATCCTTTGGCTGAACGGGTTCGTAAGGTAGGAGGTACTACATTGCGCTCGGTCGGGCATATCGCTCAATTGCAGCAAGTAAAAGACGATGACCGGGATTTTGTAGAATCGCGGGACATGCTACTGGAACTGATGAACGAGAACAAAGAAGTTGCCGCCCGAATGCGAGCCGCGCACGCCGTTACTAGTGACGTAAATGATGTGGCCACTACCAGTTTGCTAGAAGAATACATTGATCAGACTGAGGAGCGTACCTGGTTTCTGTTTGAGGCAGCCCAAGAAGCATAAAACCTGTCGCATAAGTACTGAAAAGAAGAAGTTAAAGGAGGTGTTTTCGCCTCCTTTTTCTATTTGTACGGATACTGGTTTAGAGCTTTACGAGCTTGCTGAAGGATAGTAGCGTGGTCAAAGGCTAGTGTTGGTAAGTTTTCTAGCGAAAACCATCGAACATCTTTCGCATCGGTAGCGGCCTTTGGTTGGAAATCTTCTTTTCGTACGATAGTATAATAAGCCACTGAGATAGCTCGTCCGCGTGGGTCGCGATCGGGTTTACCGAAAGTATGCACTTGGTAAAATTTGTCCGTGTCTACTCCAGTTTCCTCTTCTAGTTCCCGGGCTACGGCGGTGTCCAAATCTTCGTCGTCTTCCACAAAACCGCCTGGTAGCGCCCACTGCCCCTGAAACGGATCATTCTTACGCTGAATAAGTAGCACTTCCTGATGATCGTCGGTAAACACTACTGCATCTACCGTAACTTTAATATTTTGGGGGTAGTTCATACGTATTCAAATTCTATTCATCTTGCAAAATTTTGTGAATCCCGGTTTAGACTCATGATTTTACAAAAGTAAAACCGCGCGCGTCGTTTCCTTCGTAAAAATCTACCTGCACACCTAATAAATACATCACGTCTTTTTTGGCTACATATAAAGGAACACCCTCTAAATTGTATTCCATGTCTTTCTCTGATTTCTGGTCAAAGCCTAAAATATACGAAATACCTGCGCAACCCGCACCCTTTATACCCACTCGCAACCCGTAGCCCGGTGGAATATTTTTATGGGTTAGTGTATTCTTTACTTCCTCAAGTGCTCGGTCAGACAAAGAAACTGGTATCATAACGAACAAAAATTAATGCAAAAAGATAAATAATCTGTACATCGAGCTAAGAGTTGTTGCTCTGTATGGTCTAGAAAGCCTACTTTTACCCTACACGCTTGATAATACGAATGTATGAACGATTCTGTCATCATTGAGTTCATTAAAATACTGCTTCCGGCAGCAGCAGTTTTGTACGCTATGTATCTTACGGTAAAGTCTTTTCTCAATAAAGATATAGCCGAGCGCATGGCCGACCTAAAGGTAAAAGGAGCAGAAACCACGCTACCTATTCGTTTGCAAGCCTACGAACGGTTAAGTTTGCTACTGGAACGGATTGCTCCCAACAATTTGATTTTGCGCCTGAACGATAGCAACTATTCGGCTAAAGAGTTTCAGCATGTGCTAACTACCAGTGTTCGAGAAGAGTACAATCATAATCTGTCGCAGCAAATTTACGTAGGCGATCAGGCTTGGCAGCTAACCACCCAGGCGGTAGAAGATATAATCGCTACTGTGAACCAAGCCGCCGACACGCTTCCCGCCGAGGCTCGTTCCTTAGATTTGGCCAAGAAAACGCTAGAAATTCAGTCTCAGAAGGAGGTTAACCCTATTGCTCAAGCACTATTTGAAGTAAAAAAAGAAGTGCGAGCGTTATTCTAATCACAATTTGGTTAAACATTCGTTCTTTTTTCAACTTTAATAGTGTTATAGTATTATGGTGTTAAAGTGCCAATGTACAGTAATCTTGAACACATAAACACTAGAACACCATAACACTCTAACACCAAGAACTATAACACTTTTATTATTATGGCATTTTTTGATCAAGCTTACACCACCGACAATGCGTATTTTAAGAAAGCAAAACGGCGAGCTAAAGGCATTTTAGAGGACCCCAAACGCTTACGCAATTTAGCAAATGCGGCAATGGATAAACTAAAGGAGTTGCGTGATGATACCGAAGGAATGCAAACGTTGAAGAATCAGGCAAACACCTTTGTGCGGATGATCCGATCGTACCAAGCGGGAAATTATAAGTTCACCCCTTGGAAAAGCCTGCTACTCATTACGGCCGGAGTTATTTACTTCGTTTCACCCCTTGATCTAGTTCCTGATTTTATTCCGGTACTGGGTTTTATGGATGATATTACTGTATTACTCTGGATTTTAAACTCAGTGCGGGGTGATGTAGAAAAATTTGAGGAGTGGGAAAAAACCTACGCTCAGCCGGTTCGTTAAGGATAGCATGTCAAACGTAATCAAACCACAACATCTGGAGGCAGGTATGTCGTATTCGGCCTATCGCCAACTTATTGATAATCTTTTAGATCAAAGTAAAACTACCGGGCCAAATCAGAGCGAGTCATACGTTAAGTATACCGAACTTAACGTGCGCCGGATGCGCCGGGTGGAGAAGACCACCAAGCTACAGCCAGAACTGATCGCTCAACTAGAAAAAGTAAATCAATCCTGGGTTTGGGTATTGCTAACTGA
The DNA here is from genome assembly GCF_030506325.1 of Tunicatimonas pelagia. Classification (NCBI taxonomy): domain Bacteria; kingdom Pseudomonadati; phylum Bacteroidota; class Cytophagia; order Cytophagales; family Catalimonadaceae; genus Tunicatimonas; species Tunicatimonas pelagia. The sequence goes on along the minus strand of NZ_CP120683.1, from coordinate 3,157,931 downwards.
AGGCTGGTGCGGTGATGCGGCTCAGAGTGTTCCAGTAATTGCTCAAATGGCTGAAGTGTCGCCTAATATCCAGCTTCACATACTGCTGCGGGATGAACACCCAGAAGTGATGGATGCGTATCTGACCAATGGAGGTCGTTCCATCCCCAAGCTAATCTGCCTCAACGAAGAATTAGAAACATTGGGTTCTTGGGGGCCTCGCCCTGAGGCAGCCCAGCAACTGTTCGACGAATTTAAAGAACGCTACGGCGATAAGTTTCGCGATCATTACTCCGAATGGTCGGAGCAGTTACAACTGTGGTACGCCCGCGACCGCACCCAAGCTATTCAGGAAGAGTTCTCGAGAGAAATTGCCAGTTGGCTGGCCATAACCAGCGCGTAACGATTGGATTCACTTACCCAACTAGTATTAGGAGCTTCGGTAGGTGAAGCCGTACTGGGCCGCAAAGTTGGTAACCGGGCAGTAGTGTGGGGAGCCATCGGTGGTACCATTCCTGATTTGGATGTACTGCTCAACCCTTTTTTATCCGATGTGCAGGGAGTATTAATCCACCGTACATTTTCTCACTCACTTTTGGTGCTCACGTTGCTGGCACCGATTATTGGTTACGGAGTATGGCGGCTGCACCGCAGCAAAACAGTAGCCAGCTGGAAAGACTGGTCTTGGCTATTCTTTTTCGCCTTAGTTACCCATACCTTGTTAGATTCTTTCACCAACTACGGCACCATGCTATTCTTCCCATTTAGCGATGTGCGGGTAGCTTGGCGCACCATTTTTATCATTGACCCATTGTATACATTGCCGATGCTTATCGGTACGTTGGCGATACTATTTCTGTCTCGAAATTCACCACGCAGAAAGCAAATCAATCGGTGGGCGTTACTACTGAGTTCTTCTTATCTGGTGCTAACCGTTATTGTCAAACTGCACGTTCAGCAAGTGGTGCGAGAAAATCTGACCGAACAATCCACCTACGGGAAATTCCTGACTTCGCCTACGTTCTTCAATAGTGTGTTATGGTCAGTAATCGTGAAGGAGAAAGATCAGTATCAGGTTGGTTACTATTCGCTGTTAGACGATGACCGTACTATACAATTTAAATCCATTCCCCGGCAAGCGGAGTTACTGCAACCCTACTTACAATCATCTGAAGCTAAGAAGGAATTAGACGGTTTAATCAATTTTACCGAAGGGTTTTACGCGGTGCAACCGCTGAATGAAGGTGTACAATTTTCCGATCTCCGATTCGGAATTACCACCGGATGGTTTGATTTAACGAAAGACTACATTTTTTCGTATCGAGTATATAAAGAAAACGATACTGTTCTAATTCAGCAGCAAGACCGGGCCGTTCAACCAACTACATCCGACTTGCAGCGATTTTTTCAACGTACTTTAGGAACTACACCATGAGCCAAAAACACGCACTTATCGCCGGGGCCACCGGCCTAATTGGCAATGAATTACTCCAACTACTAATTCGCGGACGGCATTACCAGAAAATTTCGATACTGAGTCGTCGTAAAGTTGAAACTTCTAGCAAGCGGGTAACGACGATAATTACCGATTACAGTAAACTGTCGGATGATGATATACCAGATACAGTAACTGACGTATTCTGTTGCCTGGGTACCACTATGAAAAAGGCCGGATCGAAAGAAGCCTTCCGGGAGGTAGATTATGATTATCCGCTGAAAATAGCTGAAATTACTCGCCAAAAGGGAGCGCAGCAGTACCTGTTAGTATCGGCTATGGGAGCGGATGCTAAATCGGCGATTTTTTATAATCAGGTAAAAGGAGAAACTGAGCAGGCAATCATCAAACTGAAATTTTCTGCCTTTCACGTGTTTCGCCCATCACTGCTAATGGGTGAGCGCGACGAGCAGCGAACCGGAGAAAAAGTAGCTCAGATTGTGATGGGTAGCATCTCACCCCTGATGATCGGAGCGTTAGGAAAATACCGACCTATTGAAGGAAAAGACGTAGCCAGTGCTATGTACCGTATGGCCAAGAAGGAGCTGGAGGGACGCTATATTTTTGAATCTGACAAAATTCAAGTATTGGCTGATTACGAAGCCAGCGAATCATGATTGCCGTTATTCAAAGAGTAAGCGAAGCCTCAGTAACTATTGACGGACGTATAAGTGGGAAAATTGATATTGGACTGCTGGTGTTGCTAGGAATTGAGGAGGCGGACAGTCAAGAAGATATTGATTGGTTAAGCCGGAAGATTGCTAACCTGCGTATTTTTAGCGATGAATCGGGGGTAATGAATCGTAGTCTGGTGGATGTAAGCGGTGAAATGCTAGTTGTTAGTCAGTTTACTCTTCACGCCAGCACCAAAAAGGGTAACCGTCCCTCTTATATCAAAGCGGCTAAACCTGATACGGCCATTCCGCTGTACGAAAAGTTTATAAAGGCAACTAATGATCTGTTAGAAAAGCCCGTACAAACTGGCGAGTTTGGTGCCGACATGAAAGTGCAATTATTCAATGATGGTCCAGTTACCATAATCATTGACACGAAAGACAAAAAGTAGATCAGAATGGACGGGAGGTTTATGGTTAGCAAGATGGAGAGTTGTGAACGACCTTCGTTAGCCTTTGCAGACAGATTAGTAATTTGAAGAGTTAAAATATATTAACAATGAAAGACATAACTCTAGCCGAAGTGCAGCAACAAGTAGATGAGTGGATTAACACCACTGGAGTACGTTACTTCAGTGAATTGACCAACATGGCTATTCTCACCGAAGAAGTAGGCGAAGTCGCCCGCTTGATGTCCCGAAAATACGGCGAACAATCGTTTAAAAAATCAGACGAAGGAAAAGAACTGGCCGATGAATTAGCTGATGTACTGTGGGTACTAACCTGCATTGCCAACCAAACCGGAGTAAACCTCACCGAAGTCTTCCAGAAAAATATGGCGAAGAAAACCCAGCGCGATAGTGACCGCCACCAGCAGAATGAGAAGTTGCGTTAGCTCTGTATAGCGGAGACTGGAAAACCGGAGTCAGGAGACCGTAAACATAGCTTTTGTCTTTTGTCCATTTCCCATTCTATGCTTCTAACCTCTCTATGTACTGACAGTTTAACTTGGGGACAACAGAAGAATATTCTTGCCGGACGAGGCCCAGCCTGGAAGGCTCAGCGAATTCTGGGGAAATCGCTTCTAAGGTATAACGTAGGGATATTTATCTTCTAGATATGCCAAATTTTACCTGCCACTCATGATCAATCATTAGTCATTAATCACCAAAATTAAGGCTGCTCATCTTCGTAAATGCCGATGTATACTTTGCCTTCGGTATCAATGGAGCCGCGGTACATGCCTTTGGTGTTGAATGGCATAGCGATGTTTCCCTTACCGTCAATGGCGATCACGCCACCGCCACCGCCCATTTCTACCAATTTGTCTTTCACTACGGTATTGGCTGCTTCTTGTACTGATTTATTCTGGTACTTTATAATGGCCGCAATATCGTGAGCGACTACCGAGCGGATAAAGTACTCACCGTGCCCAGTCGCGGAAATAGCCGCCGTAGCATTATCGGCGTAAGTTCCCGCACCAATAATCGGAACATCACCCACTCGGCCGTAGCGCTTATTCGTCATACCTCCGGTAGAAGTAGCCGCGGCAATGTTTCCGTCCTGATCCAAAGCAACCGCCCCTACCGTTCCGAATTTGCGATCGGGAAAGTGCTTATCTAAATATCCTTGCTTTTTATCTTCAGATTTCTCGTCGCCATCGTGGTCTAACTGAGAGTTTTCAGTATTGCGAATCTTTTCCAACTGCTCGAAGCGACGGTCGGTGTAGAAGTAGGAAGGATCAACGGTTTCTAAACCCTGTTCTCGGGCAAACTGCTCGGCACCAGCACCAATCATCATCACGTGGGGAGAGTTTTCCATCACCAGTCGGGCGGCGGCTACTGGGCTTTTCACGGTAGAAATTCCGGCTACCGTTCCCGCGTTACGGGTTTTACCATCCATAATAGCCGCATCTAACTCATTCTTGCCATCGTTAGTGAACACAGCACCTTTTCCGGCATTAAATAGTGGCGATTCCTCCATAATTTGAATAGCAGCGACTACAGCATCCAGACTGGTACCTCCGGCTTCCAGTATTTCGTATCCCGCTTTAAGGGCTTCATCCAGTTTAGCCCGATATTCAGCCTCTCGTTCTTTAGTCATATTTTCCCGCAGAATGGTTCCCGCCCCGCCGTGAATAGCAATGGCGACTTTAGACTGTTGGGCAGATGCGGACATAGTGCAAAAAATTATGGCAACGAAGGTAAGTATGGTTTTCATAGGATAGATGTGTATTTGAAAAGTTGAATATACGGCATTTTAGCTCCTGGGCAAAAGAAAAAGGCTCACCATACTGGATTGTGAGCCTCTTGAATAAGTATACAATGCTGCTAGAAAATTTTCTTCTAACGAGGCGGGAAAAGTTTTTTTAGCTTCTTCTTAGCTTCTTCTTTCACTTCCTCGGTTGCTTTTTTCGCCTCCTCTTCCGCTTTTTGTTTGGCACGTTCGGCTTCTTCCTTGGCTTTCTGTTCGGCTCGACGGCGAGCCTCTTCTGCTTCTTTTTTAGCTTGCTCAGCTTTACGACGCACTTCGTCCTCCGCTTCCTTCTTCTGTTGGGCTATTTCTTCTTTCAATTCCTGAGCCTGTTCCTCTACTTTGGCTTTGGCGGCGGCCTGAACGCTAGATTTTCCGCCACCTCCGGCTTCGGTTCCGGCTAGACGTACCTTGGGATCTTCGTAATTTCCGGTAACTTTTAGGTTGAGGATGATGTTGGAGGAAATAGTTTCGTCGCTACCAGCGAATTTGGCAATAGCACTATTTACCGCTGTGCCGACTGTTCCGGCAGGAACGTTCATCTTCATTAAGTAATCAATGCTACCGTCAATGCCGTTGCTTCCGGCAATCACGGTTTTAAAATTACCAATGTTCACATCAAATGGCTCAACGTACACTCGGCCACTACGCACCTCGGCTCGAATGTCTACATCCTTCAGCGATACATTGTCGGTATTACTAAGCTTGGTAATGGTAGTAATCGCCCCTATCAACTTAGAATCTTTAACGGCAGCATCGGCTATCTGGATAATTCCTTTACCATCCAGTGTATTCATCAGGGGCGACATATCTGAACCTAGCAAGCCACCAATTTTAAACCGGGTAGAGAAATCACCGTCCATTTTTTCGGCTACCGGAGCCAACGTCTGGATTGTATTGAAAGTAGTGTAAGCCCGGCTAATGGCTACGTTCTGGATGTTCAGATCAAAATCAAATGAAGGACGTGCTATGTCTTGGGTGTTGTAGGAGCCATTCATGGCAAACTGCCCGCCGAGCGAATTAAAGTTCAGATTATTCATGCGGACTACACCATCGCGAACGGTGATTTTTCCGTCAAGGCTTTGTAAAGTCATATTGTCGTACAGCACCTCCGCCACACTAGAATTAAGCACTAAGTCCAGATTTTTAGGTACTTCTACCACTTCCATTGCAACTTCGGTAGTGTCTTCGGATACCTCCACTTCCTCGTCAGTCATCCATTCGTTTAAATCTAGTTTGCCTGATTTAAAATCTAGCTGACCCCGTAGCACTTCACCTTCGGTAAGCGCGTAGCCTAAATAGTTTGCCAAGTAGCCGTTCATCCGCATATCGCTTCGGCCCGCCGCACCTTCAAAGCTCGCTAGCGTAACCCGCTCGGGATTGAACGTAGCCTCAGCATTGGCAATAGTAAAGCCTTGAGGAAAATCCTTGGCAGTATAGTTAAAATTTTTAATGGTGGCCGAGCCGCTGGTTTTCAACTGGGCGTAACGTTCGGCTTCCACGTCAGATAATTTTCCTTTTGATTGAACATTGGCAGTGATAATTCCGGCTAAGTTCATCCCATCCATCGGGTACAATTGGGTAACTTTAGTTAAATCTACCGTACCATTGGCAGTTAAGTCCCAGGTGTAATCATCTAAGTTGGTGAGAAATAAATTGGCTTGGAAAGGCTCTCCCGCTAAGGTCATGTCAAAATCGTTGACCTGAACGTCGGTTTGAGCTAACTGGCCACTTTCGTTTTTTACAGTAGAGGTGAAGCTGATATTTTCTAGGGGTGGATACTCCGCCTGTTTGATGTAGCCATCTTGCATACTCATAGCCATATCAATCTGGGGAATCTGGTTACTCACGCTATCGTAAGTACCGTTAGCTACCAAGTTAACGTTGTAGATACCACGCATCTCCAAGCTATCTATCGGGAACATCTGGTTCAGTTCACTTAAGTTGAGCTTAGCTGATACCTCGGTATCAATGGTATAGCTGGCTAACCCTTTCAGTAAGAAGCGAGCATCTAGCGGATTACTTCCCAGGTCGGCGTGGAATGATTTAAGATTAACTACCGTGTTATCGAGGTTTCCATCGGCATTATCAATCAGCAGATCTACATCAATATCGGTAACCGCTGTAGGCAGATCAGGGTACTGAAACATGGCGTCTTGGGTGAGTAGTTTCACCTGAAAGGTCGGCATAGATTCCTCGTTGAAAATACCCTTTACAAAACCGTTAAAGTCTAGTTCCCCTTCGGTTTTCACCTGCTCAAAGCCTTCCATATACACGCCGGGCACGAGCGAAAGTAAGCTTTTGAACGTATTATCCTGGGCAGCGAAGGTAATGTCCATATCAATATCGTCGCCGGGCATCGCTACAAAACCATCAAAACCCAGGGTGAAGTCATTGACGGCTACGGAGTTTTCTTTAAACGTGTATCTTCCCTCCGGCAGATTCATGTTTAGAGTCATGTCTGCCATTAGTTTTTTGTTACTTAGGTACTCTACCCCGTCGTAATTCACCGTGAGACTTTTCACTTCGGTGAGCGTTTCCAGATCAAACACATCCAGGGTGAAATCCCCGCTCCCTTCGTGATTCATCCCTTCAATAGCCATATACATTGGCATCGTAAGGTCTTCATACACCACATTGGCCTCATTAATCTCCCAGTGATCTACCGTAAACGACACTTCCTTCGAAGAGGTATCTTCTTCTACTACTGTTGTGTCTTCGGAGGCGATGGCAATGTCGTAGTTCGCTACGCCGTTTTCCAGCACCTGCACGTGAATGTTTGGCTGGTTTAAAACAATACCACTGATGCGAGGCTGACCGCCAAAGACAATGCTCATAATATCAACGGAGATATTAAACTCATCTACCGCCAGTAGAGTGTCTCCGGCAAAAGGCGCTCGGTTCACTACCCCAAAGTCGCCTAGAGAAACGGTAGCATTGGGAAAATTCTTGATTAAAGAAAGTTTGAACTGCTCGGGAGCGTAGTATACTTCGGCATTCACATTTTCGGCAATAGCCTGATCTACGATCTTGCGAATATCATCTTTAAATATGATGGGTAGAATAAATACTGCTGCCAGCAGCAATAGAAAAAATCCCCCTAATACAATAAATAGCTTCTTCATGGTCTACCTGTTAAATCGGTCATGTGAAATTACGCAAGGCTGAACCAAGAGATTAGGCGCATTGGGCGCAGCCTTATCGATGTAATAAATCAATTAAAAACGCTCGCAATTAAAACGTACAACCTTAACGAACAGCGACTTTATTGGGTGGCAGAAAAAACGCGGTTGCGGTGCTCTATCACCCTTACGGTGAATATACACATTAATCAGCGATACTGCTGAGTTAGCATTTTGTCTTGGTAAAGTTACGATAAGCAGAATAATTTGTTTTTCTACCTACACTCTGCCAATTTTACTATACTATTGATACAATAGCGTGTTTTACGTGCTAAAAATAAATATTTTCCCACTAAAATGATCGAGATTACGGAGTTTGCCAAAAAGCTAGTGGACAGCCTTGGCTGACGTACATTTAAACAACCAAATAAGCTGAGTGCTATTGTAGGTTGATGAATAGGCATTACTAATTTTCTTACAAAAGTGATTGTTAGCTACAAAACATACAACTACTCCGCAGCAAGCCTCATGTAAGTGGAATACGTGCTCGCCTAACAAGGTCATAAGCGTCTCAACCTCAAAATATTATAGTAATACCATTGCGTCAGACTGATATTCACCCCCCTAAATGTTTTGGATGAGGGATAAATAATAGATATACCGTAGAGAACTTTGTTGGAGGGTGTGCGTATATCGTCTGTCACTACATGAAAAATATGCCTTATGAATAAGCTATCTGCGGTTAGTCAACAAAAAGCCCAGCTAGTAAAGAAAGAAAATCGTAAGCGAATTAGCTTCTTGCTGAAGCTGCTGCTGGTTGCCGGACTTATCTACACCAATATTCGCTACGATTATTGGATCAGTTTTTTTACGGCGAATAATCCAGATTTGGCCGTCCCTGTAGCCCGGGTCTTCCGAGCCTTACTGTTTATTCTGACTTCTAACTTGCTGATCTCCCTGGCTCGAATCATTCTGGTGGCAGTTTACATCCGTCAGAGAAGTGAGCGTTCTCGCGAGAGTAACGTTGTACTAGCCATTAACCGGATCGCTACCTTGCTCAATATTACTGTAATTGTGGTCGGTGGATTTTTATTGTTTGAGTTAGAGTGGAATGACTTTTTTAGTACGTTTAGTCTAGTAGCCGTGGCTACGGTGTTGTTGACCAAGGACTACATTTCTAACACCGTAAATGGATTAATCAACATGATGTCGGACCAATTAGCACTGGGCGACCGGGTGAAAATTGGTGCCCACGAAGGAACGATTAAAGACATTACATTGAGCAATGTGTATTTGGAAGATGAAGAAGAAAACCACATCATCATTCCAAACAATACGGTATTTGCAGCCGATGTAATTAACTACAATCAGCAGAAGGGTGAGCTGATAGAAGTTCCGGTTGAACTTCATCCGGATGCGGTAGGAGATATTACTGAGTGGGAAACCCAAATAAAAGAAAGCCTTCAACCTTTTCATTCGCATACGAACATCGCTAAAGTGAAAGTTCGTTTGCAGGGCGTAAGTGCTGACAAGGTACAACTAGCTGTTCAGTTTCGTAGCAAAACAAGCAGTCCCAGCCGAAAAAAGGAGATGATTCATACCATATTGCAGCAATTTATTACGGCTAGGACTTCATCTTTAAAGAAAGACTGAGCCTTTCCCGAACCTATTTCCCTATCTTTGCGCTTTATTGGGAAAACGAATACAATTTACATGCAGAGCATACGCAATGTGGCAATTATCGCCCACGTAGACCACGGGAAAACTACCCTGGTAGATAAAATTATTTACGCCTCTAAAATTTTCCGGGAGAATCAAGAAGCGGGTGAGCTAATTCTGGATAGTAACGATCTAGAGCGGGAACGCGGAATTACTATCACGTCGAAGAACGTGTCGGTACGTTACCAAGATGTAAAGATCAATATTATTGATACTCCCGGTCATGCCGACTTTGGTGGTGAGGTAGAACGAGTGTTGAAAATGGCGGATGGCGTATTACTGCTAGTTGATGCTTTTGAAGGGCCAATGCCCCAAACTCGTTTCGTACTAAGCAAAGCATTATCCCTCGGATTAAAGCCGATTGTGGTTGTCAATAAAGTGGATAAGCCTAACTGCCGCCCTGACGAAGTACACGAGCAGGTGTTTGACCTAATGTTTAACCTGGATGCTACCGAAGAGCAACTGGATTTTCCCACACTCTACGGTTCGGGCAAAGCGGGTTGGATGTCTACCGACTGGCAGAAACCCACCGATAATATCACTCCACTGCTGGATGCTATTCTGGAGCATATTCCCGAAGCACCCCAGCGGGAAGGTGTTCCTCAAATGCAAATCACTTCCTTGGATTTTTCTTCCTTTGTTGGTCGGATTGCCATTGGACGGGTGTATCAGGGTAAGTTAGAGGAAGGTGCTACAATGGGACTCTCTAAACGCGATGATAGCATTAAGAAGGTAAAGATTAAAGAACTTCAGGTGTTTGAAGGTTTAGGAAAAGCCAAAGTAAGCGAAGTACAGAGTGGCGATATTTGCGCTGTAGTTGGTCTGGAAGACTTCGAGATTGGCGATACCCTCACCAGCTTTGAAGAGCCGGAACCACTGCCCCGCATTGCCATTGATGAGCCCACCATGAGTATGCTCTTCACGATTAATAATTCCCCTTTCTTCGGAAAAGAAGGTAAGTTTGTGACCTCTCGTCACCTGCGGGATCGCCTATTCAAAGAAACGGAGAAGAACTTAGCCTTACGAATTGAAGAAACTGACTCGGAAGATCGTTTCTTAGTGTACGGGCGGGGAATTTTGCACTTGGCGGTGCTGATTGAGACCATGCGTCGCGAGGGCTACGAGTTTCAGGTAGGGCAGCCCCAAGTGCTGTTTAAGGAAGTAGATGGAGTACGCCACGAGCCAATTGAAACAATGGTAGTGGATGTACCTGACACCGTATCTGGTAAAGTGATTGAACTGGCTACTCAGCGTAAGGGTGAGTTGCTAATTATGGAGCCCAAGGGTGATATGCAGCACCTAGAGTTTGGTATTCCGGCTAGGGGTTTGATCGGTCTGCGGAACCAGATGCTGACGGCTACTGCTGGGGAAGCGGTGATGACCCACCGATTTAAAGCTTACGAACCTTACAAAGGCCCGGTACCCGGACGAATTAATGGTTCACTCATCTCAATGGATATGGGAGTAGGGACGCCGTACTCAATTGACAAATTGCAAGACCGAGGAGTATTTTTCGTTGATCCCGGTGAAGAAATTTACATGGGGCAGGTAATTGGTGAACACACCCGAGGTAATGATTTGGTGATCAATATTCTGAAAGGAAAAAAGTTGACCAACATGCGAGCCTCTGGTTCAGATGATAACAGCAAAATTGCTCCCAAGAAGGAATTCTCACTAGAAGAAGCCCTAGAATATATTCAAAAGGATGAGTACGTAGAAGTTACACCTAAGTCCATCCGAATGCGGAAGATTTATCTGGATGAAACCGAGCGCAAACGCATGAATGCTAAGATAGAGGCACAATAAAATTACCAACGTAGGAACGTCGTTAATGACGTTCCTACAGATTATTTCTATCCGATTCAAAGTAAGCCTCCAATAACCGGGCAAGCACTTGCCTACCGCGAACATTAGCGTGTACCGGGTCGCGGAGAAAATAGTCGTAGGATGCGTGGGTTTGAGATAAATAATTGCCCCAGGCTGATTTCATATCAAAGTATTCTACTTGAGCATCTTCTGACATTTCTGCTAATTGAGTTCTGAAATCATCTGGTGATGGTTCTAGCGTAAACTCAGGGTTGGTACGTGGATCATCATCGCGACCTACCGGGCCACTCATTACCATAATTTCCGGATCAGGTTCCATGCGCTCGCGTACTTGCCTAATCACGCTGTGGATTGCGGCGGTATCGCTCAGGTGAGAAATACCGCCGATAATGAGTAAATCAGGCTGGTACTGTACTACAAAAGTATCAATTCGATTTTCGTGCTGGTAGTAGGTGCATCCGGTGCCACCGCGCACTGAAGTAATTACTTCCAGATCAGCTCCCGGGTACATGTCCTCTACCAATGCTTCCCAGGCGGAGTTTCCGGTATCGTTAATAATCGAGTTTCCCAGCATAACTACTCGTACTTTTTCACCATTTCTGAGAGCAGTTATCGTTTTATCCAGATATTGAAATCGGTCTTCGGGCGGTGAGAAGATGACGGAAGGAATAGTTTGGTAAACGCTATCGGCCCACTGTTTTACCTCTTGGTCGCTTGTTGCCGGATTAATCATGATCTCTTTCAAAGAAGCAGCTTGTCCTTCAGCGGGTTGCAACCAAAATTCCGCCTGAGTGGCATTCGCTTTAGACTGTACATAAAATATATATCGCTGAAAATCTACGGTTGGATCAATGCTGGATGGTCAGCTAAAAGCATCGGATAGTGATTCTTTTTGGAAGTTTGCGTAGAAGGTATGGTCAGAGGAATGACAAGCTACTGCTCCGAGTAGCCCTAGAAAAAGGAAGTATTTCATAATGTTTAGTTCAGAGCGAGGGTAGAGCTGGATGGCATCGTGATTTTCCAGATACTGCCTCGGTTTTCAATTACGTAAATGTGTTCGCCTACCTGAACGGCATCAGTTGGGCCCTGAAATCTGTCAACAATGCGATGGCTACGGACGGAATAGTTGTCAATATCTGATTCGTAAGTTAGCTCCAAATGTAGCAGGTCTGCGCCTAGCGATGAAAAAGGTCTCATTAACGGTTGGGTTACACCATCGAACCAACTTAGCACGAAGGCATCGCCCTGATACGGATCAGCCAACAGGCTATCCCGATCAAAGAATAAGCCCAAAGGTGAGCGGTGGGGGGTGAATGTGCCAACGGTAACTCCGGTAGTATCGGCATCCATAACCAGTCCGGTTTCCCGGTCGCGATAGATATTGGCATCAGGGCCGTGATTCTGAATGGCGGGAACGAACTCTACGTTGGCAGGTTTGGGTGGAAAGCCGGGATCATTACGAAACTGTTTCCCTCGGTGAGCAAAGGACATGGGATTAATAAATGGATCTTTCTCAGGATCAGGGTCCCAGTCAGGAAACTGCTGAGGGTTCAAAACCCCACCCATCTCCCAGGGATAACCGTAATGCCGCCCCGCCCGAAACCAGTTCATTTCTTCGGGATGATCGTAGTCCGACGAATTGGAAACTCCGAACAGCTTGCCTTCTTGCGAAACATACAGATCAAAAGCATTACGCACTCCGTCGGAAAACAAGTATTCGTTTGTTGCTAAGTACGACGAATCATTTTTTAGCAAAATATCTTTACCATCAGCCGGTAAGCGAAAAATGCAAGCAGTAAGCGGTACTTCCCGGGCATTTGGATACTCCCCATCGTTATCTTGTATTTCGCCGTGGTCGGTTCGGGCCCCGCTGTTTACGTAGATGTATTTTCCGTCCAAATCAACGGCAATACCGTTAAATTCATGGCTGTAGATGGTTGCCGTGCGCCCGTAGTCTTCAGTAACAGCAACTGATTCAAAATGATATTTGCCATCGGGTTGCCGAGTCCCCCGAACAACTTTGCCCTTAGTCCCTTTGTCACTATTTGACGGGATGTTCCCTACCAGAAATAGTAAGTCGCCATATAAGCGAAAGCCCTGCAAGCTAGTGATCCCGTGACCTTCAGCCGTAGCAATTAATTCTTCTGATTTTCCATCTTGGCTGAGCTGATAAACATCGCCCTGCTTGGTATTGTAGAGAATACTTTTGGTAACTGAATCGTAGTTGATTCGGATACCTCCGCGCTGAGGAGAAGCAAATTTCTCAATGGTTATTCCTTCGCGCAGCGCAACCGGATACTCTTCTTTTGGCAAGTCAGCTTGCTCAGAATATTCGGGGGGCGAAGGGGTACTACAGGCGAAGAGTAGTGAGCCAGCTACCACAATAGCACTTTGAAAAATATTCATTGGCCTATTTCTTCTTTAATCCAATAGGGGCGGGAGATGCTGTGTAAATCCCACATGACTTTTCCTTCTCGGATAGTTAACTCACACTCCAGCTTTTGGTTTCTATCCATACGAAAGCCTCCCGAGTCAACAAAGCAAAAATCACCTTCCTAAACACTTAGCACCGTTACAATGGTCTGGCTATAAATATTTCATCCTTTTCTGGGTGTTTACCTTCTTTTTCTATTCAATGTTGATGATTTCTCTTAGTTTCATTGATTGTTCTTGATTATTAGTTTCAATTCTATTTAGATACTCTTTTAAATCAGCTTTTTTTATCTCGACTCTCCTTCCAACAAAAACATCAAAATGAAATCTGTTATCTACATGAGCAGTATAATCACATACTAAGTAATCAATATCATCTAGTTTGAATTTACTTTGTTCTCCCTCATTTTTATTAGTGCGAATCAGGTATGGAATACCCTCACTTCTTATTAATTGGAATGAAAGAATTACTTGGTCATAACCTGGTAAAAGGAAGAAATCCTCTGAATTTACAAGTATTTCTTCATCTAAGGTTGAAACTGAAGAATCTCTTGTTGTGGGTATTACTTTTCTTATTCGTGATTTATACTTTAAATCAAAAAGCATAATTTTTTTTGGAAGACTTCTAATCACTAATCTAAATCCATAGTCTTGCAAATACCATAATTCAGGATCTCCTTCATTTTTTGAAAACCCTCTTTTCCCTAAGTATTCAATTATGGGATAGAGGAGGAACATTGAAAGTCCTATAAGTACCCCAATCAAATGATCCATAAAACTTGATTTTTATTTGTTGTTTCGCAAAAACTCTAAGTCTAAATGCACTCTCGGTATCTGTCCTTTTTCAGCGTATATTCAATGCAATTTCTTAATAAATTTGACCTTCTTCGTAAAGTTTTTTAGTTGATTTTCATGTCGGTAACTCGGGATGTTATAGGGGAGGGCTTTTTTAGGTACCATTTCTGTTTTTTCAATTGTTGTGGCAAGAAAACGCATTAATGTTTGTATCTTCTCAGATATTTCCATAAGTCAGTGTAGGTTAAGTGACGGTGGCCACGCCACTGATAGTCTTATTACTATAACGCTAACTTCTTAAGTTATACCCACCCCTCAGTTAGTAATTTTGCAGAAAATTAGTCAGGTTAATGCATTTCCCAAGCTCGTCCTGGCTTTTCTACTCGGAACGTTTCAATACAGCCTCTGTCTTGCAAGGTAACGTAAGCAGTTCTTCCGTCGGAACCGCCAAAAGCAATGTTAGAAGGAAGCTCTCCGGTCATCTTAATTTCTTGGAGCACTTCGCCTTCGGGTGAAACTTTTACAACTGTGCCTTTACCGTGGCGAGTGATGTAGAGGTTGCCCGCTACATCGCAGCGTATTCCGTCCATGCCATAGTCGGGGAAAGTGATGAGTTTGCGTTTGTTGCTGATCTGTCCGTCGGGGGATAGGTCGTAAGCCCACACTACCCGTTGTACGCTCTCGTTGACGTAGAGCGTTTTTTCATCAGGACTAACTTCTACGCCGTTGGTAGTACCCATATTTTCTTCCAGCAAAGCAGTGTTGCCGTTCGGGTCAATCCGCCAGAGTTGCCCAGTACTTTCCGACCAGTTGGGATCGCTAGCAAACAGTACATCTTTACTGGTGATAGCAATATCGTTAGGCTGGTTCATAGAGTCGTTATGAGCGAATACGGAAACGGACTGGCTAGCCATGTTCACTTTCAGGATGTTGTGTTGCGGATAATCGGCGATCAACATATCGCCTGCCTGATTGAAGCGAATTCCATTGCCTATGCTTCCTTCGGGCAGTTCAATGAATACAGAAGCCTCACCTTCAGCGGTAATCTTCCCGATGGTTCCCTGCTTTTGAAAATTAACCGCGTAGACACGTCCTTCCGCATCTACTGCCGGGCCTTCAATGCCTTTAGTAAAGCCTTGCAGCTCAGTAAAATCTTGACTTTGGTAGAGACTGTCTTTTTCAGATATTTCTTCTCGGAAGTGGGTATTGTTTTCGGATGATTGGTTGGAAGAAGAGCAGGCTAGCTCAAGAAGAAGAAAAAAAGCAAAGAGATAGCGAGAAACAAGATATTGCATAGTGGCAGTAAAATAATTAATTAAAACGACCAGTCTGTTAGTGAGTTGTGGCTGAGCTGATTACTTTCAGTCAAATGCAAGCGGAGTAGTCCAGCAACCAAGTTGTTGGTTTCTAGCTTAGCTTCGTAATAAGGATCGTTAGGCTGACGAACAAATAGTTGCCCACTCCAGAGTTTCTCTACGGCAATGTTGGCGTAGTTTTGAGCAGATTGCAGCAGACGATCATCTTCTAGAATTTCGTGAGCATCCAGCGTAAATTGTAGAGCATTTGCCAGACTGTTTACCACGAAGTCATCCGGCCAACCGGTTTTTAGCAGCATATCGGCTACTTTCTTCACCATTTCTTTATAGGCAGGGTCTTGGGTAGTTTGGTAGAAATAAGCGGCAATCCGGCCGAACTGAATTACATCGGAACCGCCGTAGCCAGTGAAGATAACGGGAATGACGCCTTCGTTGAGGGTTTGTCCATCCAGATGTAGCAGATTGTAATAACTGTGTTTTTCTGGATGCCAGGAGTATTTCTCAATCGACTTGAGCATAACTTCGGCTCGTTCCTGTAAATAATTAAACTTCGGATGCTGCTGAGCCGATTTAAGCCAATAATAGCAAAGTAGAGAAGTTTGACTGAGCGAAGCGTAGCGGGCAATATCACGAGGATCATCAATGCAGGAAACCGTTAGGTTTGTTTCGGGATTACGGTATTTCCAGTAAAGCGAGCCACTGCCTTCCGTCCATTTCTTCCACAGTGGGTTTTCGGTTTTACTGTACAGAAAGGAAAATGAGTAACACTGCAAGCCACTGTGCTTGATCCACGGTTGCCCGCCATCTTGATACTGGGCTAAACCTCGATAATCAGGCTTATCAACTTTCTGCCAGCGAGCGTGGCGATTGAACAAAAAAGTCTGCGTGGTTGGACTACGAAAGTGGTAGCGTACCCCGGAGATTGCCTTGCGGACGGCGGAAGTGTCAATGTTCCATAGAAATTCCCAGGGTGGGGTTTCCGCTAAAAACTCATGGTAAATATCATCGCGAGGATTTTCCAGATCACCCACCATCACCGAGTCAGCGTAAAAGTTGTAGTACAAGTGTTCGCCCCAAGCCAGCAGTCCGGTAGCGGGATTTTGGCAATACTTTAGAAGGTCTCGGGCGTAAGCATCGGCGGTACGCTGATACTGGTCTTCACCAGTAAGCTTGCTTAGGGCGAGAAAAAGTTTGATGGTTTCTACATCATGATAAAAGTTGCTGCCACCCACGGCTCGGTCATGAGCGCGGGTACCTTCGGTAGGCGGAACGTTGGCTTTAGGCACGCTCATGTCGCGGGTATCAATTACTGAGGCAATCAGATTATTAGAAACACTTCCGTAGTTGTCTCTTCCGTGCTCAATCAGGTTGTCGCAGTGCGTTTTTACGTAGTGAAAATAATTAATATCCTGCCCAAAAACAGTTGAGCTAAATAGTAAAAACAATGACGAGATTGGTAGGTGGCGCATAGAGCGAAGGGCGAAGTTAGGGTGTGAGTAACGCTAGGAAAACTAATTAAAAACCATTAGATTAGACATAATAGGCTGAGTTATTTTTTTGATTACGCTCATATGGTTAGCCCAACAGGAACATACCTTGCACTGATTTTTATATTAGCCTCGCTAACTTATTCGGCAATTGGCCAAGACGCTAATTCCGGTTACGAAATTGATGCTATCAAGGGAAGTCGGTTTCTCTACGACGATTTCCTGCCTGGGACGGTATATTTTGATAATAAAACCAAGTTTACCAACATCCCGATGAGGCTGAACCTTTATCACGACGAACTGCAATACATCAATAATGACTCAATTTATGCTTTTGCTACACCAAATCGGTTCGATAGTGTGACCATTGGAGGTGAAGCGTTTATCTACCTGGATGAAAGCAATAACTTAGACCTATCAGGATTTGTAAGAATATGGAACTCTCAATTTCCGGCTATCGTGACTAAAATGAGCGTGGGACTCTCAGTACCTCTTCGTTTTGATCGTAAGGATGACCAGCACTATTTGATAAGGTCTGAAAGCGATATAGTTATGGTAAAGTCAGTAGAGCATCTTATCTACTTGCTTTGCTATCACTCTCTTGAACTTGAGGAGTTTGCTAAACAGGAAAAAATATCTTCTACTAACGGTGCGGAATTAGCTTGGCTAGTAGAGCGTTACCGAGAGGTGTATCAATAATAATTCTATTTTAATCCCCGAGGGAATTTTTACTGCCAACTGTGGATTGAAATTGTTATGCTGCGTTAAACGCGTACGCACTAGAGATAACGGAAATACAGAAAATTATTCAAACACAAAGGTACCGAACTTCTGATATTCATGGAAACTACCCGAGGTAGGTTGCCACTGCCAGTAGCGAGGCTCATCCAAATCATAGTCTATTCGGTACAAATTACCTCGCCAGCGAGTGCCTGCTTGGGGTGGAACATTTCCCAATGGTTTAAGTAAAGCGTAAGGGATGAAGAATTCCGCCGTCCAGCCGCTAGCTTTTGCCATGCTTTCCCTCTCTCCACCCTGTACGGAAGTAGCGTGACGGGTGCGTCGTTCGCCTTCGTAGTGCCAGGGTCGCCAGCCAAAAAACGTACCATCGCGGTTGGGGATGATAATGGGTAACTCGTAGTTCAGAGGAGAAAGCTCGTACTCGAAGTAAAGCGGTTGAGCTTCATCCGTCCACAGAAAGACTTCTACCACATCTTCTTTGTATAAATCAGAAAAATCTTCGGTCAGCGTAGCAGTGAGTTGCTCATCTTCGCACTGCATCAGAAAATAAATACCCGTTTCGGAGTACAGTACTTTGGCTTGAGTGAGTAGTTCTTGCGATGGACCGTGCTGGAGCAATAGCGTTACCCACTCAGTTTTACTCCAGGCGGAATAACTACCCTCACCGTCAATCTCAAAATTTTCAGTAGGTTGAATGTGAAGGGTGGTATCTTGACTCATAGCAGGTGAAGCTAACAATAAAAGCAAGGAAACAGCAATGCTGTACATCAATAGGAAATATAGTTCAGAGACTGTGGGATACAATGAGTTTTACTATTTCAATCTAAAGAATTCCAATACGAAGTTAGAAAAAAGGATTCGGCAGGTATCCAGCGACGGTTAACCATTTCTGTGGCCGCTTGTGTGGTAATACGGCGATGCTTATTAAGTATTTGAGAGCGTGTGGAACGATTGGGTAGGACTTCTTTTAATTGTTCCAAAGTAATTTCGCCCGCTTCAATTTTTAAGTTTAATAAGTCAATGGGATCAGGGGCGCCGATAGGATAATGTCGCTGTTCATAAGCCCACACCAACTCGCTAAGCAAATCTAGTTCTTCTCCTGTAGGAGTGCCAAGTTGAGCATTCATAAGTTCGTCAATGCGAGCAAAAGCCGCATTTAACTCTTCTTCATTTCGAATTGGTTTATGTAAGATTATTTTGTGGCTCATAACTTCGTTACGTCAATTTTATCGTATCCGTCGTGAGTACCAATAAACCGGATATAAACTACTTGATACGCAAAATTTGCCTTGACAATTAATCGGTACTGGTTACCCTTTATTTTAGATGAGAACTTATTGTCACCTAAATAGCGAGCGTTGGAGATATTGCTGATAATATCGTTTGGATTTTGCCAATTCGCTCGCTCAGCTTTCAGATACCACTCTTCCAAAGCAGACTGAGCATCACTATGCTTTTCCCAAAACTCTCGTAATGTTCTTTTGGCAATAACTCTCATTTGCTATTACGCTAAAATTATACAATTGTTTGCGTTTTTGCAAACATACTAACGAATAATAAATACCTGATATTAGATCATGACATTAATCTAAGTACGATGGTCTACTAATAATCTTAGATAATAGACTTCCAATATTCATAAACTTCTCAATTTAATCTGACTAAAAAGTGATTTAAGGTACTAGAATAGCTTTGCTATTGATTTTTTTTCTATTTTGGTAACCAGAGTGAAATACAATTACTTTTCTTGCTTTCAGAAGTGACTTTCAAACGATTCATTTAATAAATCGATAATAAACCAAACATCTCTTACCATGTCAAAAACTATCACCGACATTGAAGGCGTTGGCGTTACCGTTCAGAAGAAGTTAGCCAAAGCGGGCGTTCGCTCTGTAGGTGGCTTGCTGAAAGAAGGAGCGACCAAAAAAGGACGAAAAGCTATTGCTGAAGCCAGTAAAATTGACGAAAGCAAAATTCTGACCTATGTAAACATGGCCGATCTTTTCCGTATCAAAGGCATTGCTGGGCAATTTGCTGAGCTACTGAAAGCTTCAGGAGTAGACACAGTGAAGGAATTGCGTAACCGTAACCCTGAAAATCTGCATGCCAAACTTTTGGAAACCAATGCAGCCAAAAAGCTAACCCGCGTGGTTCCCGGAGTAAAGCAAATCACCGACTTTGTGGAGCAAGCGAAGAAGCTAGATCCAATGGTTACCCATTAAATGAAACGTAGCTACTAAAGAAGCCATCTCCCGAGAGATGGCTTTTTTCGTTTATGGAAGTACTCGATAAACTCACGCTGAACTTCAATCAGCAAAGTCTGCAATTGCTGAATTTTTGCCTGAGCTTGGTGATGTTCGGTGTAGCCCTAGAGTTAACCGTTGCCGACTTTCAACGGCTGTTTCGTTCTCCGCGTAGCGTATTAGTCGGATTGGCTTCTCAACTTTTGTTGTTACCTGCTATCAGTTATCTACTTATTCGGATAATTCAGCCCACCACCAGTGTTGCTCTGGGCATGCTGTTAGTGGCCGCCTGTCCCGGGGGTAACCTATCCAATATGTTTACTGTGATGGCGAAAGGCAATGGAGCTTTATCGGTAAGCCTAACCGCTTTGGCTACGCTGGTAGCCGTGGTCACCGTACCGCTTAACTTTACTTTTTGGTCAGGTTTGTATCTACAGTCGCAGAGCGAAGTGTCGGCCATTTCTTTATCAGTAGGTCAGATGATCGGCACGCTTCTGTGGGTAGTTGGACTGCCATTGTTGGTAGGGATGCTGGTTAATCGGTATTTTCCTAAGTTCACGCAGAAAGCGCGGCGACCCATGCGAATTTTCTCATTGATTATATTCGCAGTCTTTATCGTTGCCGCTTTTTCGGCGAACTTTGACCTATTCCTACAGTACGTTCATTTACTGTTGCTGATTGTGCTGGCTCATAACACGTTGGCGTATTTACTTGGCTACGGAATAAGTGCGTTATTTGGGCTCAAATTGTCTGACCGAAAAGCCATCGCAATAGAAACGGGCATTCAGAACTCGGGTCTAGCCCTGGTGATTATCTTCAACTTTTACGATGGGCTGGGAGGTATGGCGTTTCTGGCCGGTTGGTGGGGCATCTGGGATATTATTACCGGACTGCTTCTCGCTTGGGGCTTCGCTAGAGTAGGTAAGGGGCAACCATTAGCAAAATATTCGTAGATTCAGCGGAGCCATTCAGGACAGATAAGGATGGTGGATTGATGTTATTTAGTTTGCTTCGCAATCATTTACTATGCACACTACACTTATCATTTTACTAATGCTGACCAGTAGCTTGATTGGCTGGTCGCAGACTCCCAAGAAAACATACCAAGGCCAGGGCCAGGTTCAGGAAGTAGATACCAGTCCCCGACCTATTCAGCAGCAGTACCAAACTACGTTTGCGTTTGAGGATGCTGGAATTTACATTAGTAACGAGTTTGACGGAGCCCGGCTTAACGGAGCTTTAATGAAAGAAGATACGCTGATGGTGTGGATCACTCCCGAAAATGCACCTATTAATCCTAGCCCCTGGTATGCCTTCAAAATTTGGTCAGACGAGCCGAAAGAAGCACTGGTAAAATTTACCTACCAAAATGCCAAGCATCGTTACTTTCCTAAACTCAGTCGTGATGGTGAAAGCTGGCAACCGCTGGATTCCGCGAACTATCAGGAATTTAATAAAGGCGAAGCGGACTTTGGGCCGAATTCCCTTCCCGAAACAGTGGTAATAAAGTTATCACTGGATGCCGATACGCTGTGGGTAGCTGGGCAGGAGTTGCAGACCAGTAAGCATATTTTTGCCTGGATTGATAGCTTGTCACAACAGTCCTACATCAGCTACTCCGATATTGGCGAGAGCCGATTAGGGCGACCGATGCGAAATATGAAAATCAGCGAAGGTAAGCAGGAAGATAAAATCGTAATGGTGTTCGGACGACAGCATCCGCCGGAGGTAACCGGATGGCTAGCGATGAAAGCTTTTGTAGAAACCTTGACCGGAGATAGCAAACTCGCCCAGAAATTCAGAAAAGAATATACCACCTACGTAGTGCCACTCATGAACCCCGATGGGGTCGATTTAGGCCACTGGCGCCATAGTGCCGGAGGGGTAGATCTGAATCGGGACTGGAACCAGTTTTATCATCCCGAAACCCGGGCGGTGCGCGATTTTCTACGGAAAAAAACAGATGAGGGAGCCAAACTCTACTTCGGAGTTGATTTTCACTCGACCTGGGACGATATCTACTACACGCTAGACAGCGTATCGGTGACTAACACTCCCGGACTGATGGCCGAGTGGCTCAGTTCTATTGAAGACAATATTCCTGATTACGAAATCAATGCTAAAGGTAGCGTGAATGGTACGGGCGTTTCCAAAAACTTTCTGTTCCGTGAGTTCGGTGCCGAGAGCCTAGTCTACGAAGTAGGTGACAATACTCCCCGTCCGTTTGTCCGCCAAAAAGGACAGGTCGCCGCAGAACAGTTGATGCGGTTGCTACTGGATAGAGAATAGAAAATTTCTGCACAAAATCTATTATTTCCCAATAATGCTCACTATTCGTTCATTACCTATTTATTTACTTGGAATACTTAGTTTCTCGAGTTGCCAATCACCCGCCCCCGAAACTACTACTGAAACGGTATCCCCACCTAATGTGCTGTTCATCGCGGTAGACGACCTGCGTCCCGAACTGGGTTGCTACGGTAAAGACTATATCCAGTCACCTAATATTGACCGACTGGCTAGTCAGGGTTTGGTGTTTAATCGGGCGTACTGCCAGCAGGCCGTTTGCTCTCCGTCTCGTACCAGTCTGATGACGGGACTTCGACCAGACTCCTCTCACGTCTACGATTTGCAAACCTACTTCCGCGATGTAGTTCCTTCCTCAGTGACAACTATTTCGGAGCACTTTATGCAGCAGGGCTACCACGCTGAGTTTTGGGGGAAAATCTTCCACGCGGCTATTCTGGATAGCGCGTCCTGGAGTGTAGAAGGAGGTAATCAAGATCGGCGGATTGAACCGCAGTGGCCGATGGAAAACTGGCGGGCTTATGTAACCAACGAAAGCAACGCAATGGCTGACCAAAACGACGGTGGTGGCCCACCCTACGAACGAGCCGTAGTGCCCGACACCGCTTATCCCGACGGAATTGTGGCGCAGCGAGCAATAGAAACACTAGGAAAGTTGAGCCAGCAAGATCAGCCATTCTTCTTAGGTGTAGGTTTCTACAAGCCTCACTTACCGTTCAACGCTCCTCAAAAATACTGGGACTTATACGACCCGGCCGATATTGAATTGCCCAACCAGAACACTCCGCCCGAGGGCGCACCTGACGTAGCGTTGACTGAATGGGATGAACTTCGGGCGTATTCGCTAATACCGCCGGAAGAAAACGTAAACGATACCATAGCGCGCAACATGATTCACGGTTACCGCGCCTGCGTAAGCTACACCGATGCTCAGATTGGTAAGGTGCTAGATGAACTAGAGCAGTTAGGACTGAGAGAAAATACTATTATCATTCTGTGGGGCGACCACGGCTGGAAACTGGGCGACTACGGCGACTGGTGCAAACACACCAATTTTGAATTAGACACTCGTTCTCCGCTCATTGTAAGTGCCCCAGAAATGGAAGCCACCGGAAAGCAAACTAACGCATTGGTAGAATTCGTCGATATCTATCCTTCGCTCTGCGAACTAGCTGGATTGCCTCTCCCTAACCATTTGCAAGGCAAAAGCTTCGTTCCCCTGATGAGCAACCCGAACCAAGAGTGGAAGCAAGTGGCATTAAGCCAGTTCCCCCGTCAACGAGGAGAAGTTATGGGCTACTCTATGCGAACCGACCGCTACCGCTACACCCGCTGGCAGGACACAACAGGAGCAATGGTTGCCCAGGAACTATACGATCATCAAAACGATCCCATTGCCTACCAGAACTTAGCTGCCTCAGCCGAGTACGCAGATACAGTTCAGCAACTAGATGATTTATTGACGGAAGAGTGGACACGCTCTCTAACGAATAAGTAAGTAATATGAACTATGGATTAGAATAACGCAGTCTCTACTTGTCATGGGAAATCTTGCTATTTGAGCGAAGCGACGGAGCCGCCCGAGCGGTTTCAAGATTTTCTAGATTTTTGTCTACTTTTCATCAATGGAAAACCGAACCGCCGATGCGGTAGAAGCCCGCCCGGCTCAAAGGCAAGCATCAAGAAATCAAGTACTTATAAGCCGCCACCGATAAAATCTACCCCAGAGCTCATATTAAACAAAAATTCATGGCTGAAAAAAACATAACCGACCAACTCGCTGAAGTAAATGAGTACGAACGGGAGCCGGTACCGGAAAACAAAGTAAAGGGCTTTCGCAGCTTTGTAGGAATGGTGGCTGGAGAACACATTGCCGGAACCGAGTTCGTCATCGGCCCTCTCTTCGTTTTGCATGGTGTCACCGCTCGCGATATTTTTCTAGGATTACTGATTGGGAATATTCTAGCTACGCTAAGTTGGACGTTCATTTGTGCGCCTACGGCAGTGAAAACCCGCACGACGATCTTCTACCAACTGGAGCGCATCTGCGGTTTCAAGCTGGTGACTATTTACAACGTGGTTAATATTTTGCTGTTCAGTGCGACGGCAGCAGCCATGATTGGGGTTTCGTCTACGGCGGTAGGCTTACTGGTGGATGTACCCATGCCCGGTCTCACTGATGTTTATCCTAGCAATATTCTCTCGATATTAATTGTAGTCGCTATTGGCTCGGTCATCGCGATTGTGGCTACGATGGGCTACGATCAGGTATCCAATTTTGCCAATATTTTTGCGCCTTGGATGCCACTGATTTTCATTGCCGGAGCAGTGGCAGTACTGCCCCAACTAGGAGTTACTTCGCTAGATCGGTTCTGGGAAGTAGCCAATGCTAAAATCTGGACGGGTACGGCAGTAGAAGGGCTGTCGCAGTACACTATCTGGCATGTGATTATGTTTTCCTGGCTGTGCAATACCGCCATGCACATTGGCCTTACTGATATGTCGATTTATCGCTACGCTAAGCGAGCTACTTACGGGTTGGCTTCAGCGGTAGGGATGTTTGTGGGGCACTATATGGCCTGGCTTGCTTCGGGTATTCTGTGCGCTACCGCTTTACAAGCTGGAAATCTAAATCCTTCACCGGGTGAGATTGCTTTTTACAGCGTAGGCTTAGCCGGAATTATCTGCGTAATCGTAGCCGGATGGACAACTGCCAACCCTACGATTTATCGGGCCGGACTGGCCTTTCAGGTAGTGTTACCTAAACAAAAACGCTGGCGGTTAACCATGATTATTGGGGTGATTGCAACGCTGCTGGCGTGCTCGCCTTGGCTGGTTTCCAAACTAGATCAGTTTCTGGGTATTTACGCGCTAGTAGCTGCTCCGGTTGGTGCCGTGGTGCTGATCGATGTGTTTCTTTTTCCTCGTCTGGGGCTTCAGAGCAATTATGCTGAAGTAACTGGTTCGTCTTTCAACTCGATTGTGTTCGTCACCTGGGCGGTTTCTTTGGGTGTTTGTTACTGGCTTTACGTTTATACCGGAGCTGATTTTATGTTCTTTATGGCAGTGCCCGGCTGGATTATTGGGGCAGTTCTGTATATCGTTCTGAGCAAATTATTTCAGCCTAAAATGGTCGCGAATAAACCTACCACCGCATGAGAAAATTATTGATTATACTATCATTTCTGGGACTAGCCCTAACGGTTATTCCGGCTTTTTTAGTCTACCACGAAGTTATTGATTTCGCTAATCACAAAACATTGGCGTTGATCGGAACCTTACTGTGGCTAGGAACTGCACCCTTTTGGATGAACAAAAAGAAAACTTCTAACGCATGAGCAGAACATTAGATTATACGACCTATCTCGACAAGATTCACGGCGGCTGGATTGGAAAATGTGCCGGAGGCATCCTGGGCGCGCCTATTGAGGGCATCAAAGCATTCAACCAGATTGAACTGTCCGAAAAATTATTCGAGACTAATTTTCCCAATGATGATCTGGATTTACAGGTACTCTGGCTGGATATGGTGAAACAGAAAGGGCCTTGGGTGCGCGAAAATGATTTTGCTGATCACTGGAAGCAACACGTCCGCTTTCCTTGGGGTGAGTACGGAGTGGCTTCCCGCAATATTGATTTAGGGGTGTATCCACCGGAGTCAGGTACACACAATAATCACTACTGGTACCGGGGCATGGGTTCACCCATCCGCAGCGAAATTTGGGGAATGCTGTGCCCGGGAATGCCTGAACGAGCCGCTTTCTACGCCGAAATAGATTCCAGTCTAGATCATCGCCGATTTTCTATCGATGCCGAGAAGTTTCTATCGGCTTGTGCAGCCGAAGCCTTCTTTGAGAGCGATTTGCGGAGTATCTTCCGTGTAGGTCTTAGTCTGTTTTCCGAAGAAAGTGAGTTACACCAGATGGTCACGACCGTGATGAACTGGGCAGAGAAATGCAGCTACGAAGTAGCAATGGGCAAAATCAAAAGCTTCTACGGTGATGCTGATTTTACTTCGGCTCCCATGAACATAGCATTCACGCTATTAGCCCTGTTACGATCAGAAGGAAGCTTTGATGGAATTATGGATGCCTTGCACCTAGGTCACGACAGCGACTGTGTAGTAGCTACGGCCGGCGCTCTGCTGGGAATCGCCAAAGGCTACGAAAATCTAGATCCCAAGTGGAAAGAACTGGTAGGCGACGAACTGCTGGTTAGTCCCGAAATTATAGGCATTGAGCACGCGAATACCATCAGTGGTCTAGCCCAGGAAACGGCTCAGGCCGGGATAGCCTTTATCCAACACTTTGATGAAACCCAATTGACTAATGCCCCTGATGTTGATCTGTCGTCTCTATTGCCTTGCCATGTAAACGTATACCGTAGTTCAGAAAATGCTTCTGAGCTTATCGTAAAGTACGAAAACCTGACCGATCATTCTCAGTCAGCCCAACTGGTTCTCCAATCAGATGATTTATCTTTTTCCGAGACTACCCTAGAATTGTCGGTAGAAGGCCGAGCGGTAATTGAGCGGACGGTAACGTATCAAATACCTGACACTGCTTTCTCTAAATCCGCTCGGGCGTATTCGGTGGAAGTGCAGGTTGATGGCGAACGGGTGCCGACGCTGGAGCGATCGTTGCCTCACTACGGAAGTTGGTTGCTGCTGGGTCCTTTCATTCAGGACGATCCGGATTTGGTGCCGATGGATGAGGAATACCCCGACCACGGGTTGGCTTCCTTGCCGTCATTCCACTACATGAACCAAGATCGGGTTAATACTGATACGGATTTTATTACGCGAGAAGAAGTTCAGGAAATTGCTGGCCAGAAAGAGTACGATGCTCAGCCGTTTATGGTGCAGGAAATTCAGCCGTCGGGTTTTGTCATTAATCTGAACGATTATTATTTGGGAAGAGGGGAACGAACGCTGTATCTGTACACCAAACTGCGGAGTGCCGAGGCTCGACAGGTTTGGCTGACGATGGGCTGTAGCGTCTATTTCCGGGTATGGGCTAATAGCGAACTGGTGCATAATCAAAAGGAGATTCAGCGGTGCTGGCCTTACGCCACACGGAAGCTTATCTCGCTACAGGCGGGAGAAAATAATCTGTTGATTCGGGTAGATTCTCCGGTAGATGAAATCAGCCTGGAACTCGGCTTCAAAGATCTTGCTGGAAAACACGCTCACCAAAGCTTCTGGAATACTGATCTGGTACCGTATGTATAGAATTCTGATTCTTCTTCTACTAATTTCCTTTGCGGGTCAGGCACAATCCACTTTTGAGAACACTACCTACCGAGGTGTTAATTGCGGAGTGACGTTGGTGGAGGAAGACGTAAAAGCGCTAGCTGACCTGGGCGGTAACCTGATCCGACTAAGTTTTCCATCCAATCCGCTGATGGACATTGAACCGCCCTATGGTTTCAATGAGGAAGCCTTTGCTTATCTAGATAGTGTATTGTATTGGTCAGAGAAATACGGCGTTGGCGTAGTGATTGATCCGCATCGTTACCCTGGCACCGAACACCAGTGGACGATGCTCGGCTCTGACCCGTTTTGGCAAGATTTCGCTTGGCACGAACATACCATTCGGCTATGGGAACAGATTGCCCAACGCTACGCTGAGTACGGCGACGTGATTGCTGGTTACGATTTGCTTAATGAACCGGGATTACCCAAACCAATAGAAGCTGGCTCGCCAGGCGATTTGAATCTTTTGTACGCTAAGCTAACGGAAGCTATTCGTAAATACGATACTCAGCATACGATTATCCTGGCCGCTCCTCGCGTAATGAATGAAGCGGGGCGAGGTTCTTACATCCGGGGATTGCCGATAATGGAATTGCCGAACGATGAACATTTGGCAGTAGAATTTCATATGTACGAGCCTCAGGCGTTTTCCCACCAGGGGGTGCTTAAGCAAGATGGTGATCTAATAGAGTATCCTGGCGAAATCGAGGGAGCTAGGTGGAATAAAGAAAAGATCTATGCAGTTTATCAACCTGTTCGGGATTTTCAAAAACGGTATCCGCAGGTTCCGTTGTTTCTAGGCGAGTTCAGTAGTCCGCGTTGGCTGGGTAAAATGGGCAATCAGTATTTAGAAGACATTATTCAAGTGACGGAGCAGCACAGCATTTCCTGGACCTACCACGCCTTTCGCGAAGCTAGCGTCTGGGACGCTGAGCAATCTAACACTGACGCGGCCGATACCATCCGTCAAACCACTACACCTCGTTTAGAATTGCTGACTCGCTTTTTTGATCAAAACAAAGAGTAATATTAACGCTTGGAGCTGCGACCTAAAGTAGTAGTAAAAGAAATGCCACTGAAGTCTATCTACGTAGAAAAAGCATAAAGGGCGAAGTATCGCAAGGTTAGATTTAGTACCAAAAGCTTGACACAGTTCTGGTTAAGTAGTAAAGATGCGGCTTTATTCATAACCTGAATCTGGTTTATAACGTAAACTAGTTTGCGGAAAAATAGATTGAAAAAACATGACCGAGGCTGAATCTTGGAAGATCATTCAAGAGATGATTGCTAACTCTAGGGAGAATCTTAGAAATGATGGTTATCTCTACTTACTTTGGGGACAACTGGTATTGGCTGCTAGTATGAGCCACTATTTTTTACTCACCCTCACCGCCTTTGCCTATCCGTACGCAGTATGGCTGCTGATGCTAATAGGGGTCGGAGCTACAATTTGGAAGGTGAGTAAGTACCGAAGGCAGCGAGTAAAAACCTACGTTGGTGTGCTTATGCAAAGCTCATGGCTGGCGGTTTTCATTGGAATTATGATTACACTGGTAGCGGCTGCGTTGGTAACAGGTTATCAAATCGCTTATCCGGTTATACTGCTGCTGTACGGAATGGGTATCTTTATCTCAGGAAGTTTGTTCCGTTTTATTCCTCTAATTATCGGTGGAGTAGGATGCTGGGTAATTGCACTAGCAGCCTATTTCGTGCCCTTTCAAACTCAGTTGTTATTACTAGCATTAGCGACGATGGTAGGGTATATCATTCCAGGATACCTGCTCAAATCGCAGTATAAACATGCCTAGCTTTGCGCCACTCGATCCGCTCTTGCACTCCCAACTTCGGCTGGCAATTATCTCGCTACTTATTGGAGTACAGGAGGCTGAGTTTACTTACATTAAAGAGAAAACGGAGGCAAGTGCCGGAAATCTTAGTGTGCAGATCAATAAGCTAAAGGATGCCGGGTACTTAGAGGTGCAGAAAACCTTCAAACACAATTATCCGCTGACTACCTGCAAAATTACCCGAAAGGGGGTAGAAGCTTTTGAAGCTTACGTCGTGGCTATCAAATCATACATCAACGCCAAACCTAAATATGCTTAATCCTTATGAAAAATTTAGTACATGATCCACTCGGTGCCTTTCACTTGGGAGTAGCCGTTTTAAGTTTGATTACGGGCACTTTGGTTTTATTGCTGCCTAAGGGAAGCGTTAGCCATACGCAAATCGGGTATGTGTACGCCATCTCCATGCTGTTGGTCAACATTACTGCATTTAGCATCTACCGACTGTGGGGAGGCTTCGGAATATTTCATATTGCCGCGGTCGTAAGTCTGGTGACGTTGCTCGGGGGTATGGTTCCGGTACTTACCAAACGACCAAAGCAAAAGTATATGAGTTATCATTTCAGTTTTATGTACTGGTCAGTCATTGGGTTGTACGCTGCTTTTGCCTCTGAAACACTTACCCGAATTCCTGAAACGCCCTTTTTCGGAATGGTGGGAGTGGCTACGTTTAGCATTATGATTACAGCTTCTTGGTACTTTCGTCGCCACAAAGAACAGTGGAACCAGCAGTTTAATCAATCGTAATTCAGCTTAGAAGATAGCACATGAGAATAAGATCGCAACTGAAGAAAGGGGCAATAACATCACCATCAACAAGTATCTATCAGCAACGTGGGGAAGGCTCTTCCCGCTTAGAGCAGCTTAGCGATGGGGTCTTTGCTCTGGCTATTACTTTATTATTGATCTCATCAAAAATTCCGGAAACGAGTGAAGAACTGATTAGCTTTACGGGCGATATTCTGGCCTTTGCGGCTAGCACTATCGTTCTCATTGCCATATGGTATCAGCACTATTTGTATTTTCTGAGATTTAACTTAAAGGATAAGCGCACAGTTGTGCTCAACACTTTTCTATTGCTGGTGGTCTTATTCTATGTCTATCCGCTCAAATTTGTCATCAGTTTTATACTACGCTACTTGGGCTACGGACTACTTATACTCCTTGGAATTGATTTTGACCGGGAGGCTTATTATGCGTTAGTAACTTCGGTATCTAGCTGGGAGACACTACCTACCATTATGATTATTTACAGTGCGGGTTATTTTTCACTAATGTTGGCCTTTGCCCTGCTTTATCGCCACGCTAACCGCCAAAAAGAAGTTCTCTCTCTTACCGATTGGGAACGGTGGAAATCATCTAAAACGATGTTTCAGTACTTTATTCAGGCCGGTGTAGCAATCGTATCAATACTCATTTCTTTAGTGGCCGAATGGACTAATGCCCCTTGGTACGCTGTCGCCGGGGGATTTGCGTATTTCCTGATAGGGGTAGCAATCTATATTCTAGATAGAGTCTTCGAGAAGAAGAAACCGTCGGAAGTAGCGAAAGTACCCGTAGCAATCAGTATAGATTCCGCTGCTACGGATACTTCTTTAGACCCCGATAGTTGATTTTAGCTACTAGCGTCGTCGGAAAGCAGTAGTATGTCGGTTGAAGAGTCTGCGAAATTTACCGGTTTCCATACCTGAGAAAGGAGTGGTGTTTCTTCGTATTCCTAATTGCTCGTTTAGCTCTAAGGTAGCTTTAGAATAAGGAATAGCTGCGAACTCAGTGTCAATAAGTAAAGTGTTGGGGATATTAATTTGCGTTGTCATGGTTATTTAAATTTTTGGGTAAATGTTGATACGTAAAATTTTACGTCTTTGCAATAGTATATTTCAACTGCTGTGCCAAAGCAAAAAATAACCTAAAATGGCGTTAATCGCGTTTTTTGGCTAGGTGATATGTTCGCTATCGGACAGTTTGAGTCCACTCCTGAACAAAAAGGTGTTAAGGTGTTATTGTATTGTAGTGCTTAGGTATTCATGGTTCTAGGTACAGTAAATGTCAAACTCAAAACCTTTAGTACTACAACACATCAATACTCACGCTACTTTTATGACACAGAAAGAAATCAAACAGGCAGTCAACGACCATCCGGCTCACAAAGTAAAACTTGCTATCACTGATATTGACGGCATTTTGCGGGGAAAAGTAGTACATAAAGATAAGTTTATGTCTGTTCTGGATGGGGGCTTTGGCTTTTGCAATGTGGTATTCGGTTGGGATGCGGTAGATACGGCTTATGATAATGCCAAATACACAGGTTGGCACACCGGCTACCCTGATGCTGATGCTCAGCTAGACATCAATACCTTTCGTCAGATTCCCTGGGAGGAAAACCTGCCGTTTTTTCTGGGTGATTTTGTTAATGAGTCGGGTGAAGGCTTAGCTGTTTGTCCGCGTAGTTTGCTAAAAAAAGTTAAACAGGAAGCCCTTGATGCCGGATATGTTCCGCAGTTCTCTCAGGAGTTTGAGTGGTTTAATTTTGCCGAAACGCCCGAAACGCTGAAGGAGAAGTCATTTACTAACATTGAGCCACTTACGCCCGGTATGTTTGGCTACTCGCTGCTGCGTAGCTCGCTGAATAGCCCGTTTTTTAATGATTTGTTTGATTTGCTGCTCCAATTTGATGTACCACTAGAAGGTTTGCATACCGAAACCGGACCGGGAGTGTACGAAGCAGCTATTCTGTACGGCGATATTCTGGAAGCGGCCGATCGAGCGGTACTTTTCAAAACGGGAGCAAAGGAGATTGCCTACCAGCACGGCATTATGGCCACGTTTATGGCTAAACCCAATCAACAACTGCCCGGTTGTAGCGGTCATATCCACCAAAGCCTCTGGGATAGCCACCAGCAAAATAATCTGTTCTACGATGAATCTGCTGAAAATGCTATGTCATCAGTGATGCAAAGTTACGTAGCCGGACAGTTGCATTGTTTACCGCATATTCTACCGATGTACGCTCCTACTATCAACAGCTACAAACGATTGGTGGAAGGAGCCTGGGCTCCCACTACGCTTACTTGGGGAACCGATAATCGGACGACTGCCTTGCGGGTGTTAGCTGGAGGTAAAAAATCTACCCGATTAGAAACCCGGGTTCCGGGTTCGGATGTAAATCCCTATTTAGCATTAGCTGCCGCTTTGGCCAGTGGTTTATACGGTATTAAAAACAAGCTGAAGCTCGATCAGCCCAAAACGGTAGGAAACGGCTACGAAGATGATCAGTACGGAGTGCTGCCCCGCAATTTATGGGAAGCTTCCCAAGCGATGAAAACCTCCGAATTGGCCGAAGAACTCTTCGGAGTAGATTTTGTCGATCACTTTGTCCGTACCCGTGAGTGGGAATGGCGACAGTATGCCCAGACCGTCACCGACTGGGAAGTAAAACGGTATTTTGAGGTAATTTAATATTCGTAGAGACATGACGGTGGCCGCGCCAGTAATCGCACGGTGAACCGTCACGTTCCTACTTGTAACGTATGTTTAATCAACTGGCGGCTAATCTTTACCTGCTTCTGAAAATTGAGCAATGCAATCACGTAATTGAAAATCCCGATTACGATAGCAATGCTGCCGTAGCCGTAGAGTTTCTCGTAGAAAAAAAAGTAGAGTGAAATTAGCAGCGTGAGCACCGACCAGAAGCCGATAAATAGTAAAGTAGATGAAAACAGTTTGTACGATAGAAAGACCAAGCAACCCTTAGAAGTAGGAGCCACTTTCCCGATGATGATCGGTAAAAAGCTATTAGGGCGAGTAATCTTTCGCGAGAGCCGAAACTCATCCGTTTCTACCACTCCATTAAACCGAAAATCTTCTTCCTGCACCGAAAGAGGGAGGTAAGGTTCCAGTGGGCGGGTTACTTGCCGGATTCGCTCAAAAACCTCCTTTCCCGAGTACGGTAGTACCAGAGTTTCACTCTCCGCCGGAAGTAACTGCATATTATTTTACCGCAATGCAAGAAATCTCTACGTTTACATCTTTGGGTAAGCCACTCACTTCAACTGTTTCCCGAGCGGGCGGGTCAGCCTGAAAGTACTGTCCGTAGGCTTCGTTGATGGTAGCAAACTGCCCCATATCCCGAACAAAAATACTGCACTTAACTACATTTAAAAACTGCATATCCGCCTGACGAAGAACAGCTTCTAGGTTTTTCATCACTTGGTGGGTTTCCTGCGTAATGTTATCGGTCAGCAGTTCTCCCGATGCAACATCAATAGCGATCTGCCCCGAAGCATACAGCGTATCCCCAACCAGTATAGCCTGATTGTAGGGTCCAATAGGTGCGGGGGCTTCCGAGGTTTGAATGATTTTTTTAGGCATGATATAGATTGAAAATTACAAATTGAAAAATTATTATCTGTCATTGCTTCCGACTTCGGGCTTCTCTCTTCCGACATTCGGTCAAAACTTTGTTTGGCAAAAATAGTCTATTCAGGTAAACGGCAAACATCTAACCTCTGATCGATGAAAATACTCACGGCTTCTCAGACTCGGCAGGCTGATGCGGCGACGATTCAGCGCGAACCCATTGCTTCTATTGACTTAATGAAACGAGCTTCCCATCAATTTACCCAACGTTTTGTGCAGCAGTTTCCGGAGCATAATTGCCCGGTCTATATTTTTTGTGGCTTAGGTAATAACGGAGGCGATGGACTGGCAATTGCCCGAATGCTTCTGGCGCAGCAGTACGATGTTTCGGTTTTTATCATCGGTAGTAAAGCTGGTTCAGACGATTTTGAGACTAATCTAAAGCGGTTGGCCGATCATCCTTCCGTACATCGGGTAACCGATGAAGCGCAGTTGCCGAGTCTACCCAATTTGAGTATCATCATCGATGCGATGTTTGGCTCTGGATTGAACCGGGCTTTGGAAGGCTTGTACGCCCAAACAGTAGAAGCTATTAATGAAAGTGGTTGTACGGTAGTAGCGGTCGATATTCCGTCGGGTTTGTACGCTGATTCTTCGGTCAATGAAAATGATCCGGTTATTCAGGCGGACTTCACCTACACTTTCCAATTACCCAAACTGGCGTTTCTCCTGCCCCAAAACGAAGTATACGTAGGCAGTTGGGTGACCGTGGATATTAGGTTAGATACTAAATTTTTACAAGAAATCGATACACAGTATCATTACCTTACTCACGATTGGATGAAGGAACTTCGTCGGGAGCGAAAGGTACATTCTCATAAAGGCAACTACGGCAAAACGCTACTGATTAGCGGGAGCTACGGGAAAATGGGAGCTGCTGTACTGTGCAGCCGAGCCTGCGCTCGAAGCGGAGTGGGTTTACTTACCGTGCACGTACCGCGTTGTGGCTACGAAATCATGCAAATCTCAGTGCCCGAAGCTATGGTTACGGTAGACAGGCACCAAGAGTATTTCAGCAGTTTACCCCAGCAAGGTGCTACTAGTTTGGAGAATTACGATGTCATTGGGATTGGCCCCGGTTTGGGTACCGAAGAAGAGACCGTACAAGGACTGGAAGCGATGCTAAAAACAGCTAACGATCGGGGAATGCGAATAGTACTGGATGCCGATGCTTTGAATATTTGCGGAAAAAACCGCGAATTGCTAGAACTCATCCCTGAAAACTCCATCCTAACTCCGCACCCTAAAGAATTTGAACGACTTACCGAAAAAGCTCAGAACGATTTTCATCGATTAGATTTATTGCGGGACTTTTGCCAAAAATACCACGTGTACACCACCCTAAAAGGCGCTCATACTGCAATTGGTACTCCCAAAGGCTCAGTTTATTTCAATAGCAGTGGAAATCCCGGAATGGCTACCGGGGGCAGTGGCGATGTGCTTACTGGAATTCTCACCGCCCTCATCGCCCAAAAGTATGACTCGCTCTCAGCCGCCTTACTCGGAGTATATCTCCACGGTTTGGCAGGTGATCTGGCCGCAGAAAAACGTGCTCAGGAATCACTGATTGCTTCGGATATTATTGAGCACTTGGGGGCAGCTTTCGTATCGCTTCGCTAGGTTTGTTTCGCTTCGTCAGTGCTCACCGCCTGTTGTTCCTCCTGCTGGTCGCGGTGCATTTGCTCCTGAATGGCCTTCATCTCTTCCATATTTTGCCGCATTTCTTCCTCCTGAGATCGGAGTTCTTCAGCTTGTTCCTGCGTTGACTTCAGCAACTGCTGGGTACGTTCATTAGCTTCTAAATTGGCAATATGGGCTCCTATAATTTCTGCAACTTTCTCTACCAGCTCAATCGCGTGGGGAGTAAACTCTCGAAAAGTAGCTAGCTCTAGCACTCCGGTTAATTGCTCATTAGATGTAAGTGGAACTATCAGAATAGCATTAGGGTCGGATTGACCAAGCCCTGATCGGATGGTGATATACTTATCCGGAATTTCGGTTAAGTAGGTTGTTTCTCCTTCTAGGTACGCTTGTCCGAGTAGCCCTTCACCAGGTATCACATCTTTTTCTATAAACTTTCTTCGTTCGTAAGCATAACAGCCTTGCAGTACAAGTACTTCATCTCCCTCTCCCTCTCCTTGCTCTCGGATAAATAGCCCCCCTTGATTGGCACCTACATACTTAACTACTTCTGATACCAACTTGACCGCGAATTCTTGCTTATCCTCGTATTTAGCGCGTACTAGTTCCGAAAACTTCGTAATGCCTTCATTCATCCAGTGACGGTTTTTTTCTTCTTCGGCCATCTCGACTAGCTTAGTCCGCATTTGCAGTAAGGCATTTCCTAGCATGTCTTGTTCGCTAGCTGGTTCAAAGGGTTGGTCTAACTGTCCATCTCCCACCTGAATAGCGAAGTCCCGAGCTTTTCGCAGTTGTTGACCCAGCAGGTTCCCCGCTTGCACTACCTCATTTAACTCATCTTTCGTTTCTACCAAATTGTCGTTGACTTTTCCTTCTGCTAACTGATAGATGAACTGCGTAGGCTTTGCGATGGAATTTTTCATTGATTTGAGTACGTAGGATGTGGCAAAAGCAGCTAACAAGATTACCGCTACTAACATACCGAAGTTAAAGAGCGTTGCCTGATAGAGGGTGTCTTGCAACTGAGCCATATCCGATGCTAGTAGGCTTTCGTTTTGTGCACGTATTGAGCTGATGGCTCGCCGCAATTTCACTCCAGCATTCCTAAGTATGTCAGCAATAGCGTTCATGGTATTGGCAGCATCTTGCTGTCCAGCTACCTGTTGCATAAACTCAGCCAAGGCTTCTTCATCCATTACCCCCTTGTGGTAAACAGTGTTGTTAAGAAGCGACGAGTCGGCGTACGGGGCCGGGGTAACAATCTTTACGAAATCAATATTTGCTCCACTGCTGCCAATTGCTGTCGCGTGCAACGTATGCCCTCCTGCATTGAGCGACACAGGAATAGTCTCAGTAAATACCCACTGCGTCCAAGCCCCTCGCTCAGTTACGGGAAAAGACAGGGCTGAATCTAACAATAGGCTATCTAATTCAATACGAAGAGGGCGATCACTTTTTCCACCGTTGGCATACCTAAACGAAATTAGATGAGTACCACTCCACTCGGTCTCAAATTTCCATTCTACTACATCCTGATCTTTGTTAGTATAATCTGCGTACCCCTTTCCTCGGTAGTTGGCGTGAGTGTAGTTTAAAAAGGCACCTTGCATGTAAGCCTCTTCCGCCTCTATGGTCAGCTCTGCTACGGTATCGGAAGGCAGTGAGTAGTTTTGCTCTTCGGCACTAGCGACACGATAATGCGTTTGGGCAGGATCAGTTTTATTCAAACGAATTGCAGTGTTTTTTTGCGCCTCCAACGTGGCTTGCCACAGACTATCAGCCACATAAAAATCCTGATTAAACTTATTTATGCTTATCTCTAGTTCGGTCAGATCAACACTGTCAGACAAATAACTCTCCAGGCTGTCAAGTTGCTGGAAGGATGCCCAGATAGCAATCTCCTGCGGAAATTGCCCATTTTTGTCTTTAGTCAGTTCACTATGCCGGATTACACTACCTCGCGCTTCCGATACTTGCCCATTTGCTTGGGCAGCAATGGCATCTAACTGATCTCGAATGTACATTCGGGTATCCAGCACATGCCTCATGGCACCTTCCACTTGCTTACTTTGCTGCCACATAGTTAGCGAGAAGGCTAGCATGATTAGCAAAAGAAATACAACTAATCCGGTAATACGCCCTCTCAGGGTAGATAACCTGAACTTGTCTGACCATTTTGACGCTGATCCTGACTCCATAAAAATTTGTAGTAAAGCCGTTCGTTAATACTAGAAAGAATATGCTGCCAGGACAAAGACTTTTGAGCGTGTTTCCTACATAGTAATTTTTGTGTGAGTTTTACCCATCCGGTACGCACCGCAAGTGCCATAAGCAGAATGAATGCTTCACGAAATATTTTGCTATTTTATGAATTCCATTATCATGCATCTGCTGAGGTGAAATCGTAATTATGAACCTCCGTTTGCTGTTTATCGGTTAAAAAAATGCCTGACCATTACTTTTCGCTATCAGACAAATCCGAAGGTTCTTATCGAGAGAAGGGAAGTAAATTTCTGGCGTATGCCTATTCAGTCAGTTCAGAAACTGAGGTGCAGCAACACTTAGCTGACTTGAAGAAACTTCACCATACAGCTCGGCATCACTGCTACGCTTTTGTGCTGAAACCACAACCAGGACAAGAAGAGACCTACCGCGCCAGTGACGATGGCGAGCCTCCCCATTCAGCGGGAGATCCTATTTTGGGGCAGATTCGGTCGTATCGATTGCTGGATGTATTGGTAGTAGTTGTTCGGTATTTTGGTGGAACTAAGCTAGGTGTAGCTGGGCTAATAAATGCGTACAAAACCGCTGCCGCCGATGCGCTGAGTAACAGTGTTATTTTAGAAAAATACGTAGAACGAACGATTAGTGTCGAATTTGATTATGCGGCTACTAGTGCTGTAATGAAAATTATTGACCACTACTCCCTGACTATTATCGATCAGGCTTTTACCGAAATTTGTTACTACTACCTATCAGTGCGACTGCGCGATTACGAAGCGGCTTTAGCAGGCTTCTCTGCGCTAGAGCAAGTGAAAGTAAAACATTGATTTTTTTGACAGGTTAACACCCTATGAAATCAGGTTCACCTAAATCCGCTTTTTTAACCGCCCGGTGGAAGTATCTACTAATGGCCAACTACGCAGTAGATCCATCGGTACTAAAACCCTACGTTCCCCAAGCCACCGAGCTAGACTATTTTCAGGGCAAAACATACGTAAGTATTGTGGGCTTCCGATTTCTGGATACTAAGTTGTTAGGTATTCCGGTACCCTTTCATCGGAATTTCACTGAAGTGAACCTGCGCTTTTATGTCCGCTACCGCAGCCAGCAAGGTTGGCGGAGAGGTACATCTTTTATTAGTGAGATTGTGCCTAAACCTGCTATCGCCTGGGTGGCGAATCTGGTGTATCGGGAACACTACACCTACGCCCCAACCCAATATTGGATTGACCATCAAAAAGATGAGCTAAGTGTTGAGTATACCTGGAAGAAAGGTGGAACCCGTAATTTTATAATGGCAACAGCTCAGCCAACAACAAAGCCATTAGCACCGAATTCTATTGAAGAGTTTATTGCTCAACACTACTGGGGCTACAATGCGTACAGTAAAAAAACTACGTTAGAGTACGGAGTGGAACATCCGGCTTGGTCGTATTTTCCGGTAACTGATTTTGAGGCACATTATCACACTAAAGCCCTTTATGGTTCAGCCTTTGTTCCGTATCTTGAGCGTAAACCTGATTCAGTATTTATTGCTGATGGCTCTAATGTAGTAGTTCGGCAAGGAGGTAAAATTAAGGTGAAATAGCAGAGCAGGTTTGAGTTTCAGTCTATTATTCGCTCCCTACCATTTCTGATTACTTTAAAAGAATGAATTTATGTTTTTAGTTATTCCCGCTATTAAGCGCGTAAAAAAGGAAAAGATGAATCAAAAAATCATAATACTTAGTCTTATTACCGCAGTGTTTTATTCTTGTGATAGGCCAGGTTGCGATACTACGAACAGAATATTTACGACATTTCCGTCAAACTCTTTAGAGTACAAGAAGGAACTGGCTACTCAAATAGAAGAAAATGGTCTTACTTCGCTATCCTATTGGTTTAGTGAATACGTTGAAAACGATGGACAAGAATTTATGAAAATCCATATTCAGGGAGACAATATCTGTGCTGAGGGCTTTTTGTTTGTTAAAGAGTGGGATGAGAAAATTGAAAATATAAGAAGGGTAGAAGGCAAATCGTATAGAGGTGCTGAACTAGCAGGATTGAAGTTCAGCGTAGAGAACCGAGAAGAAGAAGTAAATCTGATTTACCAAAAATTGGAAAGAATTATAGATTAAATAGATACCGTAGGCCGATGAAAAATAAAAAAAACGTGGCTCTGGTAGCCCACGACAATAAAAAGCCTGACCTGCTTGACTGGGTTCGGGAGCACATTGATTTAATGGTAAATTACCGACTGTATGCGACAGGTACTACGGGCAATTTTCTAGAGAATGGAACGAAGGACGTAGGTGCCCTTCAAATACAGAAGCTATTGAGCGGTCCGCTAGGGGGCGACCAGCAAATTGGAGCGAAGATTGCCGAGGGCGAAATTGATTTTCTGGTCTTTTTCTGGGATCCGTTGGAACCGCAGCCCCATGACCCTGACGTAAAAGCACTGCTACGGATTGCCGTCACTTGGGATATTCCGTTTGCTTGTAACCGAGCTTCGGCTAACTTTTTGTTTTCCTCAGCGCAAGAAGCGGACAATTACCAACGGCAAGCCCCCGATTTTAGTGATTACCTTCAACGGTCGGTACACCAAAAGTCATAAAAAAACCCCGGTTTGCTCGGGGTTTAAATTAATTCACACAGTAATTTGATTTTCTAGACGTTCATCAAAGATTCGCGACGGCGCATTTTTCCGGCCGGAATACCGAACATCATCTTAAACCGACGGCAGAAGTAAGCAGTATCTTTGTACCCTACTTCTTTACCGATTTCGCGGATGCTCTTTTTGGTGGTGCGTAGCAGATTAACCGCGTGTTCCATTCGTTGGTATTCAATATAGTCTTGCGGATTAATACCCGTCAACATTTTGAAATACTGACCTACGTAATCTTCAGATACGTTAGCTACATTGGCTAGTACCTTGTTAGACAAATCGCCCCCAATATTATTCTTAATGTAAGCAAAAATATCGATCAAGCGAGGGTCTTTAAAGTAGGTGCTATTGGTGGCCAACTGCTCCACAAACATTCGAGTTTCCAGAATGTGGCGAACAATTTCAATTACCAATCGCTCAGTGCTAATCTTAATAATCCGATCTTTCCCTGGAGTCTCCGAGTTGTTCTCGCCCGTAATGTCTTTGATAATCTCTACGATCCTCGGATTATCTTTAATCTCAAACGGAGGAATATCCAGTGAAGCAAAGAAGTTTACCGAATCAAAAACTTTTGCTTCAAAATTAATGAAGCTAAAATTCTCTACCTCAAGTTTGGTGATGTCAGTTGTCTCTAGCGATTGGAAGTATAATTCTTTATTATTGATAAAGTCGTCGTTTGACAAACTTACTGGATCACCCGAACCGTAGGTGACAGACATCATTTTTCCACCGGGAATGAAGAGAATACTTTCGTCTGATACTACATCTTCATCTTCCCCGTAGTGAATTTCACCTCGGTTCAAAATAAGGATAGAATTCTCAACATCGTAATAATTCTGAATCTTGACCGGTTGTAAGATTCTGATATTTTTGGATTTGATAAATCGAACGTTGAGGGATTCAATTATCTTATTATAGTCTTCCATTCGTCTAAATCGCTAAATTTGTGTAGAATATATACGTTTCTCTGGTAGATGTAAGATAATCAAAATTACAAAACTTATGTAACTTTACAAATATTTTTTGGATTCTTATTCAAGAAAATGCAAATTTTATCGATTTCCATCAGAAATCTTACATACAACTTACTTATTGTATCAATTCTCGAGATATTACAATCTTCTGAATTTCGGAAGTCCCCTCGTAAATCTGAGTAATCTTAGCATCACGCATCAATCGTTCCACATGGTATTCTTTCACATAGCCGTAGCCCCCGTGTACTTGTACCGCTTCAGTGGTTACGTCCATCGCTACTTGCGAGGCAAATAACTTGGCCATTGCGCTTTGCTTAGCATAGGGAAGCCCTTGGTCTTTTAGGTCTGCTGCTTGCAAGCATAACAAGCGAGCCGCTTCAATTTGGGTTGCCATATCGGCTAACTTAAACTGGATTCCTTGATGTTGTACAAGTTCTTTTCCGAATGCTTTGCGTTCTTGAGCGTACTGTAGCGCGAATTCATACGCTCCCGAAGCAATGCCAAGGGCTTGTGCGGCAATACCGATGCGTCCGCCGTTTAGCACCGACATAGCAAATTTAAACCCAAATCCATCTTCACCAATTCGGTTGGCCTTGGGTACTTTTACATCAGTAAACATGAGTGAGTGCGTATCGGAAGCCCGAATACCCATTTTGTTTTCCTTTTTACCAACGACAAAACCTTCCGATTCGCGTTCTACTATCAAAGCATTAATACCTCGGTGCCCCTTTTCCGAATCAGTCTGGGCAATTACAATATAGACGGATGAGCTATTACCGTTTGTTATCCAGTTTTTGGTACCGTTCAGCAGATAATGATCGCCTTGGTCAATCGCTGTCGTCTTTTGAGAAGTGGCGTCGGAGCCGGCCTCAGGTTCGGATAGACAGAACGCTCCGATAATTTCTCCGGTGGCCAAACGACTAAGATATTTCTCTTTCTGCTCTTCGGTGCCGTACTGTTCAATACCCCAACAAACCAACGAGTTATTCACCGACATACAAACGGAAGCCGAAGCATCTATCTTAGATATTTCTTCCATCGCCAGCACGTAAGATTTGGTATCCATACCTCCGCCACCGTGTTTTGGATCAACCATCATCCCCATAAACCCTAACTCCCCCATTTGCCTAATCTGTTCTTTCGGAAACCGTTGCTCTTCGTCTCGTTCAATTACGCCGGGCAATAACTCTTTCTGAGCAAATTCCCGGGCTGCTTCCTGCACTGCTATGTGTTCTTCCGTTAGTGTAAAGTTCATGTCTTTCTCGATTATTCTATTGTTCAACTGCTCAATGACAAGGAGCCGTGAGCCTGGGGCGGGGCGATAGAGGTTATTACTCCCTACACCATGCTCTCAGCTCTTTGCTGCTCATTTGTCATTACTAATTATTCATTATCAATTTTCCAATGTCAATTTTCAACTAAAATAGTATGCATGACGAGTATTTTGCAATATACTGACATACTGAGATAAAAAAAAGCACCCCGATCAGCGTCAAGGTGCTACAATTATTTTGCTAATGATAAACAGTCATGGTCAGTAAACCTTAGTCACGACCTCCGAGGTAAATAGAAACCCAATAGAGCAGACCCACAATTGAGCCTAAAGCGGCTACTACATATGTCATGGCGGCCCACTTCAGGGCATCCTTCGCTTGACCATATTCATCGGGAGAAGCAATATTTTGAGCCTGAATCCAAGCCAAGGCCCGTTTACTGGCATCAAATTCTACCGGTAAGGTAACCAGCGAGAACAGCGTAATTACGGTATAACAACCAATAATTACCAGCAATGCAGTATTAAGGAAAGCGCCTTCCATCCCGAAGATGAACATTCCTCCGA
Organism: Tunicatimonas pelagia; assembly: GCF_030506325.1. Classification (NCBI taxonomy): domain Bacteria; kingdom Pseudomonadati; phylum Bacteroidota; class Cytophagia; order Cytophagales; family Catalimonadaceae; genus Tunicatimonas; species Tunicatimonas pelagia. The sequence continues at coordinate 3,114,755 of NZ_CP120683.1, read as the reverse complement.
AGAACATAAATAGTACGACCATATTTAGAATGCGGGCGCTTACGTTTTGTACTGGTACCATTGCGGAGCGAAACTCCAGAAAACTGTAAGCCGTGGCGTGCTGCACCGCGTGACCGCATTCGTGAGCCGCAACGGCTGCCGCGGCTGCTGAACGACCGTGATAAACCGCCTCACTCAAGTTTACTGTTTTATTAGCTGGGTTATAATGATCCGTTAATTTGCCTGGTACTGAGATAACCTCTACATCGTGAATACGATTATCCCGCAGCATCTTTTCGGCAATCTCTCGCCCAGTTAAATCAGCATTCCAACGAATCTGGGAATACTTTCTGAATTTGTTTTTCAATCGTCGGCTGACGGCAAAACTCAGGATGCCGACACCTATAAATAATATAATGTATAAAGACATGTTATTTGTATGTTAAATAAGTGTGGTTACTAACCTCATTGTTAATTTTCTACGAAAACGGAGCAGTGAAGGTTATTGATTAGAAACAAGCAATTACTTTAAAAAATTCTACTTTCAGGAAGTAGTTGCGGTCTTTATTTTACGGGAAGATAAGACTGAAACCATAAAGAACGCAAAACCACCCATAACAATGAATGAGAGGGTTTGCATCCCGTGAATTAGGGTAGCGAATAACACCCCATCGCCCTGCTCGATACCGTAGAGTAGTAAAACTCCGCTTACTAAAGCGTGGAATGTACCAATACCACCCTGCACCGGAGCCGCCATACCCAAGCTGCCCATTACTAATACGGCTAGTCCGGCACTGGCTCCTAAATTGCTGGTTTCCGGAATCGCGAAAAATACGGTATACGATACTAGGAAATACATAAACCACATACTAACCGTGGCCAGCCAAAACTGCCCTTGCTTCTTAATTTTTCCGATACTGGTCACTCCTCGGAGCACTTCGCGCAGTAAAGTTTGTGTCTTTTGAAATAATGCGTTTTGCTGCAAGCGATCCCAGAAAGCCCGGACTAAAAAGAAAGCAGTGAGTAATCCAACTGTTGCGATACCCGTAAATACGTAGATAGCAAATACCTGCTCACCCAAGTTACTAAATTTCTCCTCCCAGAATCCGGTAATAAAATCGCTGAGGCGACCAAATTCTGTAAGAAACAGTAACGCCATTAGGGCAAACAAGGATAATAAATCTACCAGACGTTCGGCAACCACGGTGCCTAGTGAGGTAGTTACCGGTACTTTATCTAATTGGCGGAGCACACCACAGCGGGTAACCTCACCCATTCGGGGAATAATAAGGTTGGCAAAATAGGCCGTAAGTACTGCCAGCAATGTACGGAACGTACGAAGATGCTGGTAGCCTAGTGGTTGCAGCATCAGATTCCAGCGGTAAGCCCGAACAATGTGGCTAACGATAAATATGACGACCGCCAAGATCACCCACTGATACTGTACTTCCCGCAACTTATTTAGTATAGCAGTAGTATCTACGTTGCGAAATACTAAGTATAGCAACCCTCCGGCAATCGCTAACGATACTACGTACTTAGCAATACTCCTAATATTCAGGGAACCCTTCATTCACTAGTAAATCAGACGATTGTTCTGGTCGGGGAAAATAATAGTAGGCTGAAACTGTTTAGCTTCTTCAATGGGCATAGAAGCGTAGGAAATAATAATTACAATATCACCCACCTGTACCTTCCGGGCGGCGGGGCCATTCATACAAACCATACCACTGCCTCGCTCCCCTCGAATTACGTACGTCTCCAGGCGTTCGCCATTGTTTACATTCACAATTTGCACTTTTTCACCCTCGATAAAATTAGCGGCATCCATTAAATCTTCGTCAATGGTAATGCTACCTACGTAGTGTAGCTCTGCCTGGGTGATTTTTACCCGATGTATTTTCGATTTTAAAACTTCAATGTTCATTATTCAGTCTCCTACTAATGGTCGACTGTTCTAACGAGCAGAACCTCATCAGTGTTCCTGCTGTGTAGATTTTGCCGGAGGTACAATTATATTATCAATCAGTCGTACATCACCCACGTAAGCTGCTACGCAAAAAGCAATTGCTCCGCTTTTATCAGCTTCTTCAATCAAGTGAAAGTCATCTATTCGTACTACCTCAAAATATTCTACCCGAATACCAGTATCGCGACTAAGCCGATCGAGTACTTGTTGTTTAATGGTAGTTAAATCGATACCAATCTCGTATTGCTGCTGAGCAAAAAGTAATGTGCGGTACAACTGGGTGGCAACTTGTTTTTCTTCTGAGCTTAACCGCTGGTTACGCGACGAAAGGGCTAATCCTGATGCTTCTCTAACGATGGGTACCGACATAATTTCTACCGAAATACAAAACTCCCGCACCATCTGACGGATAATAGCTAACTGCTGCAAATCCTTCTGCCCAAAATAAGCCCGCCGTGGCTGCACAATATTAAGCAGTTTACTCACTACCAATCCTACTCCGCTGAAGTGGCCTGGGCGGTGTTGCCCCTCCAGTATCTTGTCTAAATGTCCGAAGCTTAATTGAAGCAACTGCTGCTCTTTTTTAGGGTACATTACCTGGTTAGGTGGGCAAAATACGGCATCGCAGCCAACCTCTTCCAGAAACTTCAAGTCGTGCTCAAGAGTGCGGGGATATTTATCCAGATCATCTGGGTTATTAAACTGCGTTGGATTCACGTAAATACTGCATATAGTCAGATCGTTATTCTGCAAGGATGCTTCCAATAGTGCCCGGTGGCCGCGGTGTAGTGCCCCCATAGTGGGTACTAGCCCTATTTCTTGCTTAGCAGTTTGCTTTTGGGTGAAATTTCGTACAGAACTTACATCTTGCAGCAGTTTCATTAGTAGGGGACATCATGTACTTAAAGAGGCTAATTAACGCCTAAATGGGGGAAAAAGTGGAAATATGCTAATAATTTCGTACTTTTGTGTTTGCATTCCACTTACATTTAAAAATCCACGAAAATATGTCGAAACTCCGTATCCTTTATGTAGCTAGTGAGATTAATCCTTTTTTACAGACTTCTGAAGTGGCCGATTTCGTGCGGAAGTTGCCGCAAGGTATGCAGGAGCGAGGAATGGAAATCCGGATATTGGTGCCTCGCTTCGGGCTGATCAATGAGCGGAAGAATCGATTGCATGAAGTAGTACGCTTATCGGGAATTAATATTGCCGTAGGCGACGAAGAGAAACCACTAACCATTAAAGTGGCATCTATTCCCAATGCTAAGTTACAAGTTTATTTTATTGATAACGAGGACTACTTCCACCGCAAGTCCGTGTTCTTTGATAAGCAAAACCGATTCCACGCTGATAATGACGAACGAGCCATTTTCTTCTGCAAGGGAGTAATTGAAACGGTGAAGAAATTAGGTTGGGCCCCCGATATTGTGCATTGTAACGACTGGATGACCAGCCTTATTCCGATGTATCTGAAAACTACGTACAAAAACGATCCGCTATTTCATACTACCAAAACCGTTTTTACCGTTTACAACAACAAGTTTGAACACAAATTCAATACTGACCTCATTGAAAAGGTGAAAATGATGGATATTGAAGATAGTATGTTAGCAAATCTTCAATCAGCCGACTACGAAGGCTTCATCAAAATCGGAGTGCAGTATTCTGATGCCGTAATTAAGGCTGAAGAAGAATACAGCGAAGATTTAGTTCAGCTTTTCGATGAGTTTAATAAAGAAAAGAAAATTGACACTATTGAGCAGGGCGATGATTTATTGGACTCCTACTACAACCTTTATAATGAACTTGTTAGTTAGAAAAAAACTGGGGTGGCTATTTTGGCTCACCCCCTTTCTTTTTTCGTGTGAAAGTGAAGAAATACTCAGTTTACCTCAAGAACCCGGCGACCAAGCCTTAAGCCTTCTCTTTAAAGAAATTCCTCTTAGTTACTCCTTGGTACAGTTAGATTCAGTTGCCACCAATCGACTGCCTAACGATGATTCTTACCGCTTTTTAGCGGGTACGTATCGAAGCGAGATTTTTGGCGAAACGCAAGCAACAACGTTTGCCGAACTCGGCGTAGATACCCGTGCAGAAGTGGAAGCAGAGGACAGGTACGACTCGCTAGTTCTGATACTGGTAAACGATTACTTTTACGGCGATATAAATCAGACTACAGATCAGCGCATTGGTATTTATCCACTACTCGATACGTTGGCGCGCACTCCTTTCTACCGCACTGATGAAATTCCCTTCAGCCCAGTTGCTCTGGCCGAACTTAACTTTATTCCTAATCCCAAAGCTGATAGTGTAGCTGATACACTAAGGGTTCGGTTGGATAATGCGTTTGGTCAAGAGTTATTTGACTTGGCTCAAACTGATGCTGCTGCCTTAACTAGCGATAGTGCTTTTCGGGAGTATTTTCCCGGAATTGCTATGACTTCGCTTGCTGGAAATAGTATAATTACCGGATTTGATCCCGCTCGGTTACGATTAGCACTCTATTTTAGTGGTAATGACGAGGCTGTATCATCAGTGTATACTTTTAACGCGGAAAATGCCTTTAACAATATTGCTGCCGACCGTTCGGGTACGCCACTAGCTGGGATAACGTCGGTAAACCAACGGATGATGGCACCCGACAGCGGATTTTATTTACATTCAGGTACTGGATTGGTACCTACGCTGAGCATTCAGCCGATTATAAACTTCATCGATACGCTACGAGCCAACACCGACCAGCTGTTTCGGGTTAATCGGGTAGAGATTTATATAGGAGCAACCCCTCGAGAAGAAGGGCTGGCCGTGCCTGACCGCATAGCGGCTTTCGCTTTTGAAGATGATTTTTCACTAATCATAGACTCCGCGGTCATTAGCCAGAGACTGGTTCGTTTTCCCGTAGGATTGCAAATGGATACTGCCCCTCGGAATGGTGTGTTTTCGGTTCCGCCTACGGAATCATCGTATCAGATATTGATGACTCAGTATACGCAAAACATAATAAATGAGGCTCCGAACATAGTAACTGAATTTAGGATTCAGCCACTTCGTACCCAATTGGGCAGACGGCTAGAGGAGATTGTAGCTGAACCAGATAGCATTGTAGCTAAAGTGTTTTACACCTTGTTAGAGTAGAATAAGGCAACTTTAGTGCTACTATGCCGGAGTGGAATCACAAAGTTTACGAGCAGTTTGGTCACCAAGTGCGGGTGCGGGTTTGTGCACTCTGCTTTCGTGGTGATGAAATTCTGCTAGTCTGGCATCGGGGACTGAAAGATAACCAACATTTTGTTGCCCCACCGGGGGGCGGCGTTCAATTTGGCGAAACAGCCGAGCAAGCAATGCACCGGGAAGTGAAGGAAGAAACTGGGTTGGCGGTCGAGAAATCACAATTTTTATTCGTTTACGAACACGTAGAGCCACCATTACACGCTGTTGAGCTATTTTTTTCGGCTGAAGTATCGGCAGATGTTCCGCGAATAGGGATCGATCCGGAACTAAATTCTGATGAGCAGCTAATTCAGAAGGTAGGTTTTACCTCTCCTCAAGAGATCAGAAGCGAAATAATTAAAGGAAAAAACCAGTTTCATCAGTTAATTCGCCACTATCAGTTCCCTAAAGAGCTACTATCTTTGCGGGGGTATTTCAAATTTGATAATAAAACACGAAATTAGCGAGCTGTTGTATCTAAAGTAGTTACTGAATTTTTATATCATAATACTAAATTGCTAACCTATGAGCCTAACTAAAATTCTAACTTTTGTCTTTCTGGCAATTGCAATAGGAATCGCTTATTATCTATTTGACCGTATTAAATATAGTATTGAAGAAGAGGAACGTATTGCTGCTATTGAAGCTCAGGTGATTGACAAATTGAAGTATATCCGTGACGCTCAATTGCTGTATAAAGAGGCAAACGGGCAATATACTAGCGACTGGAACAAATTAATTAGCTTTTTAGATACTGGTGAATTATACATTGTGCAACGCCGCGAAATTACCACCTTGCTAGACTACGGAGCAGAAGAAACTACTATTGAGATAGATACTTTAGGAAGCATTCCCGTTCGGGACACCCTATACCATACTCCTATCTACAATAGTTTTAAAATAGAAAATATCGCTTCTATACCACATTCGGGACAAAAATTTGAGCTGTTCGCGGATAAAATATCCCGCAACAATGTAGAAGTAGATGTTTTTGAAGTGGTAGATATTGCACCGGTTAATCCGGAACGCCGGGGCGAAGAAAGCATTAAAGGCCCTTTGCGGGTAGGTTCGCGCACCGAAGTAACTACCGGGGGTAACTGGGAATAACTGCTGATCGACGATTATTAAATTTGGCTCACTCTACCGGAAACTATACGCTAGTACGAAGAATCAAAGATCCTCAGTTTAGTGTAGATCGCCTTGATCAGTATGCCCTGCTATTGCTAGCCGGAACGCATAACTTTCAGTTTTGCGTAGTAGATACCGATCAGCAACGCTGCCTGTTACTTGAGGATTATTCTTTCTCCGACACATTAGAAGAATTAACCGGAGCGTACCGCACCATTATTGAAGAGCATCAACTTTTGATGGCTGGCTACTGGAAAAGTGTAAAATTGGCTGTAAAGAGTCCGTACTTTACCTTAGTCCCTCGTTCGTATTTTTCACCAGAAAATCCGGGGCATTATCTTAAGCTGGCGGTCGCTCTTCCTGAGGAGAACTACTCAATATCGTACCAAATGCATGAGCAAGCTGAGGCAGCTATGGTGTTTGGAGCGAATAAAGGGCTAGTTGATCGGATTAAGAGTACCTATCCTTCGCAGGATATTCCACTAAAGTACCAGGGCAGCGTTTTTATAGAAGGTATTCGGCAGATGCCATCGGGTTCTCACTACCCGGTTATGCACCTTCACATTGACCAAGGAGCCCTGACTGTGCTGGTGATTGACAATGGCAACGTGGTTTTCTACAATAATTTTGCCTACCAGAGTCCGGACGATGTAGTAAAATATACCTTAACTGCCTTTCAGAAGTTATCGCTAGACCAAAATGATACTAAGGTAGTGGTTTGGGGCAATATCCCGCTAAAATCTGATGAGTACGCCGCTCTGTATCGTTACATTCGTCAGCTTACGCTGGGAACGAAACCTGATTTTCTGACTTTCTCTCACATGTTTGACGAAGCTCCTGACCATCAGTACTTTGATCTATACAGCCTTTACCTTACCCCGTAACTAGTATGGAACGAGTTGCTCTCTTTCCTGGCTCATTCGATCCGTTCACCTTAGGGCATGAAGATATTGTGCGACGCGGATTATCGTTATTTGATAAGATTGTAGTTAGCGTAGGGCACAATAGCAAGAAGCGCCGCTACATTCCGATAGAAACGATGCTCGGCCATATTCAGCAAACCTTTCAGGGTGAAAACCGCATTGAGGTAATTACCTACGATGAACTAACCGCTGAGTTAGCCAAACAATACCAGGCTAACTATCTATTACGTGGGCTACGCAATACTACCGATTTTGAGTACGAGAATAGTATCTCCCAAGTAAACCGCTATTTAAATACTCAACTGGAGACGGTTTTTTTAATTACCTCACCAGCTTACGCTCACATCAACTCATCAATTATTCGGGAAGTGCATCGCTACGGGGGCGACGTAAACGCTTTTTTGCCCTACGAGCTTTGATTTTCCAGTTGCTGGTAGTACTGCCGCATTACGTACCGGATAGAAAAATAAGAATCGTACAGAGCCTGATGCACTTCAGAAGTGTTCATCCAACGTACTTCTTCAATGTCTTCTTCGGTTTGGGGCTGAAGCTGACTATCATCCAGGCAGTCCATGGCGAACCAGTAGGTTTGTTTTAGATATTTTTTCTTGTTGCGAGTATAGGTGTGCCAAGTTTGACAGACTTCATTTTTAAGCTCTACCTTCACGCTACATTCTTCTTCTACTTCCCGTAACGCTCCCTCTGTAGGCGATTCACCCTTCTCTAGTTTACCTTTAGGCAAATCCCATTTGCTCAGCCGGAAAATCAGTAGAACCCTATCTTCTTTACGAACAACTCCTCCTCCTGCCTGCACGATTTTAAACTGATCTTTTACCATTGCTACAGTTTCTTCTAAATCCGCCACGGCAAAAGTGATGCTATCTAGGTTCTTTACCTTCTTCTTGCTAAAGTAATCTAAGGCATTTTTAATGTAAGTAGGGTTGGCATAATGCACCAGTACATCTTCTTTTAGCTTGGCCTCAACAATATTATTGGCTAGGGCGTTAAATGTGTAATCATAAGATGTGTCTGATAAATTCTGCACTGAAGCGAAGATAACCGGAGTGTCGTTTACAAAGAGTTTCATACCAAATAGATAATCAGCTTGTAGAATACGTGCGAAGTTATAACTTTACTCAGCAACATACGCTATATAGTATATTCACTACATTTCTAAACTAACCCATTAACTATTATGGTTGCACACTTTGATAAGGTAAAAAACTTTCTATTTGACTTAGGATTTGAGCTCCAGTCAGAAGATGCCGCTGAAGGTTTGGTGGTAATTACTGATGAAGATCGGGGTATCAGTCACCTGATTTTGGACTGCGAAGAGGATATTTTGATTCTGGAACAATACGTTTTTGACTTGAAAGATGATAGCGATGCGTCTACTCTCAAGTATTTGCTGCAAATTAACCGCTCGCTAGTACACGGGGCTTTGGTGCTTAACGATGAAAATAAAGTGATTTTTCGCGATACTCTGCAATTAGAGAACATGGACAAGAACGAATTGGAAAGTTCTATCAACGCCATTGGCCTAATGATGGCCGAGTACGCTGAAGACTTTATAAAATTTGCCTCCTGATTAGTGTTAGAGTACTATAGTGCTTAGCACTCTAATACCACAAAACTTTTATTCGTAATAAAAATACTTGACATAACATACTGTAACTATGAGCATTTTCAGAAGAATATTTAAAGTAGGCGAAGCCCAGGCCCATTCTGCTATTGATAAAATAGAAGATCCGGTAAAAATGAGCGAACAAGCAATTCGTGATTTAAAGGGTGACCTAAATAAAGCATTAGAAAGTTTAGCTGAGGTAAAGGCATTATCAATCCGCACTCGGCGCGACATGAAGAATTATCAGCAGCAATCGACCGATTACGAAAAGAAAGCGATGCTATTGCTTCAGCGGGCCGAGCAAGGACAAATTGACCCTAGTGATGCCGACCGATTAGCCACTGAAGCTCTGAGCCGAAAAGAGCAAGCCGAGCGTCAGTTTACGCAAACCCAGGCGGAAGTACAGAAGTACGATAATATGACGGCGAATTTGGAAGCCAAAGTAAACGACCTGAAGGGACAGATTTCTACCTGGGAAAATGAGATTAAAACCCTAAAAGCCCGGGCTAAAGTGAGTACCGCTACTAAAAAGCTAAACAAGCAGCTAGCAGGTATCGACTCTTCCAGCACAGTAGCCATGCTTGAGCGTATGAAAGCTAAAGTGGAAGAAGAAGAATCATTAGCTGAATCGTACGGTGAGATTGCCGCCGCTCCTAAATCACTAGATGATGAAATTGACAAGGCCATTGGTAGCGGTGGTGGTTCCGATAAGCTGAAAGAACTGAAAGCCCGCATGGGAATTACTGAAAACAAACAATTAGGAGAGTAGTCCCCACCCGCCGGTTTTTATGGATATGAACGCCGTCATAATTTTTTCATTGGTTCTAATTGGAATAGCTGTGTACTTCTGGCAGAAAAATAAAAAAGATAAAAAGTTAGAGAATGGGCAAGATAATTCTTCTCAGGAATTACACCTAGAGAATGTTCGCCCGGGTGGACTAATTCACTTGATGAATGTTGGCCCGCTAATGGAGGAGTTTGATGTAAGCATCCTTTCTCGTGGCGTATATCGCGCCGGGCAAAATGATGAGTGGTATGAGCTAGAAGGGGAAGCCGCCAAAGGTAAAGTTTGGATTACGCTGGAGTATGATGACGGACTAGATGTAACATTAGCGACCCGCAAACTAAAGCTGCGTGACATACCTGTGAACCGAAGCGATTTAGATACGATGGATGAAAATGGTGACGGCGAATTTGAGTTTGAAGGAAAAACCTATTATTACGAAGTTTCCAGCGAAGCTTCCTATTTCCCCGATGGGAAAATCTCACCTGATAACGAATCTTTCTTTTATTACTGGGAATTTGAAACTGATGACAGCGACGAGTTCATCACGATTGAAGAGTGGGAAAACGGTCGCTTTGAAGTTACACTATCCCACCCCATTAAAGAATCTCAGGTAAAAATCTTTAGTCTGGGACAATAGCATAATGATGAATGAGTAATGATTGATGACATTATCAAATTAGTCATTATTCATTCATCATCAATCATTATTTTCATCCCTTCTTCCTCGCTTTCTCTAATTGATCCCACATCTCAGAGGGGATTTCGTCCAGATGATTAAATTCTCCGGCGCCTTGTAGCCACTCGCCGCCATCAATGGTAATTACTTCTCCGTTCACGAAGCTACTGTAGTCGGACATAAGGTAGGCCGCCAGATTGGCTAACTCCTGATGATCGCCTACCCGCTTGAGCGGATTATTCTTGGCTGGATCAAATTTTTCCACCAAGTCGCCCGGTAGGAGTCGGCTCCAGGCACCTTCGGTGGGGAATGGACCAGGAGCGATAGCATTGGAACGGATGTTATACTTGCCCCATTCTACCGCTAGCGAGCGGGTCAGTGCCAGCACTCCGGCTTTTCCACAGGCTGAAGGAACCACGTAGCCGGAGCCTGTCCAGGCGTAGGTAGTTACGATGTTGAGCATGGTGGCCGGTTGCTGCTTCTCAATCCAGTATTTACCAAACGCTAGTGCATAGTTGTAGGTGCCTCTCAATACAATATCCACCACAATATCGAATGCCCGGTGCGATAGTCGCTCAGTAGGGCTGATAAAGTTTCCCGCAGCGTTGTTGATTAGACCATCAACCCGCCCAAACTTATCAAGCGTTTTCTTTAAAACCGTTTCTATTTCTTCGTATTTACGAACATCGCAGGCGATCGGCAGCACCGTACCTCCGGTGGCTTCTTCTAGTTCTTTAGCGGTTTGATCTAATACATCTTGTTTCCGGCTGGCGATTACCACCTTGGCTCCTAACTTAAGAAAATAGGTAGTCATGGATTTTCCCAATCCGGTACCACCACCAGTAACTACAATTACTTTATCAGCCAGTGCGTCATCTCTCAGCATTCCTTCGGTGTTCATCATATTTTTGGGTTTTTAGCATGAAAAGATAAAGGTAGTAATCAAACAGTTGCTAACCTTAGAGATAATAAGAACAATTAAAATCCCCCTACCCCCTTTCATAAAGGGGGAACCTCAAAATGTTTCTACTCGTAATAACATACTCTCCAGCGTCAAACCAGGGCCGAAGGCCAATCCGAGGACGGATTTATCGTTATCAGCTACGGTTAAATCTTGATGCAGGGCTTTAAGCACGAATAAAATAGTGGCTGACGACATGTTTCCGTACTGTTGCAATATTTGATAAGCGAAGCGATTATCGGCCTTTTCCATAGATAGCGCTTGCTCAATTACCTGCAAAATCCGTTTACCACCGGGATGAATTGCGTAGAAATCGGGTTTTTCTTGAACATCGAGGCTTGCCTCATCAACACTCCAACTAAGTTGGTTCATTAACTGTTGAGTTAGCTGGTAAATCCCCTGTTTAATTGCTTCAGGTACATAAGCGGATAACTTCATCTCGAAGCCATAATTTCCAATTTGCCAAGCCATTTCTTGACTAGCCTCTGGTACCAAATCACAGTAGAATTGCTCTAATGAGAACTGTATGGCATTGTCAAATTTTTGCCTGGTAACCAACGCAGCGGATGATCCGTCAGCAAATAGCGCATTAGCCAGTAAATTATCTTCATCCTTACCCTTCTGAAAATGTAGGGTGCAAAGCTCCGTACAAACCATGAGTACATTAGCATTGGTATCAGCCCGAACAATACTATCAGCCACTTTTAGCGCATTGAATGCCGCGTAACAACCCATAAAATTAATCGCAGTACGCTGCACCTGATGCGATAGTCCCAGTTGATGAATAAGCTCAATGTCCACGCCAGGGGCATACATTCCGGTACAGCTTACAAAAATCAGGTGGGTTATTTCTTTCGGGTTAAACTGGGGCAGTTGCTGTAAGCAGTTTTTAGCTGAACGATAGCTCAATGACAGGGCTTCTCGTTCGTAGACATCCATCCGCTGTTTAATAGTGGGGAAGGGTTCCAGGTTGGGTGCATCAGGGTAAAATGAACGACGGTTAATATTACTGTAGTCGCTTAGCACAGAATGCCGATAATGGATACCGGATGCTCGATACAGAGCATACAAACGCTGCCTTTCGGCTGGGTTTAGCTGAAGGATATTCGCCATAAAATTGGCGATTTCGGTTTGTGGGGTACGATATTTAGGTACAGCAGTACCGAGGGCAGCAACGTAGCTTTTCATCGATTATAAAAGCTAAAAATACATAACTTGTTTTAGAAATTAAGTGCCTTGAGCAAGCGTTCTTGAAAAAAGAATATTTAAATTAGATGGTTTCTCGGGTGGTGAGAAATTGAGTAACTGTGTTTGAAAATGAAATCAAGAATTGAGATAATAGAAGAAATTAAACTGGTTGGTAAAAAGGTGAGAATGTCTGTTGCTAATAACCAGACGCAAGAATTATGGCAAGGTTTCATGCCGAACCGAGCTACAATCAAAAATACGATTGGCACTGCATTGTACTCAGTAGAGGTGTATGATAATCTAGATTTCTTTGAGCAATTTAGCCCGACTCAGGAGTTTGACAAGTGGGCGGCGGTTCAGGTGCGTAATTATGAATCTGTTTCGGAGGACATGGAGCAGCTGATGATCCCTGCGGGACTTTACGCAGTATTTCTTTACCAAGGAAAAGCAAGTGAAGCAATAACAGCCTATCAGTACATTTACGGAAACTGGATTCCAAACTCAGACTATAATTTAGATGATCGGCCTCATTTCGCCCTGATGGGTGAGAAGTATAAAAACGATGACCCAACCTCGGAAGAAGAATTCTGGATTCCAGTAGTTGCCAAAACCTAAACCCCCAATCTCTAAAACACACCAATGGCTAAATCCAAAGCAAAAACGATATACGTCTGTCAAGAATGTGGGGTTACCTCACCCAAGTGGCAGGGGCGCTGCCCCTCTTGTGCTGCTTGGAACAGCTACGTTGAAGAAGTTATCCAAAAAGAATCTCAAACGCCCACCTGGCGGAGTAATCAACCCAAAGAAAAAGTGGCTACTCGTCCTGTACCCCTCCAGGAAATTGAATACCAACAAGAATACCGTACCAAAACCCAGGATGCCGAACTAAACCGGGTGCTGGGTGGGGGTATTATGCCCGGCTCACTGGTGCTAATCGGTGGAGAACCGGGTATTGGTAAGTCTACGCTAATGTTGCAGATTGCGGTATCACTGGCGCAAAAAGTACTCTACGTTTCGGGTGAGGAAAGTAATCAGCAGATTAAGATGCGAGCAGAACGGCTAACCGCCTCTAATCAGAAACCATCTTGCTATATTTTAGGCGAAACCTCATTGACTGCTATTTTTAAGCAGATTGAGCAGCTTCAGCCTAACATTGTGATCATCGATTCCATCCAGACTTTGCGCTCCAGCCATATTGAGTCGGTAGCAGGTAGTGTTTCACAGGTACGGGAATGCACCGGAGAGCTGATGAAGTTTGCTAAAGAGAGCAATACTCCGGTCTTTCTGATCGGGCACATTACCAAAGAAGGGAGCATTGCTGGGCCAAAGGTGCTGGAACATATGGTAGATACGGTGCTTCAGTTTGAAGGCGATCGCCACTTGTCCTACCGGATTCTACGAACGATCAAAAACCGCTTCGGCTCTACCTCGGAACTGGGCATTTACGAAATGCTGGACACGGGCCTACGGCAGGTAAGCAACCCTTCCGAAATTCTCATCTCTCAACGAGAAGGCGAACTGAGTGGAATTACGATTGGGGCTACCATGGAAGGCAACCGTCCGCTGTTGATTGAAATTCAGTCCCTAGTGAGTTCGGCGGCTTACGGCACTCCGCAGCGTAGTGCTACCGGCTACGATGCCCGACGACTCAATATGCTATTGGCGGTGCTGGAAAAGCGAGTAGGCTACCGACTAGGTACGCAAGATGTATTCTTGAATATGGCGGGAGGGCTGAAGGTGGAAGACCCGGCAATTGACCTGGCAATTTGTGCTTCTCTGGTTTCCTCTTTTCTGGATGTACCTATCTCTAGTCGAATCTGCTTTGCCGCTGAAGTTGGTTTGGGTGGGGAAATTCGGGCCGTAAACCGCATTGAAAGTCGCATCAGCGAAGCCGAGAAACTAGGTTTTGAAGAGATTTTTATCTCCAAGTTCAATACTAAAGGGCTAGACTCGAAAAAATATAAAATTCAGATCCATAGCATGAGCAAACTGGAAAATATGATTGACCATCTGATGAAGTAGTCGCTGTAACTAATTACTTTAGAGAGTAGTACAAAAAAAGCCACTTGCAAAATATTTACAAGTGGCTAAAATCATTATTCCTTAATGGTGTGGGTCCTGTAGGATTCGAACCTACGACCCCCTGCTTGTAAGGCAGGTGCTCTAAACCAACTGAGCTAAGAACCCATTTTTGTTCAGAATTTTATCTGCTTTTTTACGAGCAAATGAAGAACCCTGAAAAAATGTTTTGCAAAGGTAATACTCTTGCCTACAATTGCCAATGTCCGGCTAAAAATTTTTCTAAACCTGCTATCTATCTTCGTTAAGTACCTTTTTGTCAGTATTTGTCGCAAATGGTGAGTACGGTGGGTATCATATTTGACCTACTTGTTGCGTTGGAATTAAAAAAGTATCGTTTGTTCAAAAGAATTATTATAGGATTAGTTATTGCGTTGAGCATTTTTGCAGCAGGGTTGGTAGGGATTGGTTATGCCTATCAGGATCAACTTATTGAGCGATTAGTATCGTCGTTAAATGAGTACATAGCCACTCCAGTAGAGGTAAAAAGCATTCAGGTATCGGCGTGGCGTGATTTTCCGCAATTAGCGGTTTCCTTTGAGGAGGTTTTTATTCCTGGAGCTGTAGATTCTACGCAAAGTAAGGAGTATCCGTTGGCTGATATTGCCCGGATTGACTTCTCGTTCAACCTATTTGCGCTGCTTCGGGGTACGTATGAGTTGCAGCAAATTAGCCTGACGAATGGGTCGGTGACCCTACTTATTGACAAAGAAAAGAATGCGAATTATACTATTTTCCGAAATCAGCAGGATACAATCCAGTCACCTACAAACCATTCGCTGGCTTTTCGTTTGGAGCAAGTAAATCTGAATGATGTGCAAGTCAGATACCGGGACTTAGCTCGGGAGCAAGATATACTTACTTATGCTCACGACGTAACTGCATCGTTGCAAGTGGACGAATCGGTGTATCAAATCAATACCGAAGGTAATTTGGAAAGCAAATACATTGGGGTAGGTTCCGATCACTATTTTGTTGACCAGTGGCTAGAACTGCGTACCCAGTTGGTTTATTACGACCAAGATAATCGTTTGCTGGTAGAGCCTTCTCAGGTAAGTTTGAATGATACTAAAATTCAGGTGCAAGGATGGATTGACCATACTGACCAAACAAAACTGGATTTGGTAGTGGAAGCAGCGAACTCGGATTTTCCAACTTTACTGAGTGTACTGCCTAAATCGCTGGCGCGCCCCTGGCAGCATTACCGAAGCACAGGCGCGGTACAATTAGCTGGAAAGGTTACTGGGCTGGCCTATCAGCCGGCTCTTCAGCTAGATTTTGGTTGCCAGAATGCTTCTTTCTTTCATCCCGACTATCAGAAGAAACTAGAAAATATTTACCTGTCGGGTTCATTTACCAATGGGGCGGAACGCAACAGTCGTACTTCAGATCTAAGCCTGAACAACATCCGGGCTACGCTGGATGGAAAGCCGCTGAGTGGTAATCTTCGGTTACGCAACTTTCGCGATTTGTACCTAGAAACCGATTTTAAAGGGCAGTTTAGTATACCCTCGTTACTAGCGTTTTACCCGATTCTCGAACTTGAAACTACTCGAGGTGAAATCATAGCTGATGTGCAATTGAAAGGGAATATCAACGATCTGAAGAGTAATCAACTAAACCGCCGTCGTCGCACCCAAAGCTCAGGGATTATTGAGATGAAGGATGTCGCCTTCGCCCTGCGTGATAGCCAGTTACCGTTTCAGCAGATTTCCGGTACATTTGAGGTTCAAGATAATCACTTGGCTATTCGCCGGGTCTCGGGATACTGGGGGCATAGCCACTTCTCCCTTACGGGACAGTTCAAAAATGCTATTGCCTATGCCCTCACCAAAACCCATCCGGTACAAATTGATGCTTCATTGCGATCTGATCTTGTTGATCTGGATGAGTTACTTTCCGGTAAATTGAGTAATTCGTTAGATGGCAACCTATCGCGAAGTGTCGCGCAAGATTGGCAGCGGGTTTCGGATAAACAGCCTTATCAACTGGAAATTAGTCCGAGGCTTACCCTCAATTTTTCTTGTGATGTAAAGCGGCTAAAGTTTCGCCGTTTCCGGGGCAGAAGTATTCGGGGTAAACTCAAGCTCCATAATCAGCTTGCCCATATTCAGAATTTATCGGTACAGACAGCAGGAGGAATGGCTTACGCCTCGGCCATGGTAAATGCTCAGCGAGAAACCATTCGTACTGAGGGGCGCACTCGCCTAGAAGGCGTTCACGTAGACAGTGCGTTCTACATTTTTGAAGATTTTCAGCAAGATTTTCTCACGGCTCGCCACCTAAAGGGTGAGGTGTACGCTACGTCGGATTGGCGGATGAACCTGAATCGTAATCTGCAAGTGCGTTACCCTTCACTTTCAGCTGAGACCTATGCCACTATAAAGGAAGGCGAGCTAAATAATTTTGAGCCGATGCAGCGCATTGCCCGATTTGTAGATGAAGAGCAGCTCGACCACCTTCGGTTTGACGATATTCGGAACTATATTCGTATTTGCGATCAGCAGATACATATTCCTAAAATGGTGGTTCAAAGCAACTTATCCGATATTACGGTAGAGGGTATTCATACTTTCGACAATCATATTGATTACCATTTTGATGTTCCCATGCGAAGCATTCATTTGCGGTCAGCTAAGGCGCGGGAGCGGTCAGCTCAGCGGAAAAAATATTTTGGTGAGGTGGCTTCGGATAACGCAGCTCCGACTAAACTTTTCCTGAAAGCTCAGGGAACAGTAGAAGATTACAAGATTTCTTACGATATTCCGGCTGCTAAGGTGCAGTTTAAAGAAAACTTGGCTGCCGAAAAGCAAGAATTAAAAGAAGTAATGAAGAACAGACGGAAATCCTCTAACTATCAGGTTGAAGTTAGTGACGAATACCTGGAATTTGAGCCTCGTCCTTAAGCTAATATACAAAACTCAGGCCTTTGCGTCGCTACTTATCAAGTACTGTTATCAAAGTTACTTTTCTGTTGCTTAGCTGCCCAACGCTGGTTTTAGCCCAAGGTTCAGTGTTTGACGTAGCCGATAAAGTAATAGACCTCTTCTCAGGAGAAATTCCTCGAAAACCGAGTAAACCCCCGCTAAGATGGGTAGTTGCCCCCTTTGCCGGTTATTCGCCCGAAACTAGTTGGCTGTTCGGGATTGGCGGGAAATTGCTTTTTCCGCCTACGGCTGACTCTACCCGTACCTCGTTCATTGCCATGTCGGTTCGTTATACTCTCAATAATCAAATTATTACTACGCCCGAATACACCGTGTTCTCCCGCCGTGAACGGTATATTCATCGGGGTGAACTGGCGTTTCGTAAGTTTCCTCAGTTTTATTACGGCATTGGTAATACCAGCCCGGAAGCTAACGAAGAACTTTTTTCTTACACCGAGCTGGGCGTAGAGCATCTTACTTACCGACGGGTATATAAACAATTATACGCCGGACTAGGCTTTCGTTATACGAATACTTACGAGATCGATCTTGATCCCGACGGGGATTTATCGTCGGAGGTGCCACTAGGGGCGGAACCCTATCAGGCGGTGGGGCTTGATGTGGGAGTGATGCTTGATAATCGTAACAACGTATTAAACACTACTTCAGGAATGCTGGCAGAGTTTCGGCAACGCTTTCACCGAGAGACCCTAGGTAGTGATTTCACTTATTCAGTTGGAGTGCTGGACGTGCGTAATTACTGGAAACCTTTTGCTCGACGTAAAGATGTTGTGGCGGTACAATTGTTCGGCTACTTCAGTCAGGGCGAGACTCCGTTTATTGAACTAGCGGCTTTAGGGGGAGATATGATTATGCGAGGCTACTACGAAGGTCGTTATCGTGATAATAATCTGTTGGCTGGGCAAGCTGAGTACCGATGCCATATCTGGAAGAATTTGGGCGCGGTTGGTTTTGTCGGCATCGGGGATGTTGCCCGTCGGTTTGGCGACTTTTCGTTACCTGATGTAAAACCTTCGGTAGGGGCAGGTTTGCGCTACGCGCTCATCCCCGAAGAGAATCTAAATATTCGGCTTGACTTTGCCGTGGGTCAGGGGACAAGTAATTTCTACATTAATATCGCCGAAGCGTTCTAACCAAAAAGCCGTTGGAATATTCCCTTAGAGCGCATTTCTGCTTCGGGCATTTCATCGTTCGGCTTCAGTGCTTTCCATACTTGATCCCACCCAGGAAAGCCACCCAGATTACGATCATCGATATATAAATCAGCCACAATTTTGGGGCTATCTTCCGAAGTGAGTGGTTCGTCGGGGAAATTGCTATTGACTGCGTAAAATTCCATTCCATTTTCCCGGCAAAACTCTACCGCTTCTTGTAAGCGATCTCCTTTACGGCACGTCCACAGTATCAGTCGGTGCTTCTCCTGTTTTAGAGCTTTTAATGTCTCAAAGGCGAAAAGTTGAGGTTTACCAATGCGGGGGTACGCATCTTCTACTACGGTTCCGTCAAAGTCTACGGCAATAATTAGTGATCGCATAATTGGGCTGGTTGACTTGGTGAGTAATATGCTTTCGTAAAACGATGCACATTACTTGTTTCGTTTTATTTTTTATAACAAATATACACTATTCGCTTGAGAATTCGGTAGTAATTGCATATTCTTACCTGAACAATAGTTCAATCAAGAATGAATACTGCTGCCCGTCGTCAACAAATTTTCCGCACTGCCCTCATACTGTTTAGTCAAAAGGGCTACGACCAGACCTCCATGCGAGACATCGCCAACCACGCTGATATTTCGCTGGGGCTGACCTACAACTACTTTAAAAACAAGAAAGCCCTGCTGATAGCGATTGTGGAGGCGGGTGTCGCCAAGATTGAGCAGGACTGGCCTAATTATCCGGCAGAGAATCTTCAGCAGTGGTTAGTACGCTACTTTACGATTCTAGAAAAATACCGTAGCTACTGGTTATTGCTGCGGGCATTGCGATTACAGTCTTCGCTCGCTAAGCAACTCGGAACCCACTTCGACGAGCTAAACAATTTTATTATCGGTGATCTGGCAGTACTGTTGCAACAGTCAGGGCACTCCAAAGCCCTACCCGAAGCCATTCTGCTGTACGCTACGCTAGACGGTATCGCTACTCAGTATTTTACCAATGATCGCTATCCACTGAATAAAATGTTGGCATTATTACAGAGAAAATATGATAAAACTATTTCGGTTGAAGATCCGGTAGTAACGCCTTAAGCTCCGCCACTTTTTCGGGTTGCTCATCTGCCAGATTATTACTTTCGGATAAGTCTTCGGCTAAATTATAAAGTTCATCTACTTGCGGGGCGGGCTCTTGCCCTTGATAACCGTAGCTTCTTCCCAGACCGCCCTCACCCCCATCACGGATAAACTTCCAGCTACCTTGCCGCACTACTCGTTCACCGATTATCATTTCCTGACGAATGGGTTCGGTCGCTTCATTTTGAAAAGCAGGAAGCATATTATAACTATCTTTATTTTCTGCAACCATAGTATCGCCTACGACAGCCGCTAGGGTAGCAAATACATCAGTAAAACCCATCAGATCGTCCCGTACCGTTCCGGCAGGAATCTCTCTCGGCCACTGGGCTACAAACGGAATGCGATGCCCACCTTCCCAGTGGTCAATCTTCATTCCCCGTAATGAGGCAGTACTGCGGTGGTCAAACTTCTCTACGTCTTCAGCAAACCATACCGGACCATTATCGCTAGTAAAAATGAGTAATGTTTTGTCGGTCAACCCTAATGAGTTTAGCGTACTAGCTATTTGTCCAACGGTATGATCTACTTGTCTGGTGAAATCACCGTATTCGCCCACTGAGGTAGTTCCTACAAATTCTTCGGTCGGCACCCAAGGAGTGTGAGGAGCGGTGAGAGCGAGATATAAAAAGAAAGGTTGATCCGATTGCTGCTTCTCTAAAAACGACACAGCTCGTTCGGTAAACTTGGGCAGTACTTCCTCGTGACTAAAGCCTGGTGCCATATCACCTCCGCGCCAAAAGGCACCAGAAATGGTAGTAGTAGCATCCTCACTCTGGTTATCGGCTACCGTATCGGTAGGAGCTGCTATCGCTTGGTTGCCTTCAATGTAGAAGTAGGGCGGAATATCCAGCGAAGCGTGCATCCCAAAAAACTCATCAAATCCATGATCTATTGGCCCACCCCGAAACTCCTGATCGGTCGGAATATCACTCCAATCAATACTATCGAAACCTAAGTGCCACTTACCGACCATTCCGGTACGGTAGCCGTGATCTTTTAGTAGCTCAGCAATGGTACGCTGACTAGGGTCAATCAGTGCTCGCTCACGCCAGTTGAGTTGGGTACGATAGGGATACTGTCCGGTGATTAATCCGTAGCGCGACGGCACACACCAAGGTCCGGGGGAGTGAGTATCGGTAAACTTCACTCCGTTCTGAGCAATTTGATCGATGTTAGGGGTCGGTATTTTAGACTCGGGATTATAACTGCTCGGATCACCGTAACCCATATCATCAGCTAGAATAAAGACGATGTTGGGGTATTGCTCACTATTGGTTACACTAAGTTCCGTTGGCGAACTGGAAGGCTGGCAGGTTGAAAATAGCAGGAGCGGAATTAGTAGAATAATGAGTAATTGCATAGTAAAGTAGTTGGATCATCAAGTTTGGGTTGTGAGTATAGATAATTTTGCTTTACTATACCAGGACTTTCTCTCTATTGGTTACAAGGAATAGTTGGGTTAGTAAAGCTGCCCATGTATTATGCTCGGTACCTGGATACTGACAGGTAACGACCTCCATTTCTATTGAAAGCCTGCTTGATAGTTTTTGCCATTGCCTTTGGACTCACCTTGGTGAGCTTTATTGATTTACAATTGTTGAAGTTCGCAAATCGTACGGCTGCTTCAATAAAATGATCGAGCCATATGTCAGTATCTAGTTCTGTATTCTCCACATGTAAATGGAGTATCTCTAACTCCTCTCTCTTGCGATGGGCTTTACAATCAATGCGACCAATAAATTTATTCCCTAACAAGATTGGTAAGCAGAAGTAGCCGTACTGTCTTTTCTCCTTAGGAGTGTAACACTCCAGGCGATAGTTAAAATCAAAAAGCTGCTCCGTACGGTCGCGATGAATAATGGCATTGTCAAAGGGAGACAATAGCTTCACGTTATGCGATGGTTCTTCAATTGTATTTTCTAGCAATTTGCTAAGCACGTACAGGGTAGGCATTCCGTCAATATCTACTTGTTGTATCGTTTTGTCTTCTAGCATAGCTTGCAGAATTTCACCAGCATTTTTCTTAAGCTCCTTTCCGGTTCTTAGATGGGTTATTTGCTTAATAGTGGTAACTCCGTAAGCCCGCAAATACGTTCTGACTAGATGTTCAGCGAGTGCTGATGGGGTGGGTTCAGATGTATTTACAGTGCTGGGTAGTACTCGTTCGGTTATATCGTACCGCTTTTCCATACCATCGCGCCCGCATATCATCAAATCGCCTTGCATAAATAGCTTCTCGAGGGCAACTTTGGCAGGCTTCCAATTCCACCATGTTCCTGACTGTTGGCGGGATGATTGAAAATCTCGGGCTTTTTTGGGGCCGTCTAAACGAATCTGGTCGTAAACGTACCGTAGCGTTTTAGGGTCTACATGTTTATGATAAAAAGATTCTTTTTCCTTAAACTGTAGCATTCGGGGCAAGGCGTAGCGAAAATTGATCATGGGTAAATACGATGCCGCGTGAAACCAGTACTCAAAAACTTTTCGCTCGTCTACTAACTGCTCTAAATACTCATTTTTATAGCCGGGAACTCTAGTCCAAAGCGTATGATGGTGAGCCCGCTCAACAACAGATATTGTGTCAATTTGAACATAGCCAAGGCGTTCCAACGCTGCTAAAACCGCTTTCTTCCCTTGGCCAAATGCAAGAGCACCGCCCAGCCCCTGACATTTCAGTGTTACTCTTTGCAGTTGCTCTAGTGTTATTGTTTTGGTCATATAATGTGTACTGCCTGATATTGAGAACCTATTTGGCAATAGAGATATATATTTGTTGTGGGTATTTCATTTAGCTATTAGAGCTTCTTATTTGGATGCATATCATGTATGTAAAATATCCCATCATAAATAGTTGGTAATTTTCCCTTAACGTATTCAGGCCGCCACACTCTTATCCTTTGGTCGGTCGTAGTCCACAGATCGAGTTGCTCTGGTAAATCGATAAATGCATACTCAAGCCCTCGTTGTTTTAGTTCAAATTCAAAGCTGGTGCTATCGGCTGGTTCAAATGGATAAGATTGAAATATAAAATTCTGAGCCGCTGAATCGTATTGAAGGGATGTAGATTTTCCTTTGTATGAAGTAAAACCGATCGAGTACATCTCTTCCCCCAAACTATTAAAAAGTATCTCCCCCATGGGATATTGTCTAATTGCTGGTTTCCATCCTTCGGCCTCAACATCAAATAAAGTATCGGTCTTGATAACGTGACCATTGGCCGCCCAAATAATCATCTTCTCACCTTGGTACTTCTCATTCAATAACCACAAGCAGTTATTGGCCATTTGTATGTCCCTAAGATTATTATCAACTAGATCATTCTCACGATCAATCCACCAATGCCAGACATACATTATAAATCCCCTGGTATTTTTTAACTCCTGAACCCAAAAGGAATCTATGCCTTCCTTTTGAAACTCTGCTGTCAGCGTATCAATTATTGAAAGAAACCGAGCTTGGTTTTCTGGTGTAATTTCCTGGTCATGCAATTTATTCATTGCCTCTTTGAGCGTTCTTTTGAAAAACCCCAGATCTAATATGCTGATCGGAATATTGTGTTCGCGTATAATAGAGTCTAATGAAGGGAGTAATTCTTCTTGGGAAACATTCGTAATTTGGCGATTGTCAAAACCGGCTAAAACGATTGGGTTTTGCGTGCTCTGAGATTCTTTTATGGTTTGAAATAAATTCTCACACATTTGACTCTGTGACCAGAAGGTATACAGCTGATTAATAACATCCTGATAATCCTTCTTTCCTCTTTGGTAATCTTCCCACGCTTTGTTTACACCAAAAAAATCTGATTCAAACGCCAAAATAGTAAACCCCATCTCGTCATGGAGAAACTTAACCAATCGAGATTTAGCCGAGTACGTTGAGCCATCCCCATGTTCTTGCTCACCAAGCAGCACAACCTTTGAGTTTCCAATTGCTTTTTTTAAAGATTCTAAGTCGGTAAAGTTCGTGTCCGCTGGATCAATAGATCGTATCTCTGAGAGGCTATTCTCGAGCCAATCGCTTTTTTTATTCTTTTCACAAGAAGTCAAAAAAGAGATGAGAGTTAGAAGAATCGGTATCTTTTTCACGCTTAAAAATCCTCTAGAAATCTCATTCTAACGCCGAACGGTATTATGTTAGCTATATTCATGGCTTTACTCATTTGCTCCCTGAAGATAACGTTTTTACTCAAGAACGGATACTTCAGCAATCCTTGTAAGGATACTGCTAAGCATTTTTACCGACCGTAAGCTCATAGAGTAGCGGGGTGAAAGTGAAGAAGGATTAGTAGAAATAATGAAAGTATTTAGTTAATTGAGCCTTTATGCAATCCTTTGAGAAATATCTGAGCAGTTTCACTTCCTTGCCATCGGCTTCTATGCAGGCACTGCTAGATTTATTTGAGCCGGTAGCGATGCAGAAGGGAGACCACTTAGCCACTGAGGGAGAATTTGCCAAGAAGCTAGCGTTTGTACAGTCCGGCGTACTTCGGGCGTACTATCGTAGTCCTAAGGGCGAAGAATTCAATAAGATTTTCTTTGTCAACCCGGCCGTTGTTGGGGCCTATTCTTCCCTAATTACTGGGCAGCAAAACATGATTAATATTCAGTGCCTGACCGATTGCGAACTACTGCAGACTAATTTTGCGCGAATTTTAGAGTTGTATGACGAGCACCCTACCGTAGAAAGACTCAACCGCGTGATTGCCGAAGATTTCTTTGTGAAGAAAGAACGTCGCGAAATGTCGCTGGTCATGAACGATGCCTCCGAACGCTACGCCATGTTTCAGCAAGAGTTTCCCGAACTGGAAAATCAGGTTGCCCAGTACCACGTAGCTTCTTATCTGGGTATCACTCCCACTCAACTGAGTCGAATCCGGGCCAAGAAGAGCTAACCCTATTCTACCTATTTAAAGCTACTGGTGAGATGCACGGGCATTGCTACTGCTCGGGCAAATAGTCCGTACTTTCCAATTCCAACTGTTAGTGATGGCTGAGTGTCTTATAATTATGAAACAGCTAACTGTGTTGAATACTACTATTGCCCTCGCTGTTCTGTTCACAGCCTTTTCATGCTCAGGTGATGTTGAGCCAACCTCAAGCTGCTTTCCAGAGGAAAATCGGAAAATCATTGAGACTGTAAGTAATATTACTGCAACTATTTTAGGGCCAGAGACACAAGATTGTCCTAGGGATTTTATAATTGAACCAGATAGCGACTTGCCCAATAACGTTCTTGGGCTGCTATCACCGTGCAACCTTGAAGAAAGCTTTCAGACAAACGGCTTGAGTGTCCAAGTCAGTGGATTCATATATGAATCGTTTGAGACAGAGGATATATGTGCCGATTTCTTTGAGATTACTGAAATATCAGTAATGCCGAAAAAAGCACCAGAATAAAAAGAATGAGAGATTTTAGAAGTTTTCTACGATGATCTTCACCCTCTGTATTCTATAGGTAAAACTTCAGAAGTATTTACCACTTTTTATCATGCAGGGGCTAATCCATTTATTTACATATGTAAATGTTCTGACCTCGGAAAGTCCTGACCTTTGATTCATTATCAAACGAAATATGATATGAATCAGATTACTGAAGAAAAAACTGAATTAGTTAATAAATATCAGGATAACGCGAGCCAAAAGGCAGAACGTCCTTCTAATGCGTTTGTGGCAGTGTCTTGGACAATGCTGTTGGTGGGAATGACCGCCTACTTCATTGGCTTGTACAATGCCGCTATGGAGCTTAACGAAAAGGGCTATTATTTTACCCTGATAATGTTCGGACTATTTGCGGTAGTATCGGTACAAAAGAGTGTGCGCGACCGCCTGGAAGGCATTCCGGTGACGGATTTGTACTACGGTATCAGTTGGTTTGCCGCCATTCTATCGGTCACCTTGCTCATCATTGGCTTGTGGAATGCTGATTTGACGCTAAGTGAAAAGGGCTTTTACAGCATGAGCTTTCTCCTAAGTATGTTCTCAGCCATTGCCGTTCAGAAGAACACCCGTGACTTGCAAAGTGCTGATAACAAATAGATAAACTGATACGCCCCGGTAACTGCTCTTTGTCACTTTTACTGGGGCGTGTTTAGATAGCGAACCCTGACAGTATGAAAGTTCAGGATAATAAACCTTATTCTGATAATTATTTACCCCGAGGTTCGTGACGTCACGAACCTTAGAAGTTTATCGGAATATCCTCTAATATATCCTAAACAGCAACGGGGGTAGAGCTGGCACTAAATAAGTTTTTAGTTTGTCAGGAATTTTTCACGTTCGCCAGGAAAAATTCCGTATATTGAAGTAAAATATACTCTTATGGCCGCTTCCGCTACTCCAATCATATCACCCATTATGTTTATTCAGCAAGCTCAAGCCGGAATTGACTATGCTCAGCTTGCTGCATTTCTACAAAACTCGGATATTCATAAAGCTGAACTGGCTGAAATCTTAAATCTTGATCCCAAAACACTTGATAATTATCGTAAGCAGAACAAAAGCCTGGATAATCTTCGCTCCGAATTATTCTTAAAATTAGAGGAGGTGTTTGAAGTTGGGAAAGAAGTGTTGGGAAGTAAAGAGACTTTCCGATCCTGGTTGCATCTTCCGGCAGGAGAGTTTTACGGAAAAACGCCCTGGCAGCTACTCTCTACCGTAACAGGGGTAGGAGAAGTACGTAACCAGCTTCTACGAATAGCCTACGGATACGCTGTTTAGTAAGCGTCAGGCAAACGCCTCCTATGGAAGTTTACCGAATTACATTAGCTAAATACGCTGATCAACTGTTTGCTCCTGGTTTAGCAGGGCGATGGAATAGAAAGGAACAACTAGTAATATACACGGCAGCTTCTCGTTCGTTAGCCTGTTTAGAAAATCTGGTACACCGACGAGGAATTGGGCTACAGCAGAGTTACCAAGTTATGGCAATTCACGTTCCGGATCAATTAACCGTTCAGAGAATAGAAGAAAGTGACCTGATACCAAATTGGAGGAACAGTATTGATCAGTCAGAAACCCAATTGATTGGCAGTCAGTGGTACCAGGAAGCAAGAAAGCCAGTTTTGTCCGTTCCTTCCGCCATTGTACCTGCTGAACGTAATATCGTTATCAATACCAAGCATCCGGATTTTGCTAAAGTTCAACTGATTGGTACCGAGCCATTTGCCTTTGACCCAAGATTAAACAACGCACTTCCTTCGTAGCTATACTATTTGACTAAATGAATGTGGTTAACCCCTACTTGAGAGACCAGAATTGATTCGGAAGGTATCTCAACAACCATTGCCCTATCGGCAAAACCCCAAAAAGTGCGTGTAAACCCTCTCAGCATCCATCAACGGGACTTCAGAATTGAAGAAAAATTCGGGATGCCATTGTACCCCTATTACTTTACCTTCCTCGACCTGATTCCACTGAAAGGCTTCTATCAGCCCATCGGGTGAGGTGGCGAGCACTTCTAAATCTTTCCCCAAATCCTTTACAGCTTGATGATGTACGGTGTTCACTATCCGGTTATCTTCATCTTGATGCAGACGGGCCAGGAGCTTTCCTTCTTCCAGAATAATGGGGTGATTGAGTTGATCGTAGAGTTCGGCATCCCGGTGCTGGTTGAGTTCGGGACGTTGAGTGGCGATGTCCTGATAGAGCGTTCCGCCAAGGTAGGCGTTCATCACCTGAAAACCCCGGCAAATGCCGAAGACTGGTTTATCATTTTTTATGGCGTAATCCAGAATCTTCAACTCGTATTCGTCCCGATAGGCATCGCCCAGCCAGCGACCGATGGGTTTTTCTCCGTAGGTTTCGGGTGCTAAGTCCGAGCCTCCCTGAAGTACGAAACCATCCATTTGGGCTAAAAAATTGTTGAGATCTTCCGGTGCTAAGTCGGGAATTAGTATCGGTAGCACATTGGGACGATAGAGATAGCGAGCCATATCGCGCTCCAGGTAGCAGAGATATTTTGGGGTAAAATACGTCCGGTCGGCGTCCGGGTACATCAGGCAAGATGTTACTCCTAGTTTAATCATTGCTGTGGAGTACTGTTTTGTAATACGCTACGGAAGGTAGGCCAGTGCGCGATTAAAATAATAACATACAATACCAAATTTACCACTGACACGAGCCAGTTGCGGGGATCAAAGAAGGCATGATAGAGTACAATATTGATGACAATAGGGCCGATTATCAATAGCGCGAGTGGTACTCGTATATTAATTAGTAACATCAGACCTCCCATTACTTCCAAAGCTTTTACTACGTAGATGAACCCGCTATCAACCATCATTTGCATGAAAGGATGAAGTTCAGGAACGGGAATGAAGTTGAAGAAACCATTCAGGCCAAATACTACAAAGATAATTCCCAGTAGTAGACGAGCTATTCGTACAATCCAGCGCATCAGCTTACTTTTGAGCAAGGTACAAACCGATCGTGAGAAACTCTACGGTTAGCAAATTAGATATTACTAGAAAAGCCTCTGAAATCTTTCTACAGTGCGGCAGTATACAGTTTTACAAAGTCCTCACGAGTGACTGGCTTAGGATTATTCGGGTGAGCGAAATCTTCCGATGCCAGCGTAGCTAGTTCATCCAAATGTTCGTTAGTTACCCCTTCGGTACTCAGGTGAATTGGTAATCCGATTTTCTCATTTAAACCAACCAACGCTTCAATCACTGCCTCTCCACTATGATCAGCAAGGTTCATGGCCTGCGCTATTGCCGAAAAGCGATCTTCAAAGCCAGCGATGTTAAATTGTAGTCCGTAAGGTAGGCAGATGGCATTCGCCAATCCGTGGTGCATGTCTAGCAAAGCAGAAAGCGGATGCGCCATAGAATGAACTACGCCTAACCCTTTCTGAAAGGCCACCGCCCCCATCAGCGAAGCCAACAGCATCTCCCGCCGCGACTCAGCATCGGGTTGATTGACCGCTTTTTCCAGAGAACGGAAGATCATCCGAATTCCTTCTAGCGCAATGCCATCGGCCATTGGGTGATAGTTCTTGGCGAGGTAGGCTTCCAGATTGTGAGTAAGGGCATCCATACCGGTAGCAGCAGTTACGGCGGGGGGCAAATCGTAGGTAAGTTCAGGATCAGCAAACACAATTTGCGCCATCAGACTGGGATGAAAGAGAATGTGCTTTTTGCGCGTTACGTCGTCCGAAATAATTGCACTACGCCCTACTTCGCTTCCCGTTCCGGCGGTAGTAGGAACAGTGACGAATAGCGGCATGGGTTCGGTAATGTGCTGGTCGCCCCCAATGAGTTCATCGTACTCCAGCAAATCTTGGGTGTTGTTGATACTGAGTACGATGGCTCGGGCTACATCCATAGCCGCTCCGCCACCCAAACCAACAATAGCATCGCTCTCGTGCTGATGGTAGGCTGCGTTTCCTTTAGTTACATCGGATTTTACCGGATTTTTGGAAATATCGCAGAACAGTTCGGGCGACAAACCTTGTTGCTTCAGATCGTTTATTATCTTCTCGAAGAAAGCTAGTTTAGCCACCACCCCATCAGTAATCAGCAACGGATGCTGGCTTCCTCGGTTTTTCAGGTAGCTGCCCAGTTCCTGAACGGCACCTTCGCCAAAGCGAACAACGGTGGGGAAATTAAATTGATGAATCATAAGCAATTAACAGTGTGCAATAAGCAAGGGTTGCCCCGCAATGTCCATTGGATAGTGATATTTAATTACCTTCATCGATAAGATTCTCTACTTCCCTTTTGAGATAGGCACGTGTTTATTAATAATTGCCCAAATATTCTCATCTGAGACATTATCATAAGCATAAATAATCTGATTCCTCAAACCTACTATTTGCTTGGCATTTTCAATAGGAAAAGACGGATTACGTTGAATTATTTTGTTAACAGCCTCACCAATAATCTCTAAATCTCGCTCAACGGCTCTTTTAGAATAATATTAGACTGGTAATGATTGAAGTCCTTAGGAACGTCTTCAAAATAACCTTCTATCTCATAAATTGCAGCTTGAATATCATACAGCCACTTCAATATTCTCTCGTCCATAGATCAACACTTTATTTCGGTCAATGGCACGTTTAAGTATAGGATTCTTTAGGGTTTGAACCTCAACTAGATCAATATTCCTGTCAAATAGCTTCATCATAGACTCTTTCAAACTCATGTAGTTGTCGAAATAGTCGAAAGGATTTACTTTACCGAACTTGACCAGAAAGTCTATGTCGCTCTGAACTGAAAAGCTGTTCGTTAATACTGAACCAAACACATACATCTTATCTACATGATGTTGCTCACATATATGCTTTATTTCTTTAATGTGCTTTTCTATCAGTTTCATTGGCGGAATTTACGAAAGTTTATATCTCTAACGAATCTCCAGTATGCATTTCGTTACTTTGCCCGTAACTTTTGAATCACTAAGCGGTTAAAGTAGCCATGAGACCAGTACGAGTACGATTTGCCCCCAGTCCGACGGGGCCATTGCACATTGGCGGGGTGCGTACCGCCTTGTATAATTATCTATTTGCCAAACAATATGAGGGCACCTTCATTCTACGGATTGAAGATACCGATCAAACCCGCTTTGTGCCGGGGGCGGAAGAATATATTCGGGAAGCACTCAGTTGGTGCGGCATTCCGCCCGACGAGGGAGTGGTAGCCGGAGGGGAATACGCTCCTTACCGCCAATCGGAGCGAAAAGAAGTCTACCAAAAATACGCTCAACAACTGCTTGACGGTGGGTTTGCTTATTACGCTTTTGATACATCTGAAGAGCTAAACGAGATGCGCGAGCGACTGCAAGCGGAAGGGAAGAACGCCCAGTACGATGCTACTAGCCGGATGAGCATGAAAAATTCGCTGACGCTCTCAGAAGGCGAGATTAAAGAGCATTTGAATAGCGGGGCGCCCTATGTAGTGCGCGTAAAAACCCCGGAAGATGAGGATATTCGGTTGAATGACCTGGTTCGGGGCGATGTTACCGTGCATTCATCGACGTTAGATGATAAGGTGCTATTAAAATCGGATGGGTTACCGACCTATCATTTAGCCAATGTGGTGGATGATTACCTGATGAAAATTTCGCACGTAATTCGGGGCGAGGAATGGCTGCCATCGGCTCCGTTGCACGTGCTACTTTATCATTATTTGGGTTGGGAAGAAAAAATGCCTCAGTTTGCTCATTTACCACTACTAATGAACCCTGACGGCAAGGGGAAACTTAGTAAGCGTAGCGGCGACCGCTTCGGGTTTCCGGTCTATCCGTTTGACTGGAAAAGTCCCGAGTCAGATGAGGTTTCTCCCGGTTTTCGCGAAGCAGGCTATTTACCGGAAGCTACGGTAAACTTTCTAGCACTGCTAGGTTGGCATCCGGGCAATGAGGAGGAATTATTTAGTTTAGAAGAACTAGTGCAAGCGTTCGGTTTGGATCGGGTTAGTAAGGCCGGGGCTAAATTCGATATAGAAAAGGCTAAATGGTTTAATCAGCAGTATCTGAAAGAAATGCCAGATTCAGCTTTAGCCGAATACTTGCTAAAAGATTTATCGGAAAACGGTATTGAAAGTAGCCCAGAAAAGGCTGAGCAGGTTTGCGGCCTGATGAAGGAGCGCGTTACCTTCCCGCAGGAAATCTGGAGTACGGCTCGGTACTTCTACCAACCTCCCGAACAGTACGATGAGAAAATGGTCAGAAAAAAGTGGAAACCCGAAGCTTCGGATGCACTGCTGGCTTACACAAAAATATTGGAAAAATCAGATGGAAGATTGTCAGCCGAAAGTGCTAAAGAGCAGCTACAGAAATTATTAGAAGATCGGCAAGTAGGTTTAGGGAAAGTAATGCCTGCACTACGTCTGGCGCTCACCGGGCAAGGCGGTGGTCCCGATTTGATGAGCACCATGGAAGTATTGGGCAGAAATGACGTGATAAGTAGAATACGGAAGGCAGTAGATCACTTGGATAGAAACAACTAAACAGGTAGCACGCTTTTTGAGTTACTTCTAAAGGATTTACGCACAGGCTAACAATCCACTTTCAATTGTTAATTATCCACTTAAAGTTATGGGAAGAAAAAGATTAAATAAACGAGAAAAACCGAAGGTAAACCCGGAATTAGATGGGTTCGACATCAAGATTGATACATTTGGGGAGATTCAGACGAACTACGATATTGATAAAATTAATAAGTTTCTGAATAAGCACGTAGATGATAAGAAACTTCGTGACCGCGACGATATTGAAGGCCGCGACGAAGCCCCCAATCAAAAGGATGATGATTCGTCTGAAGAGGAATAGTTAGTCCTCAGAACTCAGGCTAGCCGTGGGCGGAAAGATGTGCAGATTGCCGTGCTGATCTTTGCCCAAACGTATCCGAAGATACTCCCCCTGCGAGTACCAGTAAAAATAGGGTGAAATTGGCTGACTGTGCCCTTGATACTGCTCAGTAACAAAGCTGTGCAAATACTCAATTACTTTTTGAAAACTTTCTAGGTTGTCTTCTTTCAACTGATGCATGAGTACTATCTCTTCGTGAGGTACGGCTACAATCGCCCCATAGTCGCTAATGGACTCCGGTACAATTTCATCTAGTACTAGCGTAGCACTAGCTCCGCCTATGGCTAACAATTCAATAGAATTGGCCACGGTTTTCCAAACGGTTTCGTAGGTAGATTCGGCGGTATTTTGCTTGGCAATCTGCCAGATTTCTTCCTCGCTCACCTTCCATTGCTCCAGTTGACTCCGCTCCACGGTGGCGGTAGCGGTTGGTAAGTTTAGTACTGCACAAGTAACAGTTCCTTCCAAGTCGGGCTGTACCACCCAACGGTTCCAATCTTCTTCAGTTATATCGGCTGCTGGATGTAACTGTAACCGAAGGTACTTCTGCACGGTTGAAAAATCAGCCTCACTCAGCATACGCTGATCATCGTAGGCACTTACCAATAGAGCTACGTACTCACTCACTAAATCTTCCCGCCCGGTGGAGTCAAAGGCAAATTCAGCACTCTGCTCAATGAGGGGTAACAACGAAAAAGAGTAGGGGTATTCGCCCATTTGAATGTTAATAGTTCCTTCTTTTACCTCCAGAATCTCAAAATTGCTCAATTGCTGAAAAGTAAATGCTAGCAGATCGTTGTACCCTTTCTGGTCAATATATTGCTGATGAGACTCAGGTAAGGAACGGTCTATTCCTTGCGAAAAAGCAATAGAATAAATAAGAAGAAATATAACTGATATAATTTTAAATTTCATATTTAGGTAATTTTAGTACGAAAATAAACAAAAAATAGCAAAATATAAAATTTATTACATCTGTATGGTTTTGCTAGAAAGTGAAATATATGCTCAATTTGGTTAACTGATGTTACGCACTAAAATAGTAAATTAGTCATATTTGATTGATGCCACGAAAATATTTCGTTCCCGAATATTGATTCCATAATTATATCGGCCATCATTCTAGCGTGTCTACCATTTCCATTCGGAAAACAATGAATCGATACAACCCGATGCTTGAATCTAATGGCTACTTCTTCAGGCGAAAAGGTTTTGTTGTCTATCTAATACTTTGCGTCTTCTAATAAATTCTTCAATTCAACTCCAATTTGTATCCACGGAATTCCAATGTTTTTTTCGGTCCTTCTAAATTCACCGGCTCATTTCCATACGTCGCCGTACATTCTTTTGTGTAAGTCTTTTATGAATTTTTCGGTCAAAATTTTCTCGGGTTTCAACTTGGTGTGAATAGTCCACTCAACTGCTTTTTCAATGTTCAGTTGCTCAAATTCATCCAGCTCTCCTTGGGTAGTAATTGACTTTATTTTCAGACCTTCCCTTTCTTCTTCCGCTAGAGGGGTTTGTCCATCTATGTAACTAAGTTCTAATCCCATAATGACTTTCTCATCTCCCGCTTTATTTCATTGGCAAGTTCTTTTATGGTTTTATCTATCTTTTCATCTCCAATTCCTTGGTTCTCTAACTTCATGTTTTGATTAGTCCTTAACACTATTTTTTGAGCCAGCTTTTCTGCTTTCTTCTGTATTAAATCGTCGATGGTACCATCTTTCGGAACTAGTGCATACACTAATTTCAAGTCCATTGCATTAGCTACATTTTTTAAGGAGTTGAGCGTTATCGTTCCATTAGATTCACTTTCTTCCATGCTTTTTACACCTTGCCTGGTTATATTCAGTTTGGCACCAAGTTGAGCCATTGTCATATTGAGGGCAGTCCGAATTGTATTTATCCACCCGCGCTCTGGAACTAAGACCGTTCTACTTTGAAAAAATGGCTGAAACTTTTGGTCTAACTGTTCCAATAAAAGTGTTCGCTTGCTTCTCATATTTGTAACTTCATAAGTTTACAAGACAGAGGATTTGTAAACATTTATATTTACAAGTATGGTAAAAAGTAAACTTAACTGTTAACTCATAGAGGGTAGAAAGGATTAATTTTGTCCACTCTCATAAGAGAAGAGCGTGTGGCTAACTCAAATCAAACTCTTTTATACTATTAATAGATTTAGCAGATTGTCTCGTCAACGGAAAGGACGCCAGCTTGTAAAGCTTTCTTTTCCAAGTCAGTATAACCTTCTAGAATCTCTTCGGTAGTCATGCCCGCCACAAGCAGATCCAGCATTACTTCTACCGGATAGCGCACATTACGAATAGTGGGTTTCCCGAAGCTAACCTTCGGATTCATCGTAATTCTTTTCAGCAATTCTTCTTTCATCGTATTGGCGATTGACTCACTGATATTGTACGGAAGTATAATGTTTTCTGTTTTTGCTATTTAGCCTCAATTGTGATATGAATAAGTTTCTAGTTTTAAAAGGAGCGGCCCTCATTTTGCTTTCATTTTTCCAATAAGTCCTCTTTTGTTAAATCCAGCTATATGTATTATTCGCTCTCTCTTGCTACGCTCAACAAAGTTTGTATATAGGTATCTTTTAATGTATTCTCTTAGTATGCATTGAGCTAGATAATTATCTTCAACGTCCTTAAACAATTTTTCTAGTTCTTTTAAATCAATCTTATCATAAGACGTTTTAACAGAAAATGTTACAATTTTTGACGCGGTTGAATCAATGTTTGAGTTAACTTTATCAAACAATTCATTTTGACCTTTTGCACCAACTGCAAACATTAAATTTGTGATACTATCAACACAAATTCTCCAAGAGATAAATTGAAGTATTTTTCTGACTGTTTTCTCAATGAGCTTGTAATCAACTTCAACACGTCTATTCTTTTTCTCCTTTTCTTGAATTATTTCAACAACGGCTTCAACTAACAAATTCTTATCATTCTCCAAAATTTCAGAATAGAAGCCGA
This sequence comes from Tunicatimonas pelagia, assembly GCF_030506325.1. Classification (NCBI taxonomy): domain Bacteria; kingdom Pseudomonadati; phylum Bacteroidota; class Cytophagia; order Cytophagales; family Catalimonadaceae; genus Tunicatimonas; species Tunicatimonas pelagia. The sequence continues at coordinate 3,079,683 of NZ_CP120683.1, read as the reverse complement.
GAAAACGAAAAATAGTATTATAAGCAGCTTCAACTAATTTTATCAGTTTTTCTTTTTCAAAATCAACACTTTGATTTTTTACAATTTGACCAATGATTTTAACTGTTCTGAAAGCCTGATTTATCTCGATCATTTCCTCAGGTAAAATGCTTTCGTCCTCTTGCTCTTTATTATTCAACTTTTGGCGTTCAATTGCATCTTTATTCCTTAGATTCTTTTTGACTTCTTCTCTAGGATTTCGTTCTTCAATAACTTCATCTTTGATTTCATTCGTAAACTCTGCAATGAACTTAACAAAGTTATCATCTTTGTTTAATGTTAAAGGGTTAGCATTCTCGAAAGGAATTTGACTCGTAAATACTAAATTATCAATTAGTATCTGAGCTTTGGTATGGTGAGAAAGAAAGATCAAAATGTTAGCATTGATTTCTAAATGAATGTTATCACATAACTGATATATTAAACTTTCATGACTATCAATTTCAGATGAAATCTTTTGAGCTATTAAAAAGTAGTATATGTACTTATATGAAAAACTATAATATTCGTCTTCAAATTTTAAAATATTTGAATCGCAAAGAACATTTAAAGTTTTATCATCTGTCAACACTTGATGTCTAAAGTATTTTCCTGAATAGACACTAATGAAATTCTCAAAGTCACTTCTATTAAATGCAGATTTCTCATTATCATATAAGTAAAAAGCTAGCTCTTTAAGTATATTAAGTAGACTTGTTAATACAGTATCTTTAATTCCCTCTTTTACTAGACCAGCCTTAATTAGTACGAGATATATGTTAGCATAAGAAGTTTGAGTGAAGTTCTGCAAATTTTCATCTAGACTTTGCAATAATGTTAGAATAAAAATAGGATAAGAGGGCATTAGTCTATTACCAATTAATGAATCTATTTCATTAAATCGAGATTTTACATTTGCCAAAATGACCTCTTCTTGTATTGTTAACTTATTTTCACCGATCATCAACCATTGCTCAATTAGTTCACTTCTTTTCTCATGACCTAAGGGCAGCAGTTTGAATTTCGTGTAACTTTTTAAACTAGTTGCTTCTTCAGTTACATTTTTTGAGTTATAAGTACTGTCAGAAGTTAAAATAATAAATTCAATGTTGTCATTGAATGATTCAATTAATCGCTTTTTATATGTAGAATTTAGCTCTGATTTATGAAAATTATCTAGCAAAAGTATTTTAGTTTCTAGTTGAAAAAATCTATCTACATCCCCACTTCCGTATTGTTCTCTTAATGACTTCTTAACTAAATTTTTGATGTTGGTTTCTTTACAATGTTTGCCCCTAAGGTATATAGGCGTATATCCCATTTCGTAAAACCTCTTGTATAACACATGCATTAGAGATGTTTTGCCAGATTGGTCTGCGCCTTCAATCAGTATATTTGCCTTTTCATTATTTTTGACTTTTTCGATTAATTCTTTAGAATTTGGATATTTAACTACTTTATCATCTTCTATCAAAGGCTCTAAATCAGGGAAAATGAAAACATCGGACAAAGCTAGTTTTGGCTTTTTTGAATGCTTTAATGGAATATTTAGCCCAGTGATTTTTTTCTCAAAGTCTTCAGATAAAATGAATTCACGCTTACTTTTTTCTACGATTTTGTGCTTATCCTCAAATTCAACAGTGTAACTATCTCCGTCGAAGTTATATGTTTTTATATTTATAGACTTATCTGTTAAATCTATTTCATAGAGAGAAAATCCTGTTTCTTTAATTTCGCTTTTATCAAATGCTTTTCCTCCGCAGAAAACTATATTACTATTTTTTTGAATAATGGCTTTAGAACCGCCTTTATCATGTTCGTGGCCGTAGAGAACAAGATTTGAACTATTGATTAAGTGTTCTTCAAAACGCTGTTTATTGTTCCTTTTGGTGTTAGCAGATAACCAATCGATTGGATGATGAAATACTGAAATTACGTATTCACCATTTTTATTATCAAGGAATTTATTTTCAGGAATAATGAGACCACCTTGTTTTTCATTAATTTCAGTTAACCAACTTGTATTATAACAATGAAAAGTAACTTTAAAGTCAATATGAGGTATATATTCATATTTGTAAGACACTTGATTTCTCTCTTTAAGCTCGGTTATTTCATTTGAAAAATCCCAATAATTCGACTGAACGGCCATAGCGTCGATAAAATAATCTTCCTCCTCAATAATATCTTTCTTACAATCGTTAATTATTGATTTTCTTGTCTTTTTCTCATTATCAAAACAACAGTCGTGATTACCAGGAACGGCAATTATTTTAATGTTCAGTAGCCTTGACTTACCTTTAGCCTTCAGCTTATCTGTTAGTTCGTTAATAAATACTTTGGCTTTTTCAAACTCAACACTTCTTCCATAATTTACCACATCACCTGATAACACTAAGTATAAATTTGATAACTGTTTTACATCAAAATCTATTGCTTTAGTAAGCTTATCTATTCTATCAGAATAAATCTCATCTTGGATGTGCAAGTCGGTTAAATGTAAAATTCCAATTTTCATATCTTCTTACTATATGAGGTACTATATCTTAGTCATGTGTAAAATATATGCTGACAGCAATTGGTCCCTATTACTTCTCCCATGTCAATGATAATCTCTTCTATACTACTTACTCAAATACAAATTCCTCTCGCTGTAGACGTTAAGGAAGTAGTCATCCAGTAGGTCGTCAATGAAGTAGATGGCTTCGCCAGTAGATTTCATTTCGGGGCCCAGCTCCTTGTTTACATTGGGGAATTTGTGAAAGGAGAAGACCGGAACTTTGATGGCGTAGCCCTGCTTGTGGGGGTTGAAATCAAAGTCTTTCACCTTCTTTTCGCCTAGCATCACTTTGGTGGCGTAGTTCACGTAGGGTTCGCGATAGGCTTTGCAGATAAAAGGAACCGTACGCGAAGCGCGCGGATTGGCCTCAATAATGTACACCTTATCGTCTTTCACCACGAACTGAATATTGATTAGGCCAACCGTATTAAGGGCTAAAGCAATTTTCTTGGTATAAGCTTCAATTTGCTGCATCACGAAGTCGCCCAAGTTGTAGGGTGGTAGCACTGCGTAAGAATCACCGGAGTGAATTCCGGCAGGTTCAATGTGCTGCATGATTCCGACGATATGGACATCTTCGCCATCGCAAATGGCATCAGCTTCGGCTTCAATCGCTCCTTCCAAGAAGTGATCGAGCAGAATGTGGTTGCCGGGCATCTCGTTGAGAATGTTTACCACGTGCTTCTCCAGTTCCTGCTCGTTAATCACAATCTTCATGCTCTGCCCACCCAGCACGTAGGACGGACGTACCAACAGCGGAAAACCGATTTCTTTGGAGAGTTCTAAGGCTGATTCAGCATCAGAGATAGTGCCGAAATTAGGGTAGGGAATATCGTTTTCTTTCAGCAAAGTAGAAAAACGTCCGCGATCTTCCGCTAAATCCAGCGACTGGTAGTTAGTGCCAATAATCGGAATGCCGTAGCGGTCAAGTTTTTCGGCTAGCTTCAACGCGGTTTGTCCACCCAGTTGCACAATCACGCCTTCGGGCTTTTCGTGCTGTATGATGTCGTAAATATGCTCCCAGAAGACAGGTTCAAAGTAGAGCTTATCGGCAATATCAAAATCAGTGGAAACGGTTTCGGGGTTGCAGTTAATCATAATAGTTTCGTAGCCCATCTCTTTGGCCGCCAATACGCCGTGTACACAGCAGTAATCGAACTCAATACCTTGCCCAATGCGGTTGGGACCCGAGCCGAGCACGACTATTTTCTTTCGATCGGATGAAATGGACTCATTTTCTTCCTGGAAGGTAGAGTAGTAGTAGGGGGTTTGCGCCTCGAACTCGGCCGCGCAGGTATCCACCAGTTTGTACACCCGATTGATGCCCATCTCTTTGCGCTTACTATGCACTTCGCTTTCCAGGCAATCCAGCAAGTGGGCAATCTGTCGATCAGCGTAGCCCTTCTCCTTCGCCTCCCGCATTAGTTCGGCGGGAAGCGTATCCAGCGAGTGCTGCTGAATTTCTTTTTCCAGTTCAATCAGCTCCTCAATCTGTCGTAAGAACCAAGGATCAATTTTGGTCAGCTTACGAATGGTGGTGAACGAGATACCCAATTTAAAGGCATCGTAGATGCGGAACAGACGGTCATCGCTGGGGTGCTCCAGCGTTTCCAGAATTTTCTGCTGGTTGGTTTCCTCCTTACCGTCAGCTCCCAATCCATTTCGTTTGATCTCTAACGATTGACAGGCCTTCTGCAAAGCTTCCTGAAAATTTCGACCAATTCCCATTGCTTCACCCACCGATTTCATCTGCAAACCTAAGTGGGTATCAGCCCCGTCAAACTTGGCAAAATTCCAACGCGGAATTTTCACAATCACGTAGTCCAACGCCGGTTCAAAGAAGGCCGAGGTGGTTCCGGTAATCTGGTTTTTGAGTTCATCCAAGGTATAGCCAATCGCTAGCTTAGCGGCAACTTTGGCAATCGGGTATCCGGTAGCTTTGGAAGCCAATGCGGATGAACGAGAAACGCGCGGGTTAATTTCAATACCGATGATAGAATCGTCTTCCGGATTGACCGAAAACTGAATATTACAGCCCCCGGCAAACTCGCCGATGCCGTTAATCATAATCTTCGCCAGATCGCGCATCTGCTGGTACACAGTGTCGGGTAAGGTCATAGCGGGAGCCACGGTAATAGAATCCCCAGTATGTACTCCCATCGGGTCAAAATTCTCTACCGAGCAGATGATAATCATATTGCCCAGATTATCGCGCAGCAACTCCAGTTCGTATTCTTTCCAACCCAAAATACTTTGTTCTACCAACACTTCATGCACTGGTGAAGCGTGTAGTCCAGCGTTTAGTGCTTTATCAAACTCGCTGGCATCGTTTACGAACCCGCCTCCGTAACCGCCCAAGGTGTACGACGGACGAATTACCAGCGGAAAGCCAATTTCTTGGGCAATTTCTTTTCCCTGTAAGAATGAAGTGGCGATGCGACCCTTACAAACCCCCACGCCCAACTCGTGCATCTTCAAGCGGAATTTCTCCCGGTCTTCAGTAGTTTCAATGGCGTTTACATCCACCCCAATCATCCGCACCCCGAATTTTTCCCAGATTCCGGCTTTGTCGCAGTCGATGGCTAGGTTCAGCGCGGTTTGTCCACCCATCGTCGGCAATACGGTGTCGATGGGGCGGCCCTCCTCATGATGCTTTTTAAGAATTTCAATAATATACTTCTTCTCCAGTGGCTTGAGATACACATCGTCGGCCGTAATCGGGTCGGTCATGATCGTCGCCGGATTAGAATTAATCAGCGAGACTTTTATGCCCTCCTCTCGCAGCGAGCGCGCCGCTTGTGAACCGGAATAATCAAACTCGCAGGCTTGGCCGATGATGATCGGGCCACTTCCGATAATTAAAATGGACTTGATGCTGGTATCTCGAGGCATAGAAAGGTTAGGTTATAACGATTAATGACTGATGAGTAATGATTGATGAATATTGACAGGGGTACTTTTCTTTCATTAGTCACTATTCAATAATCATCAATCATTAATAATTAGGTTTCGGGTAAATTGCTGCGAAGTTAGTAGAAAATGGATAGGAATTAAAACGGAAGGAGGAATCCCGATGAAAAAGTTGTATTATCGCACCCTAGCTACAACTATCTTATTTACGATCACTACGTTTACCGAATAATATTTTGTTTCAAGGGTTGAGGGCATTATCTACGATAAGCCTGTATTGCAAACTTTTCTTTTTTTTCCTGCTATCAACTTCTCTGTTTGCCCAGCAAGCTCAGCGACAACTGCGTATCCAGCGGGCTTCTTCCCCAATTAAACTGGATGGGGCTTTAGAAGAAGCAGCTTGGCAAGAAGCAGAAATGTCGGGTGATTTTTGGCAGAACTTTCCTATGGACACGTCCAATGCTGTAGCCCCCAGCGAAGTGCGGTTGACGTACGACGATAAATTTTTGTACGTGGGCGTGAAGTGTTACGCTACTACTGAAGGAAACTACTACGTAACTCCCTCCCTACGTCGTGATTTTCGGGGGGCGGGCCTCGATATGTTTTCGTTCATTATTGATCCGTTTCAAGATCAAACAACCGCCTTTCTGTTCGGAATTAATCCTTACGGAGTACAACGGGAGGGGCTGATCTCTAACGGCGGGGCTAACTCGGATGACTTCGATCTGTCGTGGGACAACCGCTGGTTTTCGGAGGCCAAACGTTACGACGGTTACTGGATGGCTGAGTTGGCCATTCCGTTTAAGACGCTACGCTACAAAGAAGGTTCTAAGGAATGGAATATTCAATTTTATCGGCTCGATAGCCATTCCAATGAGCGTTCTACCTGGAATCAGGTTCCGCTCAATTTTCGGCTTTACTCACTGGCGTATACCGGAAGGTTGCTGTGGGATCAGCCTCTGAAGAAACCGGGAGCGAACGTCTCTATCATTCCTTACGTCGCCACGCAGCAGAATCGTGATTTTTCTGAGGCCGAAGGAGTCAGTAATTTTGCTGCCGGGGGTGATGCCAAGATTGCGATCACCCCCTCACTGAACCTCGATCTGACGGTTAACCCGGACTTCTCGCAGGTGGAAGTAGATCAGCAGGTCACTAATTTAGATCGCTTCGAGATTTTCTTTCCCGAGCGGCGACAGTTCTTTCTAGAAAATGCTGACCTATTCGCCAGTTTTGGCTCGGAGAATGTGCGTCCATTTTTCTCCCGCCGTATAGGGGTGGCGATTGACAGTGCCACTGGAGTGAACGTACAAAACCCTATTATAGGCGGGGCTCGCCTCAGTGGCCGAGTGAATAAGAACTGGCGCTTAGGACTGTTGAACATGCAAACCGGGGCGGATGAAGATATTAATCTTCCCAGTTTCAACTACACCGTAGCAGCTGTGCAACGACAGTTGTTTGCTCGCTCAAATATATCGGGATTGTTTATCAACAAACAGTCATTCAGCGATAGTACTAGTGAGTTTTCGCTAGGTTCCGATAACTTTAACCGGTTGGTAGGTCTGGATTATAATCTGGCCTCGGCCGATAATACCTGGACGGGAAAAATTTACTACCACCAATCGTTTGATCCGCTACCAAAAGATGACGCTTACTCCCACGGAGCCAACCTAACCTACAGTACTCGTAACTGGGAGTTGATGTGGGAACATCAGGTTGTGGGTGAAGGCTTTAATGCTGAAGTAGGATTCACGCCCCGCCGGAATTTTCGCCGGATTTCTCCCTCCATCGCTCGTTCTTTTTACCCCAACGGCAGCAATATTGTGAGCCACGGACCCGGTATTGAACAACAACTGTGGTGGAAGCCGGAGACCGGAATCAGTGATTATAATTTCAACTTATTCTGGGATTTTAGCTTTCGAAATACTAGCCGACTGACAGTTTCAGCCGTGAATGACTACATCTACCTGTTTCGTCCATTTTCTCCCTCTCGCCAAGGGCTGTCGTTTGATACTGGGGAAACATTTAACATGATGTATCTGACGGTAGAGTACGAATCGGATGAACGAAAGAATTTTAACTACGAGATTAATACGATTAATGGGCAGTACTACGGCGGTATGCTGAATTCGTTTTCCGGTACGCTTAACTACCGCTTTCAACCCTACGGTCTATTCTCGCTGGATTTCAACTACAGCGATATTAATCTGGCCGAACCCTACTCCGACGCCCAATTTGTACTAATTGGTCCTCGCCTCGATTTAACCTTCACCCGCAGCATATTCCTCACCACCTTTGTGCAGTATAATAGCCAGTTTGATAATGTGAACATTAATACCCGCTTCCAGTGGCGCTTCAAACCCGTTTCTGACTTGTTTATTGTGTACACCGATAACTATACCGCCTACGGCGAGAGCCGCTTTTTCCCCGATACTTATGAGAAGAAAAACCGAGGGCTAGTAGTGAAGCTTACGTATTGGTTGAATCTTTAGTCTCACTATTCTACTTCTCGCTGAAACTTCTGAAAAAGATGCTCATCATGAAATCTGGCGGTTTCAATTTCAGCTATGGGAATAACAACATCGTACGGAACGGGTGGTTTAAACTGTAATTTTTGAATAGTAGCGGCGTAATTAGTTGTAATGATTAATTCTTTGGTATCAGTTTTACGGTAGCCGCTCAGAACGGGTAAAATCCGAACTTGCTTTCTTTCGCTGGTATTGGTATCGCCTTCGGCAGTAACGTAACCAATGTATACCTTTCCGGATTTTAGTGATAGTGTCACCGGAATATCATCGAAGATAGCATTAATGAGCAAGAGTTCTAACGAATCGTTTCTCTTACGAGCTGCCCGATAGGCAGCATTATTCTTGTGAAAGTACGGGACTTGATTGAGAAGAAGTAAAAGAAAAGCCATAGGGATTAACCAGCCTGCTTACTAACTGAAGGGAGTTCACTCACCTGAACTTTGGCAAAATCAGCAATTTGCTGGCGTACTCTTTTGCTTTTAAGCAGAGAAGAAGAAGAACGGCTAAAATTTCCTTCTTTAGAAACCAGCACTGACTTTGTACGAATATCTTCTTTAGATCGCTTCATATGAATAATAATTCATTACAATATACGAAAAAAGTCCGAATCGGTTATCGTTCCGATGCTGTAGTAGTATACTCTCGTACTAACTGAGCCAGCGTATCGAAATCAGACCGAGTATGCAGCGCACTAATTACTACTCGAGTGATGCAATCGCTGTCAGGATTAGGATACGGAAAGTTGGACAGTACACACTGATCACTTAGTGCTTCACAGAGACTTTGATCCGAGCTATAAAAGACCGGATAGTTTCCGAAGTACTGAAATACATCCGTATTTTGAATGAGTGACTGGAAGTGTTGTACATTTTCCCGAAGCTGAGTAAGTAAAAGCGCGTATAGCTTCTCAGCCCGAAGCATGGCGTGTAAATAGGCCGGAATTGCCGGAGATGCGGCCACAAAGTAGGTGCTCCTCTTCAATTGCTGAACGGTTGAGTTATCTCCCAACACCACTCCGCCTGGCACACCTAGTGCTTTTCCTAATGAGCTAACCACTACTAGTGAGACATTAGGAGGAGTTAGCTGCTTCACGGTAGCGTATATTCCTTCGCCTCGTTCGCCCAGTACTCCCAGCCCATGAGAATCATCAATAATTAATGTGACTTTGAGATACTCGGGTAAATGCGCTACCCAAGCGAAGGAATGGGGTTGAGCGTACAGCGGGTCTACCGAATTGGTTACGATCACTACTTCTTCGTCTCCGTAGCCTACTTTCGCTTCTAGGTGCGATACCCATTCACTGTACTGTCCCGGTACATTGTCTTTTTCATTACGCCACAGAGCCGGGTGCGCCTGCGGAGCGTAAACGAACCGCTGCCCTTGATCTAGGGTGCGAACCAGGGCTTGCCCAGTTAGATAGCCGGAAGAGAAGGTAAGCACCGAGGGCGCACCTACAAAACTAGCCAACCAGCTTTCCGATTCTTCATAAATTGACAATTGCACATTAGACGAGCGCGAGCTGGAGTACCCGGTGCCGTACTGGCTAAAACCATCGCGAAGCAGTTCCTGAAAAATAACATTTTTATGAATGCCTAAATACGATGTGCCGCTAAAGTACAATCGCTCTTTTCCCTCGGTGACAATCGTTCGTCCTGGCAATGCCTGTGTTTCTATCATAAATTCAAATCGATGATAAATTACTGAGGGCTGATAGTTGAACTCCTGTACCATTTTCATCGGGAAATTGTACCCCGTCAGGGGTGATGATAATCCCAGTAGCAATGTCTTCGGCCAGTAGCATAGCCCCGTCCATATCTACGTAATCCAGCAGCGGCGATAAATGGGCGATGGCTGAAATACCAACGGTAGATTCGGTCATACAACCCACCATTAATTTCATATTTCGCTGACGAGCTTCCTGGATCATGCGACGAGCCGGAGTGATTCCTCCGCACTTGGTCAGTTTAATATTAATTCCGTGGAAATAGCCTTCACATTTTGCTACATCGCTCTCGACGATACAGCTTTCGTCGGCCATCAGTGGCAAAGCCGAGTGTTGGTAGACCTCCTTCATTCCATCCCAATTGTTGGCTTTGAGCGGTTGCTCAATAAATTCTACTCCCAGCTTTTTTAGCTCCCGAGAGTTTTCAATGGCTTCACGTACTCCCCAGGCGCAATTGGCATCTACCCGAAATACCGCGTCGGTATGCTTGCGTAGTTCTTGTACAATCGCCAAGTCTTCGGATGTACCCAGTTTGATTTTATAGATTGGCCAAGGCTTAGCTCTCATTTTCCGTACCATCACTTCAATACTGTCAATGCCAATAGTGTAGTTGGTGGTAGGAGCGTTCGCTGGATTTAATCCCCAAAGTTGGTAGAGTGGCTGACCGATTTTTTTTCCGTACAAATCATGAGCGGCGATATCGAGAGCACAGAGCGTAAAAGGGCTTTGTTGTAAGTGAGGGGCAAGTTGTTGCCAGAAATATTCGGGGGTACCCATCTTGCCTGCTTCTAAAGGCTCAGCGGATAAAGAATATTTCTCGATAATTTCTCGTACCGATTCCACTTCGTCCTGCATTTGCTCAACGAAAACTTGGTAGTAATTATTGGCAGTACTTTCGCCTAAGCCAACTATCGGTTTACCCTGCTTATCGGTATCCGAAAGCTGAATAACTAAAGCTTCCTGCTCATCCCGCGATTCGTAGGAGATACGGAATGGATCTTTGAGTTTTAAAGTGAAAGGGTGTAGTGAAATATTCATCTGTTACGAGAGATTAATCTTGAAAATTACGAAAAATGGATGGAAGTAGATAGTAATTGATGGAATTTGCATTCTCTGATTAGAATGTGTACAACGAAGAATAACAATCTTCGTTATTGAAGCAATATATCTGTACATTGATACGATGATAATACTATAATACTATGAACGTTTCTATTACTCCTGAGCTGGAAAGTTTTGTGCAAGAATGCGTGGCCACCGGTCGATACAATAACGCTAGTGAGGCTATTCGAGCTGGCTTACGCTTGTTACAGGAAGCTGAAGCTGACTATCAGCGTAAATGTGCTGAGTTGAAAGTTGAGATAGAAAAGGGTATGAAAGGCTCATTTAAAAAAGTAGATTTTGATAAAATCAAACGTAAAGCTAGAGCCAAGTGGGAAGCCGAACAACGGACTAGCTAATGACATCCTATTATTTCAGCAATCAAGCCGAGGAAGATTTATACGATGTCTGGCTTTATCGTGCCCAGCACGGAGGATCGAACAGGGCGGATGCCCTGCTAGACACGATCTAATCTACCTGTCAAACGCTAGCTGACTCACCCAATATAGGAACCCCTCGCGATTATACCCCACCTGGAGTACTGGCTTTTCCAAAAAACGATTTCATGATTTTCTACCAGAAAGCAGGTGATGATATTCAAATCGTGCGAGTTTTTCACGGACGGCAGGATATAGAGAATCTAATTTGAAAATTTCAGGAATGTTACAGTTTAATTATAACGACACTGATGGTTCCCTAAAAGAGCATACTCTCAAGGCTGGCGAAGTTATCTTCGTTGTTGGGGCTAATGGCGTTGGAAAATCTAGTTTAATGCAAAGATTAGTTGAGATTAATCAAGATCATTCTAAACGTATATCTGCCCACCGCAGAACTTGGCTTGCTTCAAACGCACTATCACTTACAGCTAGAGATAAAATAGACATAGAAAAGCAGATGTCTTACAGTGATAAAGAAAGTGTTGCCCGATGGAGTGACCATTATGCAGAGCAACGCTCTAATATAGCTATTTACGAACTTATTGAAGCAGAAAATGTCAGAGCTAGAGAAATAGCTAAACTGGTAGACGGAGGTAATTTAGAGGAAGCAGAGAACAAAAGCAATACAAAGTCACCCTTAGCAACAATCAACGAATTAATGAAGATGGCAAGCCTTCCTATTGAGATATCTATTAGCAATGACAATCAATTGTTTGCTAATAAAAATGGGAGTGATGAATATAGTATTGCTGAGATGTCAGATGGAGAAAGAAATACTTTATTGATTGCTAGTGCTGTTTTAACAGCTAAACCTGGCAGTTTATTATTAGTTGATGAACCCGAGAGACATCTTCATCGCTCTATAATTTCGCCCCTTCTATCTTCATTATTTCAAAGGCGGAAAGATTGTGCCTTTGTGATTTCCACTCATGATATAAGCCTGCCCCAAGATAATCCTGAAGCAAATGTACTTTTAATACGAGATTGTCAGTGGTCCGATGATTCAAGAGGAAGAGAAAACAAGGTTATTGACAGTTGGGACACAGATTTTATCAGTGCTAATGATAATATTCCTTCGGATGTAAAACATCAGATTTTAGGAGGAAAAAGAAAGCTATTGTTTGTAGAGGGCGATGATAAAAAGAGCTTAGATAAGCAGCTATATCAATTATTATTCCCAACCGTTTCTATTATTCCTTGTGGTAGTTGCGCTGAGGTAAAGAATAAAGTTCAGGCGATTCAATTTACAGAGTCTGTAGGATGGATAGAAGCCTTTGGGCTAATTGACGCAGATGATAGAACAGATGACGATATATCTTATTTAGCATCCCAGAATATTTTTGCTATACCTTACTATTCTGTAGAGTCTCTGTATTATCATCCAAATATTATTGGAATTGTAGCAACACATGTTCTTACGGAAGATTTCCCACAAGACTTAGTTAGTACCGCTCTTGAAGCAGCATTGACAGCTATTTCGTCTCATAAACGACGCTTGTGTGCTCGTCGCTGTGAGCGAGTAATTAGGTCTAAATATTTTGAGAGTATACCAAATCAATCTACCGTACAATCAGAAGATCTACATGAAGTAGTAGTTGATATTAAGTCAGTACGAGATAAAGAATATGGTATATTCGACGGTTTTGTTAGTGATGGTAATATAGAGGGATTGATATGTCGTTATCCAGTACGTGAAACACAAGCATTGACAGAGATTGCAAAAAAACTTGGCTACCAAAGCGCAGGTAAATACGAAAGTGCAGTTAGAACCTTAGTGACTGGAAATGATACGGCAAATCAGGTATTAAAAGAATTACTTGGTGACCTCACTCTAAAAATAGAAAGCCACAGAACTACGGCTTCAGAAGGCGTAGCACAAAGCCAGTAATATCAACAAGAAGATTGAACTTCAAAAAGTTTTTATATTACTGCCTTCTCCAACAAAGTAAGCTTTTTCCCGTCAGCATCCAGCCTTGCCTGAATACCAACCGGAATCGTTGCGTTACGTTTGATGTGACCGAACATCAGGCCGTAGAGCACGGGAATGCCGAGAGAAGCGAGTCGGTCGTAGAGTACTTGGGCGAGGGAGAAGGATTTGTCTTCATTGTCGGTTTCGCAGTCGGTGAAAAGGCCGAGCACTACACCCTTGGCTGCCGGAAGTTTATTGGGGTCGAGTAGTAGTTGGGTGAGCATACGGTCGATACGATAGGGAGCTTCGCCTACGTCTTCCAGAAACACAATCTTATCGCGCATATCAATATCGTAGGGAGTACCGCACATAGAGCTGACCAGCGTGAGGTTTCCGCCTACCAACGTTCCCTCAGCTACGCCGGGCGAGAGAGTAATGAGCTCAGCGGTAGAGATGGTAGTATCTTCTTCGTCTTGCAGATAGAGAGGTACCAACTCTTCCTCACTAATACTTTCTGGATTCTGATAGGTAAGTTCGTTTTGGGGTTCCATTAGTAGTTGGCGGAAGTACTGGGTGGTATAATCGTTATAATCCGAAGTACCCATTGGTCCGTGAAAGCAAATCAGTCCGGTTTGGCTGTGCAAGCCGTAGAGTAGTCCGGTAATATCACTGTAGCCGATCAGCACTTTTGGGTTGTTACGAATCATATCGTAGTCTAAGTAGGGAAGTAAGCGGGTAGTGCCGTAACCGCCCGCCGCACACATAATTCCGTCTACACTGTCGTCAGCAAACATTTGGTTAATATCATCGGCTCGTTGCTGATCCGTGCCACCTAAGTAGCCCTTCTTCACCAGCATATTTTCGGTATACTTCACCCGGAAGCCGAGTTTGGCTAGGTTTTCTACCGATTCGCGCAGCTTTTCCTCAGTCAGGTAGCGGGAGGGGGTGATTAAACCGATGGTATCCCCTTCTTTCAGACGGTTGGGTTTTAGAGTAGTTGGCGGGGCAATGGTGGAAGCGGAAGAAACTAAAAAACTGCCTAGCGAGGCAGCGGTGGTCTTACGAAAAAACTGGCGACGGTGCATAGATCAATTTTAGGAAAAATTCGGGAAGATGCAGATAAACTCTTAGCTTTGTGCCAAGATAAAGTTGATTTCAATGGATAGTCAGAATACAGATCACTGATAACTATTCACAATTTGTAAGTTAGTATAAATTAAGAAACATGGCAGGAAACCGAACCTTTTCTATGATTAAACCTGATGCGGTAGCGGAAGGCAATATTGGCGCAATTCTGAAAATGATGGAGGAAGCAGGCTTTCGCATTGTGGCGATGAAAAAGACGCAGCTTAGCAAAGCAACCGCTGGAAAATTCTACGAAGTGCATAAAGAGCGTCCGTTTTACAACGACCTGACCGACTACATGTCGTCGGGGCCGATTGTAGCATTAATTCTGGAAAAAGATAATGCGGTAGCCGATTTCCGTAAGTTGATTGGAGCTACCAACCCGGCTGATGCGGAAGAAGGTACCATCCGTAAACTCTACGCCAAGTCAATTGAAGCCAATGCGGTACACGGCTCCGATGCCGATGAAACGGCGCAGCAAGAAGGTAGCTTTTTCTTCGCTGAGACTGAACGGTCTTAACACCTACAAACTTTTGCCGAGGTGTATTTTTAACCGGGCGGATTATAGTCAACGCATTGAAAACGCACACTAGAAAACGAAAACAACCGAAGTCTTTTGCCACTGAGCAAGAGACTTCGGCTGTTTTATTAAAGAGATACCCTACCTACTCTCGTAACCTACTTCAGTATTTCTACGGTAGGTGCTTTCTTCTCTTCCTCTTTCTTCTTAAAAAAGACTCTTTTTATCCACCTAGGTAGGAAAATTGCTCCCAGCAACAAATAAGGATAATAGGTGAGCATTCGCCACAAAATGTTGGTGACAATGGTGTAATCACCCAAAAATTCGTAGAAAAACTGATTGAAGAAAAACTCGGCGGTACCGCTACTGCCAGGGGTGGGAGAAACCAGCATTACAATCCACATCATTAGGTGGCGACAAAAGATTAGCAGATGTTCGCTCCAGCTTACTTCCGCAAAAGCAGTTACTAAACAATTCAGCACTGCGTAGCGGGCTATCCAAATGAGGAAAGTGAAGAGCAAAACAGAAATCCAGTATCGTCCGCGTTTACCGCGTAGTTGTTTTGAAGCTAAAATCACCTCATCACCGTGATTATTAAGATGGTGCTTCCACCGCCGGATAAACGGAAGGTTTCCAATCCTAAGCAAAAACCACTTAAACCCTCGCGGACGAATTAGCAAAGCATAAGCCATAATGGATGTGTACACCGCAATAAGGCTATAGCTTAGTAGAAAGAGCACCTGCAAGCTATTGCCTAGCTGCACTTGCATATCTTCCGAATCGGGAAACAACTCCTGTTTGGAATACAGCAATGCCAAGGGCGACATTACTAAAAAGAACAGGTTATCCAGAATGGCCGTCAGCATCACGTAAGCTAAGGCTCGCCCAAACTTAATTCCCTCCTTCATGAGCACAAACACCACAATGGTGGTTCCGCCAACCACCGAAGGAGTAACGGCTGATGCAAATTCCCAAAGAATGATTACGTAGATGCTGCTCTCCCAGGTAAGATCATGATTGGTTAGCACTTTAATCCGGTACACGTAGCCGGTGTCCCGGATAAGAATAACTAAGAGAGCCAGAAACAGTGGCCACAGCTCCGCATCAAAGATTAAGCTGAGCTTATCCGCCGAAAAATCAGGATCACTGATGAATAGATACGCTACAATCCCGACTCCAATCAGTACCGGAACCCAGATTCTATTTGGATTAAGCGTTTTAAAAATTTCTTTGGAATTAATATTCATGCCTGCTCCGCATCTTCCGTTCGGTATACCCAAAAATTGTTGTAGCCTTCGCCAATCTTAATGGTTATTTCACTGATTTGTAATAGTTCTAAAATGGCTAAAAAGTTAAAAATTACCGCAATTTTATTCGGGTTATGTTCAATAATCGTTACAAAGGAGACATCACGAGGCTGCTTACTTAACAACTGTCGGATAAATCCCTTTTGCCCTTCTACGGTGTACGGATACTGCACTACACGGTGCGAGTTATCCTTTTTTTCTTCGGTAAATCGAACCCACACCTTCTCATAAACTTTCAGTAGTTTATATAAATCTACGTGCTGTAGTTCGGTTTCTACCTGCTGCTCCTGCGCCAATGCCCGCAACTCCTGCATCACATTCCCTCGCTCGTACTGCTGCATACGCTCCTCCTCCATCGCTGCTAACTCCTGCACCACTGATTTGTACTTTTTGTATTCTAGCAAATGTTTAACTAGCTCATCGCGCGGATCTATTTCTTCACCTTCCTCGTTCAGCACCGGACGAGGGAGCAGAACTTTAGCTTTAATCCGCATCAGCGTAGCTGCTACCAGTATAAACTCGCTGGCTACCTCAATGTTCATTTGATCTAGCTCATGCAGATAGCTCAAAAAGTCGTTGGTAATTGTAGAGATCGGAATATCATGAATATCTAGCTCATCGCGCTCAATAAAGAACAGTAGTAGATCAAAAGGGCCTTCGAATAAGGGTAGTTTAATTTCAAAACTCACAACAGAGCTACTTTAGTTGGTCAGGCAAATCAAATTAAAGCTGGCCAGTTATGAGTTGACCAACACAAATTTATAATATAATCGGGCTAATTCGCTGTCCGTTTGGTGAAAAAACTGTTCTTTTGCATTTTCGTACAATTAGTTACAGCCAACCCAACCGAATAAACAATTGAACTGAATGGTAGTTTTCTTACCACATCATTAAACCACTCACTATGCTGATTAAACCCGGCAAATTGTTATCTACTGTTAATAGCCCCACTGATCTTAAACATTTAACCGCCGAACAACGGGTGCAACTCGCCACCGAGCTACGGCAGTTTATTGTTGATAATGTATCTGTTTACGGAGGGCACTTCGGAGCCAGTTTAGGAGTTATTGAGCTTACAGTAGCCCTTCATTCGGCTTTTAATACCCCCTACGATCAACTCGTCTGGGATGTGGGACATCAAGCTTACGGTCATAAGATTCTGACCGGGCGGCGAGATAATTTCCATACCAACCGATTGTATAATGGCCTTTCGGGCTTTCCGAAGCGTAGTGAAAGCGAGTACGATACTTTTGGGGTAGGGCACTCGTCTACTTCCATTTCCGCCGCATTAGGCATGGCAGTAGCCTCTAAGTACCAAGGAGATAAAAAGCGGCAGCATATTGCCGTGATTGGTGATGGAGCTATGACCGGGGGAATGGCCTTTGAGGCAATGAACCACGCCGGAGTTTCAGATACCAATCTGCTGATTGTTCTGAACGATAACTGCATGTCTATTGATCCTAATGTGGGGGCACTGAAGGATTATCTGACGGATATTACCACCTCTCAGACGTACAACAAGGTTCGTGATGATGTGTGGAGGTTACTAGGTAAAGTAAGTAAGTTTGGTACGAATCCCCAAGAAATTGCTTCTAAGGTAGAAAGTAGCATCAAATCATTTTTACTGAAACAAAGTAATCTATTTGAGTCGCTTAACCTACGCTACTTCGGTCCGGTAGATGGGCACGATGTGAACCATCTGGTCAGCGTGATGGAGGACTTGAAGAAGATTCCCGGGCCAAAAATTCTGCACTGCGTCACGGTAAAAGGCAAAGGCTACTTGCAAGCCGAGAAAGACCAAACCAAGTGGCATGCTCCGGGTAAATTTGATAAAGTAACCGGAGAGATTCGTAAGAAAGTACACGATACTCCTCAGCCTCCTAAGTACCAGCACGTATTTGGCGAAACTATCGTAGAATTAGCCAAGGAGAATGAGAAGATTGTCGGTATCACTCCGGCTATGCCTTCGGGTTCCTCAATGAATATTATGATGAAAGAAATGCCCGACCGGGCATTTGATGTGGGAATCGCCGAGCAACATGCAGTTACTTTCTCGGCTGGGCTAGCTACACAGGGGTTGATTCCGTTCTGCAATATTTATAGCACTTTCATGCAGCGAGCCTACGATCAAGTAGTGCACGATGTCTGTATCCAAAAACTTCCGGTAATTTTCTGCCTCGATCGAGCTGGAATCGCCGGAGCCGACGGTCCCACCCACCACGGAGCGTACGATCTGGCGTATATGCGTTGCCTACCCAACATTGTGGTCTCCGCCCCAATGAATGAAGCTGAGTTACGCAATCTGATGTATACGGCTACCCAATACAAAGAAGGAGCTTTTTCAATTCGTTACCCCCGAGGACAGGGAGTGATGCCGAATTGGCGTACTCCAATAGAAGAAATTCCGGTAGGCACCGGACGATGTGTACAGGATGGTGAAGAAGTAGCGATACTAACTATCGGGCACGTCGGAAATTATGCAGTAGAAGCTTGTGAAGCTTTGGCTCAAGAAGGCGTACATCCAGCCCACTATGATCTCCGCTTTGTAAAACCATTGGACGAAGCTCTGCTTCACGAAGTATTTTCTCGCTTCACTCGAGTAATCACGGTGGAAGATGGCTGCCTAATGGGGGGAGTTGGTAGTGCTGTTTTAGAATTTATGGTCGATCATGGCTACACTGCCTCAGTGAAACGGTTAGGTATTCCTGACCAGATTGTTGAGCATGGTGAACAGATTCAACTGCATACCGAATGTGGTTATGACCCAGCTAGTATCGCTCAAGAAGTTCGATCATTATTGGGGGTAATCGCTTAGCTTTCCGCAACCTTCTCCGGCTGATTGATCGTTTGGACGATGTAGTCAATCACCTTTCTGTTAGCAATAATCTGATAGTGTCCCATTTTTTGGGTTCGCACAAAAGTGGCGTTGGGCACAGCTGACCATAGCTCTTCCCCTTTAGCGATCGGCACAGTTTGGTCGTCCTCATCGTAAATCAGGTAAATATTGCTCTCCGTGACCTGAGCCAGATTCTTTCGCAAATCGTAATAGTCTACTGTCTGGTGATAATATTTCTCCACGAAGCCACAAAACCGCTCATAAACCTGTTCGTTACACCCAGCCTGTTCAACAATATCGCGGAAAAAATAGCGAACGTAGGGTGGGAATGCCATAAGTACTAGATGTTCAGGGTGTAAATTGGGAGTGATTTCCGTCATTACCATACCTGCGGTTATACCACCCAAAGAGTAACCAATTACGGTGTGGTAAGGCGCATTTTTAACGTAGTGCTCTTTAAAGATCTCGATAAACTCAGGTAACGCGGTGGCTTCACCCTCCGAATTACCGTGGGCTTTCATATCGATACCTTCTACCACGTAGCCCTGCTTTACTAACGCTTCAATCATTCGGCGGAAATCAGCGGCTTTAGATCTCCAACCGTGACAAAGCAGTACTTTGGGTCCTGACTCACCCCATCGGTAGGTAACAATCTCATGACCATGATACGTCATTGTTGCTACCTCAGCTTTTTCTACCAAGGCTGACTGTGCATCAGAAAAACGTGCCTTTCCCGGACGAACAAAATATTGCCAAATAATTTTGGCTACTTTACCGGGAGCAATATGCTGGAGTATCGGTAAACTCTTTTTCAAGAAGGTGAGCTTCCAGTTAGATTTACGGGGATGCGATGCCGGACGGCTAATATTCTTTCCATCACCTTGAATCACGACAGCAGGTTTCATATAAATACCGATTGGTTTCTAATAAATAATTATAGCGAATATTGGTCAATAAGCTGGGTCAAAAATCGGCTCATATCAACAAATGAATCCCGATCGCCTTCTACCCTTGATACCATAATTGCCCCCTCAATAGCCCCGTAGTAGAGCATTATGAAGGCGTCCGCATCCAAATCTTCGTGCAACTGCTTCTCTAAAATCCCTCGGTGTACAATCTGCCGGAGAGAATCTTTAATCTTGGTTATCAGACGGACGACCTTAGTACGCAGCAAAGGATTATTGTCATCAGCCTCTACTGCTGAGTTTAACACTGGACAACCACCCGGAATTGGCGGGTTCAGAACATATTTTTCATAATATTGCAGTATTGCCCTAAGCTTTAGCGGGGCGGTGGGTGCCTCCCGGATACATTCTCGTACTCTACCTAAAACGATCTCTACTGCGCGATCAAACGCTGCGGAAGCTACATCTTCTTTATTGCTAAAATTAGCATAGATTGCCCCTTTGGTCATTCCAGTGGCCTCGGTAATATCAGACAGTGATGTTGTTTGATAACCCTGGGTATTAAATAGAGCCAGCGATTTATCAATAATTAATTTGCGGGTAGCTTCGGGATTTCTCATAATACTTATCACAAAGATACCGATCGGTATTTTAATATCAAAGCAGTGTGAAGCAATCCTTTACTGCACTGTATGCAGTTTTCTGCAATGGCAGTCAAAAAAGAAGGGTTACTGTAAAGTTCAGCAACCCTTCTTAGCTGGAGGTAACTTAGTAGAACTACTCTTTGATAAAGCTAGATTTTCTTCCGTTTATATCAAGAATATACATTCCGGGTTGGAAACTGGTTACGTCGATACGATTCTGACTTTTTACGATCTCCTTTTCCTGCCCCAGTACTGTGAGAATACGGATGGTGGCATCAGTTTCTACCCCTTCTACCGTTAGGTAATCGGTAGCGGGATTGGGATATACTGCAAATGGTTCAGCAAAATCATTAGGCGACGAAACGGTCTCTTTTATTCCACTAGCTCGGCGAGCATTAGTTCCGCAAGGTGGGGCAGTGCTGGAGTTGCTGAAGTAGATTACAAAGTCATCGGTTTTGGAAACCATTACGAAGTTGCCATCATCTAAAGTCACCCAATAAGAACCGTTCAATCCGGGAAAGTTAGAATTAATAAATGTAACCGATGGAGAAGTTGAGGCAAATGTATTAGACGAAGTTTCCCGAAGATCAGTCCACCAAGCCGGTGTACCGTTATTGGTCTGAAATGCCATTTCCCAAAGACCATTCCCCCACGACTCATTCGCCCAATTGATCCTCAACTCAGCAATATTAGAGAGATCAGGCCCTCCCAAACCCAGCACGTATACGTTTTTATAGACTTTATCGACCGAAGGCAAGCTACTACTCGACGGAGTGCCAAAATCACAAGTTGCTGTTCCGCCACCCCCGCCGTTCTCCTAAACAGTAAGCGTGAACGAAGCCTCACCAGTACCCCCGTCGTTGTCGGTAGCCACCGCTCTGAATACGTAAGTACCGGGTGATAAACCGTTCAATTCTTCGGGGTTGGGCGAACCATTGTGTCCCCAAGTGTAGGGTTTCCACTTCTCAGTCCGAACAAAGCTATCGTTGATATAGAGTTCGACCTTGGTAATACTTCCGTCAGTATCAGTGGCTTTTACATCAATATCAAGATCGTACCCTTCTCGCAAAGTAAGGTTTCCCGAGGGAGAAATAAACGACACCGTTGGTACACTATTTTCTCCTCCACCCCCGGAGTTATCTGACCAATCTTTAATAATGCCCTTGACAAGTCTCCCGGAAGGGGTCAACTGGTTGCTGGTTAACCCACTTACGCCTTTGCCGGGCTGCACAATGCATGAAGTTTCTGCCTTATCGGCGACAGTCCAGTTAGCATGACTAAGCTTATTTTCTCGCATAAAGTCCATCCACCGCCTGGTTTCAGCTTCAGCTATTACTCCATCTCCCGAAGCACTCACTGAGCCCCACTCGGTCACGAATAGAGCAATCCCATTGTTCATGGCTTGAGTAGCTTTGTCGCGTAGTTCTTGGCGATGCGTTCCGGCGTAAAAATGTAGCGTATAAGCAGTATTATTATCAGGCAAAGGACTGTTGGAGGCAACATCTACTCGCTGAGAATAGAACGGAGTGCCCACAATAATCAGATTATCTGGATCTTCCGAACGAATGGCGGCGGTGACCGCTTGGGCGTAAGACTTAATTTCTGACCAGGACTGATTGATCGGCTCGTTGTAGATCTCATAGATGATATTGGGACGGTTACCGTACAGTCGAGCCATCTTACGGAAGAAGCTAACGGCCTCTGATTGGTACCTTTCCGCCTCGTGACTGTGCCAATCAACAATTACGTAGATACCTTTAGCGATTGCTGCATCAATAACTTTTCGAATTTTAGCTTCTTGCTGCTGAGGATTGTCAATGTATCCGGTGCCCCCGTCCCACGTTTCTTTTACTCCCATCGCCGCCCGGACGATAGAGCTGTTCCAATCATCGGCTAAATGATTAACGGTGGTGCTATTGTAATAGTCATCTACGTCGCCCGCATTGCTCCAGAAGAGACTATTCCCCGCCAAGCTGACGGGATCACCGTTTTTATCAACGATCTGATTGCCCTGCACCCGAAGGCGACCATACTGATCTACGACTGATTGAGCACTGATTTCGGAAAAAGAGATGATTAGCCCTAATAGGACAAACCATACTTTAGTAGCTTTGGAATTAAAAAAGAGATAACTGTTCTTCATAATTAAGGTATTGTATAGGTTAATGATTACACAAAATGTCCCACAAGGGGAGGTAGCTGAGAATCACCCATTACTGATATGCCATTTGTACAAACATACCGCGACTACTCCATTAGTATTGACTACAGAATCTATACTATGGCTCGAGAAATACAATAAGCAGAAATGTGCACTTGCCTTACTGAAGATGATCTACATTGCTTTGTAGACCTACGAAGTAAAACTTACCTGATATGGAATGCCCCGGACGGGACGTTAGCGATTTTATTTACTGCACCAAAAAGCCCTGGGTAGTAATAAGCGAAGTATGGATCAATATAGCTATTAGTTCTTTTTTTCCAAAGAAGGAGATTTGTACGATATAGCTAAATTTATGTGATTGGCAACTTTACGTGTATTCTACACTAAATCCACCAAGCGAAGAATGGCGAGAATAAGCCCAACCAGAATTGCGGTCTGCCCCAGAATGAACCAATAGATTTTATCAATCTTATCGGATAAACGACGTTCTAAAGAATTAATGCTAGTATGTAAATCTTCTTTAGTAGCAAATACTTCTTTCAACTTAGCGTAATCTAGTTCTCGGATGTTAGCAATTTCATCTACTACTACTTTGGCATTGTCTTCACCCAAAGTCGGTCGCAGTGCTTCGTACATCTTTATGGTATTCATAGAAAATAACTAAATACTTCTAAATGTAAAGATACCCAAAATCTTTCAGGAATACTTCATCACTAGCCAAAGCACCAAATAGACCAGCCCCGGAGACCCGAATCCTACAATAGCGGCAACCGCAAAAATGATTCGAACCATTGTGGCATCCCAACCAAAGTGGTCGGCCAGGCCGCCGCAAACCCCAGCGATGATTTTATTATGGTAGGATAAAGATAGTTTTGCCATGATTATGATAGGTTGAAAAGTTATTTATAATTGAAGCCGTAATTCACAACTCTTTGTTCTCTACTGCTTCTCCTGTCTTAGTATGCCCAAAGCAGACTGTACCTTGGCTTCGGTGTGATTAAGGGCGCGTTGGTACTTTTTGTTTTCGTATATAGTCGGGATATATATTGCTATAAAAAACCCTGCTGATGTTGATAAGCTGTCAAATGGAAAGAAAGATAAACTACCGGTAGTAATCATCATCATACCTACGTAAATTCCTGCCATTCCCAAATAGGTATAAAGCCCATAGTAAAATCGTAACTTCTCAATGTATTCCTGACAACGTTCTAGTTGCTCAACCAAAGTTTCAGGTTCACTTATGCCATCTTTAATCGTAGCCAGCTTTCTGTTATGGAAATAATGGAATATGCTAAGTAGCACGATTACCGCACAACCCACTTTGGCTATTACTGATGATAGAAAGAAAAAGAGAATGGCCGGAACAGCTGCTATAATTGGCACTATAAAATTGCCTTTAAATATGGAGCTGATATAATCGTCCATTGCTCGCAACTCATTTTTCAGATCGGTGAAAACGGCCGCATGAGCCGTAGCGCTCAATGTAGCATAATCTTCAATAGAAATTGGGTTTACCATTGTAGTTTTTTTATAACTAAGTAATAACAGGAGCTATTGTTGTATACGGTAAAACCATTCAATTATGTTTCGTAGAGAGTAAGATGCGCTATTCACGGGCGAGAGCTAATTAGTATGACGCCAACTGTTTCTTCTATTTTCCTCTCGTATAATTTCTCTTGTGGTAAACGTGTTCCTTTTTACACGGCGATACTCGAAGTAAGTACCTACGAAAAAGCCTACGGGGAGTAATGTTATCAGACTAATACTATCGTACATTGTATACTCATAAAGCATGTACACTAGTCCGAGAAGGGTAGTGATGATACTAATAAGTAAAGCTGCTTTTACCCGATTGAGCTGCTGCTTTTGATATAGCTGATGAATCTCTTCCTCGTCTAAATGACGGAAGGCTAACGTAATTTCCTGCTCACTATAACCGGCATTGCTCAGATACGATCTTATCTTGCCGTAGTCGTAACCTTCGCTTTTAAACTTCCGAGCCTTGTCAAGTAGCGCGTTCTCCATGGAGAACAAGAAAAGAAACATTATAAAACTATCAAACCGCTACCTCTTCCCGATACTGCTGGTAGACAGAGGTAATGCCTTCGCGCAAGCTGATTTTATGCTTCCAGCCGTGGCGGTGGAGCTTACTTACGTCCATTAGTTTGCGGGGCGTGCCGTCGGGTTTGGAAGTATCATGGGTTAGCTCACCTTCAAAACCGACAATATCCTTAATTAGCAGGGCTAAGTCTTTGATGGCAATATCTTCTCCGGTACCGATGTTCACCAGTTCGGGTTCGCTATAATGTTCCATCAGGTAAACACAAGCTTCCGCCAGATCATCCACGTGCAGGAATTCCCGCTTAGGACTACCTGTTCCCCAAATTTCTACATTCTCCGCCCTACTTTCTTTGGCTTCGTGGAACTTACGAATTAATGCGGGCAATACGTGGGAGTTGTTGAGATCATAGTTATCGTTAGGCCCGTACAAGTTGGTCGGCATGGTAGAGATAAAATCGCAGCCGTACTGGGCGCGGTAGTTCTCACACATCTTGATTCCGGCAATCTTGGCAATGGCGTAAGGCTCATTGGTTGGCTCGAGCAACCCGGTGAGCAAATACTCTTCCTTTAAAGGCTGAGGAGCCATTTTGGGATAAATACAAGATGAACCCAGAAATTGTAATTTCTTCACTCCTTGCACGTAGCTCTGATGAATCACATTATTCTGGATCATCAGATTGTCGTATAAGAATTCGCCCCGGTAGGTATTGTTGGCGTGAATTCCGCCTACTTTGGCTGCTGCCAGAAATACGTAATCTGGTTTTTCTTCAGCAAAAAAATCGGCCACTGCCTGCTGGTTTCGCAAGTCTAGCTCAGCCGAACGGCGAGTGACAAAATTTTGGTAACCTTTGCCCTGTAGGTTTCGCATAATAGCGGAGCCGACCATCCCTCGATGACCGGCAATATAAATTTTCGCTTCTTTCTCCACTGTAAACTTTATTTAGGTTTGATGTGTGCTTATTCGTGGTAGTTGAACACTTTGTGCCCACCTTTCAGTAAGAATTTATCTCGTTTGAAAAGCTCGACATCCGATTGAATCATATCTTCTACTAAGCCTTTCAAGTCAAACTCTAGTTCCCAACCTAATTGTTCTTTTGCTTTGGTAGGATCACCAATGAGCAATTCCACTTCGGTAGGGCGATAATACGTAGGATCTACCTGCACCACTACTTTGCCTTCGGGTAGCTGATAATCGGGATTGGAGCAGCTAACTACTTTTCCGGTTTCGTTTTCCGCGGTGCCTTCAAACGCAAGTTCAATTCCTAGTTCAGCGAACGACATTTTTACAAAGTCACGTACGGTGGTAGTCATTCCCGTAGCGATTACGTAGTCTTCGGCTACTTCCTGCTGAAGAATGAGCCACATTGCTTGTACGTAGTCTTTGGCGTGACCCCAGTCGCGTTTAGCATCCATGTTCCCCAGGTAGCAGCAATCTTGTAAACCGAGGGCAATTCGAGCTGCCGCCCGGGTAATCTTACGGGTTACGAATGTCTCACCCCGAAGTGGCGACTCGTGGTTGAAGAGTATTCCGTTGACCGCGTACATATCGTAGGCTTCGCGGTAGTTTACGGTAATCCAGTAGCCGTACATTTTAGCTACGGCGTAAGGTGAGCGCGGATAAAACGGGGTCTTTTCACTTTGAGGAACCTCCTGCACTAATCCGTACAGTTCGGAAGTAGATGCTTGGTAAATCTTCGTTTTCTTCTCTAGCCCTAAAATACGCACCGCTTCTAAAATACGTAGCGTTCCCAGACCATCTACGTTAGCCGTATATTCCGGTGTATCGAAGCTCACCTTTACGTGCGACATCGCTCCCAAATTATAAATCTCATCAGGCTGCACCTCTTGCACAATTCGAATGATATTGGTAGAGTCCGTCAAATCCCCGTAGTGGAGCTTCAGACGAAGATCCTTTTCGTGGGGATCTTGGTATAAGTGATCAATCCGGTCGGTATTGAATAATGAAGTACGACGCTTGATGCCGTGTACTTCGTAACCTTTTTCTAACAGAAATTCAGTAAGATAGGCGCCGTCCTGTCCAGTTACGCCCGTGATAAGTGCCTTTTTCATAATGCTATACGTATGCGGTTAAACCTTTTTCTTTAATATCATTTAAAAATTTCTTGACCATTTGCTCTTCATCTTTGCTGCAAATCATCAGGGCATCATCGGTCATAATTACTATATAATTTTCTAAGCCTTGTACCACTCCAATTTTATCTTTTGGAACCTTGATGAAGGAGTTGCTAGTGCCGTAGGTCATTACCTCACCTAAGGTACTGTTACCTTGTTCATCTTTTTTCTGCTCACCATCAATAGACTTCCAGGTTCCTAAATCAGTCCAGCCAATGTCGGCGGGCATTACGTAGACATTATCGGCTTTTTCTAAAATGCCGTAGTCAATGGAAATGTTGATACAAGTGTTGTAGGCGGATTTGATAAAATCAGTTTCTTGATCCGTATAGTAAGCATCCTGACCGGCTGTGAAGAGAGCATTTACATCAGGCAAGTTTTGCTCATAGCTCTTTTGGATAGCCGCCCGACTCCAGACAAAAATACCAGAGTTCCACACAAAATTCCCTTGTTCCAAGAATTCCTCAGCCGTAGCCCGGTCGGGTTTCTCCTTGAAAGCGGCTACTTTGTGTACTCCATCTGTCTTTGCCTTTTCGTACTCAATGTAACCGTACCCAGTATCCGGTCGGGTAGGTTGAATGCCGAAAGTGATTAGGTAATCGTTTTTGCTAGCAATGTCTAGGGCTTGGGTAGCCAACCGAACAAATTCATTTTCCTTCACAATCAGGTGATCGGCGGGAGAGACAATCAGGTTAGCATCCGGGTTTTTCTGAGCAATTTTATGAAAGGCGTAAGCAACACAGGGTGCAGTATTCCGCAAATCAGGTTCCAGTAGAATCTGGTCATCAGTTATTTCTGATAACTGCTCCTTGATTAGCCCGTAGTAGTCCTGATTAGAAATGATATAAATATTTTCGGTCGGGCAAATTTTCTGAAGGCGGCGAAACGTAGATTGTAGTAGTGATTCGCCAATCCCAATTACATCGTGAAACTGCTTGGGAAACTGCTGGCGACTGACGGGCCACAAACGGGTGCCAACTCCACCTGCCATGACTAGCGCAAAGTTGTTATTCATTTGAAATTTTTTCTTCAAAAAGTTAAATTTATTGCAAAAGTAATGGGTATTGCCCTAAATTAAAAGTCAACTCTTCGGAAGTACAAGGAAACTGCCATTTCTTAACGATTCCTTATTATACGTGAACAACTCCGGACCGGTACCTTGCAGAACTTTTCCTCCAGCACCTTCTACTATGGCTTGCCCGGCGGCGGTGTCCCACTCCATCGTCGGGCCGTGGCGATAGTAGATGTCCGCTTTTCCTTCGGCTACCATACAAAACTTGAGTGAACTGCCCCGAGCCATGCTTTCGGTTACGCCGTATTCATTCAATACGGCTTCTTCCTCTTCGGAAGCATGACTGCTGCTACGGACGGCTACTCGGTTTTCAGCCTGATGCCTTACGCTTAGCGGATAAGGCTCGGCCGACGACTCTCGCTTGAACGTTCCTGCATTAACATCAGAGGCGTAGCCTTCCTGGGAGGCATAATACAGTTCTTCGGTAACCGGGGTGTAAATAACACCTACCACCGGACGGTGATTATGAATTAGGGCGATGTTAACGGTGAACTGCCCGTTACGCTTAATAAATTCTTTGGTGCCGTCTAGTGGATCAACCAGCCAAAAAGGATTCCAATCTTTGCGCTCCTCGTAAGCAATGTCTTTCCCCTCTTCGGAGATGATTGGAATGTTAGAAAAATGTTCCTTGAGCCCCGCAACAATAATTTCGTGAGAGGCACTATCGGCTAAGGTGAGGGGGGAATCATCATCTTTAAAATTGACTACCTGCGAGAAATCGCTATCATGGTAGATTTCCAGAATTTTCTGTCCGGCAGTAATCGCAATGTTTAGTAAAGGGGCAATCCGAACGGATACGTCCATGTTGTGTAGTTTGGTTTGTTTGGAGGTGTAAAACTAATTGATTTGATGCAATAAAAAAGCGTATATTGGCAACCTTCGTTACATGGATAAATGCTTGATTGAATGGAAGATAATCGCGTTCGTATTCGTATTGCCTGGAATAATTGTGAATTTGAGGTGGAAGGATCTCAGCAATACGTAGATACTTATTCGGATACTATTAAAGCATTTACCGATATTTTGAAGGCTTCGGCTAATGAGCCAACGGAAAAAGATACTCCAACCAAGGGTCAGCAAATATCTATTTTCGAACAGCCTATCGCTGCTCCAACGGTCAAAACCAATCCCGACGGACTGGAAGTTCCCTCTTCGTTTGGTGAGTTCTATCATAAAGCCCCCAAAAGTATTAATAAAACCGATATTGTGCTGCTCGCCAGCTACTTTATCCAGTCACAAAACAATGAAAACACGTTCACCACTCGGGAAGTGAATAAGCTGCTTCGCGACCACGGTATCGATCTCACTAACACCGCTCACTTTAATAAGCTGAATCAAGACTATAAAAAGGTATTTAAAATGCGCCAAGGGCAGTACAAAGTAAGCGAAGAAGGCGTGAAGCATCTTATTGAAATATTGCGGTAGCCATTCTAGTGTTACTGTGCGAAGTGTTAGAGTGCTTAGTTGTTAAAGACTTTTGATGCAACTTGAGTTTTTCTATATAAGAAAACTATAACATCTTAACACTAAGCACCTCGATTCTGCTATCCGACAATAATTTTCACCGCCCCCACTAAATCAGCAACAACATACTGACCAACCGTCTCTATTTCATTTTTAGCCTCCGATTTCCGGTCTTCGGACTCCCTTACGACTCGAATAGTTTGCAATCCCAGCTTGTTAGCCGGAATCAGGTCGCGTTCGGCATCGCCAATCATCCACGATTGACCAATGTCAGCATTGAAGCGGGCAATGGCCTTTTCCAACATTAAACTGTCAGGCTTCCGAGTGAGCGATTCGGTGACACTGGGGTGATGGGGTGCATAGTAAATTTTTTCAACTAAGTGCCCAGTCGTCATCTGCATAAAATCGTGGCAAGCTTGCATATGCTGGCGGGTATAAACTCCCTTCGCAATACCCGACTGATTGGTGATTACGATCCGATGAAATCCTGCGTCCCGCAACATCCGTAAAGCTACCGGAACGCCTGGTAAGATTTTAAAATTCTCCAGTTCGTAAGCGTAATTCACCCGATCACGATTAATAACTCCATCTCGATCTAAAAAAACACAAATTGACTTTTGAGTCGTAGCCACGTTATTTTTTGTTAAAAACTCCAGCTTAGTACAAGATTACTCCGCAAATATTGTTTTAATTGTACCAATAAGCTGCTAATTTCGCAATCTTTTGTTAACAAGCCCTCTAAAGTCTTGCGTGAAAATCTAGTTATTGTTCCTACGTACAACGAGAAAGAGAATATCCAACTGTTACTCAGCAGCATTTTATCGTTAGCCGTAAACTTTGATGTGCTGGTAGTAGATGATGGATCGCCCGATGGCACCGCCGACTTGGTGCGGGATATGCAACCGGGCCACGACGGCCGGATTCACCTGATTGAACGAGAGGGAAAACTGGGATTGGGAACGGCCTACATTCGCGGGTTTCAGTTCGCTCTGGAGCAGGGCTACGAGTACATTTTTGAAATGGATGCAGATTTCTCGCATGATCCGGCTGACTTGGTGCGGCTTTACCGAGCCTGTGCCGACGATGGGTACGATTTGGCCGTAGGCTCGCGCTACGTAACTGGCGTAAATGTAGTTAACTGGCCCATTCGCCGAGTATTGGTATCGTATTTTGCCAGCCAATACGTAAAGTTTATTACCGGAATGCCAATTAATGATGCTACGGCTGGGTTCAAATGCTACCATAGAAGCGTACTGGAAGCCATTCGCCTGAACCAGCTTCGGTTTGTAGGTTACGCCTTTCAAATTTCTATGAAATTCAATGCCTGGATGTACGGCTTCAAAATTAAAGAAGTACCGATTATCTTCACCGATCGCACCCGAGGGGAATCTAAAATGTCGTCAAAAATTTTCTGGGAAGCTTTCGGCGGGGTAATCCATATGAAGGTTCGTAGTCTTTTTCGAAAGTATCACCTTCCTGCATTGGCTAGTCAAAGCGAATAGCCCGAATGGGTTGGATTCGCAAAATTATTGCGGTCGGAATGCTGAGAACCAACCCGATAGTACCAAACGTAAGGGCATTTACGAACAGAATGGCGGTGAAATCCCACTGAATTGGCACAAACTCCATGTAGTAGTTTTCCGGATCGAGCGGTACAATTTTGAAGTAATACTGCAAAACTCCAAAACCAATTCCAATAACGTTACCCAATACCATACCCCGCATAATTAACCGCATTCCGTTGTAGGTAAATATCCGACGAATCTGTCGATTCTTGGCTCCAATAGCCTTGAGTAACCCAATCATCTGGGTACGTTCCATAATTAAGATCAACAGAATACTGACAATATTGAAGCAGGCCACAAAGAGAATTAGCACTAGAAAAATTATCACATTATTGTTAATCAGCTCCAGCCACTCGAACATTTGCACGTACTTATCGCTGATTTTTTCTACGTAGAGACTGTAGTCTAGCTCATTTTGTAGCATGGTTTCGGCTTCGGCCAAATCGTCGGTATCGGTTAGATAAACTTCAAACCCACCCACCAGCGTATCCGACCAATTATTCAGACGCTGAATTAAACCAATGTCGCCGATAATCACCTGGTCGTCAAATTCTTCCAGCCCAGTGTAGTAAATACCTTTCACGGTAAGCTTACGCTGGCGAGGAGTAGGCGGATCAACAAAATACATCCGAACCGCATCACCCGTATCTACTTCCAAAATATTAGCAATCTTCCGGCTGATCAGCACATCGGTAGAGTAACCAGTCGTAGCGGTAGAATCCTGATTAAATTGGATAAACTCACCCTTCTCTAAATTGCGCTTGAAGCGAACACTATCGAAGTTAGGGCTAACCCCCTTCATAAAAACTCCGTACCACTCGGTATCTGATTTTAAAATGCCCGCCTTATGACTGAATACCTGCACATGATCGATGTAATCGTATTGTTCCGGGTTCCGGTAAAGCGGATTGTTGAGCGACACCGGTTCTTCTTGCATAGCATTGTTCAGTGTATACTTTGTTACCTGAATATGCCCGCTGAACGTGTATATTTTATCCTTAACCTCTTTCCGAAAGCCACTTAAGATCAGGAACGAAATAATCATCAGAGCCAGACCAAGTGCGATACTCGCTACTGCAATCTGGTTGATTGTAGCCGAAAATGAGCGATTCTCAGTCTTACTAATGCGTTTGGCAATGAAATAGGGAAGATTCAAGGAAAAAGTACGTTACTTTACAATTTAGTAGAATGTTGTTTTTTCTGATGCAAAAATACACGAAGTTTTGATTGATGAATAACGATAGATGATTAATGACTGATGAATTTATTTTACCTTACATATATCGCTGTGATTCTGGGGCTCTTAACCGGATGCCAGCCATCTGAAAGTGGTGTCGCCAATGCCAGTACCCCAAGTGCTGAAGTTGAACTTCCTATTTTACCCGCCGCTTATCAAACTAAGACGTATGTACCTCTTTTGAAAGATAATCGGGTAGGGATGGTGGTCAATCACACTTCGCTAATCGATACTACACACTTGGTGGATTCCTTACTTTCGCTGGATGTAAATATCACCCAGATTTTTGCTCCTGAACACGGTTTCCGGGGAGAAGCCGCCAATGGAGAGGAAGTACAGGATGCGACTGATGTGCGAACCGGATTGCCGATTGTATCGCTCTACGGAAAAAACCGCAAGCCCACAGCGGCACAGTTGCAAAATATTGATGTCGTGATTTTTGATATTCAAGACGTGGGCGCGCGGTTCTACACCTACATCAGCACCATGCACTACGTAATGGAAACCTGTGCCGAAGAAGATAAACGTATGGTGATTTTGGATCGCCCCAATCCCAATGGCTTTTACATTGGGGGGCCGGTTCGTGAACCCGAACAGAAGTCTTTTTTAGGAATGCACCCTATTCCTATTGTTCATGGCCTCACGGTAGGAGAGCTAGCGAAAATGATTAACGGCGAAGGCTGGCTTACCGATAGCTTGCAGTGCGATGTAGAAGTTATTCCGGTAAAAAATTATACTCACGCCGATCGTTATGCACTGCCTGTGCGCCCCTCGCCTAATTTACCTAACGATCAAGCGATCAATCTTTATCCATCACTTTGCTTGTTTGAAGCTACAAGTTTCAGTTTGGGACGGGGCACTGAGTTTCCTTTTCAGGTGCTCGGAAACCCCAATCGAGCTATCCAGCAGAGCATTCTAACCGAATATCCTTCGTTTGATTCTATTCAATTTACTCCCCAGGATATTCCCGGAGTCGCTTTTGACACCAAACATCGGGGTGAACTTTGTTACGGGGTTGATCTGCGAGAAATTCCTCTCTTAGAAGACTTTACCCTAAAGTTTCTAATGGATTATTATCAGCAAGCCCAAGCCCACGGCATGTCCAACGAAGAATTCATTGATCGCTCCGATGCCTTTGCATTACTCGCCGGAAACAAAACCCTACAAAAGCAAATAGAAGCAGGCAAAAGCCTAAAAGAAATTGAGCAAAGCTGGGAACCTGAGCTTTCGGAGTACAAAGAAATGCGGAAAAAGTATTTGCTGTACGAGGACTTTGAGTAAAGCGTTGACTGAGCACTTATGAAAACATTAATCATTGATCTAGATCATACTATATTTGATCCCCGTACCATCCGTTTTCAGGATATAGGACACCTCTTTAGCGTATTTGCTCAGCAAATTTCGCCTATCAGTCAGCAAGAAGCTCAGAAAGACTTTTTTTTTCTTTCTACAAATAATTTCATTGACAAATACAGTCTTGACAAGTCGGTACTTCGCTTGGAATTAGAACGTACCAAATTAGATGTAAAGCTTGATGTTTTGCCATTTGAAGACTATACCTTTGTCCAAAGAATGAAGGTTCGTAGAGTTCTTTTAACCAGTGGAATTACTGCTTTCCAAAATCTTAAGATTAATAGTTTAGGCATCAAAGATGATTTTGCTGAAATCTGCATCAACGACCCGTTGGATAATGTTCCAGATGGGAAGCTGGTTGTTATGCAGCAGCTAAAAAACCAAACGGAAGATGCAGAAAACAATTTGGTCGTGATTGGAGATAATCTTGAAGAGGAAATAAAGTATGGACAGTCTTTGGGATTGAGGTCTATACTGATTGATCGGGTGGGAAATAGCGAAAGCCTGTACGACTGTGAAAGTATATCTTCATTTGAGGAGCTAGTTTTGTAATATTATGCACCAAACTCGAATTATTTTTATGGGCACACCGGAGTTTGCGGTTTCATCGCTGCAAATTTTAGTGGAAAATCAGTCGTTCGGCGATCCGACGCTCGGCGATCCGATTGAAGTGGTAGCAGTAATTACGGCACCCGATAAACCGAAGGGGCGAGGGAGGAAAATTGCTTATTCCCCCGTTAAGCAGTATGCCCTTACGCAAGATATTCCGGTGCTGCAACCTACGAACTTGAAAAACCCTGATTTTTTAGAAGAATTAAAAAGCTACGAAGCTGATCTACAGGTAGTAGTTGCTTTCCGAATGCTGCCTGAGGTTGTTTGGAATATGCCAACTCAAGGCACTTTCAATCTCCATGCATCGTATTTGCCGCAGTATCGGGGAGCGGCCCCAATTAATTGGGCAATTATCAATGGTGAAACCGAAACAGGCGTAACCACCTTTATGATCCGTCATGAGATTGATACGGGTAATATTCTCTTCCAAGACAAAGAGCCAATTTACGCCGACGATACGGCTGGGACGCTGTATGAACGTTTGATGAAAAAAGGTGCCAAGCTGGTATTGAGAACAGTAAAGGCGATTAGCCAAAATAATTATGCCCTTACTCCACAAGAAGATATTTCAGACCTAAAACCTGCTCCCAAGATTCATCGGGAAACCTGCAAAATTGATTGGAATCAATCTGCCGAACAGATTCGTAACTTTGTGCGAGGGCTTTCTCCTTATCCGGCAGCCTGGACGGAACTCACCTTGGCCGGTGGAGAGAAAAAGAACTGTAAGGTATTCCTGCTAAATCATACCGATTTAGCAGAAACTGACCAAGCTCCCGGCGATTTTGCTACAGATAATAAATCGTACTTGCACATGCGGGCACAGGATGGCTGGTTGGCGATAGAGGAGCTTCAACTAGAAGGAAAAAGACGAATGATGATTGACGAATTTTTACGAGGAACAGCGTTATGATTAAATCGATAATGGTAGCCCGATCTGATAATCATGTGATCGGTAAAGACAATGACTTGGTGTGGCATATGCCCGCCGATTTAAAATACTTCAAAGAAACCACCAGCGGCCACTTTGTAACAATGGGGCGAAAGACCTATCAGTCAGTAGATAAACCACTACCCGGTAGACTCAACATTATTATCACCCGGCAAGATGATTTTTATCGGGAGAATTGCCTGGTAACTCATAGTTTAGATGAAGCCCTAGCTATAGGTGAGCAAAATGGTCAGCGAGAGATGTTTATACTTGGTGGTGCCCAAATTTATAAACTCGCCTTAGACGTAGCCGATCGTATCTACCTTACCGAAATTCACGGTGAATTTGAAGGCGATACCTTCTTCCCAGAAATTGATTCCAGTATTTGGCAGGAAGTAAAACGGGAAGACCACGAAGCCGACGAAAAGAATCCCTACCCTTATTCATTTGTGGTACTTGAGCGGTACTAAAGTGGACTGCTGTCCAGGTTTTCTATTGCCTCAAACAAGTTGGCCTCCATCGCTTCAAATTGCTCTAAGGCCTTAGTGAGAAAATTGCTCTGCACTATTTTCTGAATATCTTCCTGTCCGCTAATCTCCAATTCGGGCACTTTATAGGTCTGTTCAATCCAGCCTCGTTCTAGTTTGATTAAGTATTTGCCGTTCCAGTGAAAGATGGTGATTTTACACTGAGTATGGGGAATTTCTCCGATGATTCGCATAGCTACTACCTGATTTAATTCCAAAAATAGGAATTAATTCCCTCACTGGTACAAATCTACTCACTTCTCCCCCTCATAATCTTACTTCTCCAGCGATTTATTACATTAGCACACAACTTGATTATATTATTTTTATATGATACATAACTTATTTTATTTTGTACTATGCTAAAAGCATATAAAATATTGCTAATAACTTACTTTGCTGTCGTTATGGGATGCGCTAATGCAGAAGCATTATTAGCTAATTCTCCGCCGGCGCTAGCCTTACTTATAAAGTCGGGGGTAAAAAATACTGCGAAATCGTCGTCATCTGATGCTTCGTTTGCTGACTATTCCCATACCTCTTATAAAATCACTCAATCAACCCGAAAAATTAATACGGCACTTGTTCGTAAAGGAGCTGATTTGCTAGTTCATTTTAGTAAACCCAATAATCAGGTAGTGATGCAAGTGACAGATGTTCAGGGAAAAGTAGTTAATGCTACCCATCACGCCAATATGGAAGCAGGGTTCTACGAGATTCCGGTGCTTCCCTCCAACAATGAACCGTCGCTGTATTTTGTCTCACTAATCGTCAACCAACAGGTTTATTCATTTCAAGTATCATTTCGACCATAATTACCCGCTCATGGATACTGCTAAAATACTAATCGCTGAAGATGATGAAGCTCTACTAAATATGATTGCTTTCAAGCTGAAAGGCGAAGGGTTCTCCCAAATATTTCATGCTTACGATGGCAAACGAGCCAAGCGAGTAATTCAGGAAGAAAAGCCTTCCGTGATTATTACCGATATTCTTATGCCTTTTGCCTCTGGATTGGAAGTGATTAGTTACGTGAGGTTGGAACTGGATTACGATCCGTTCATCATCGCCTTGTCAGCTATGGATACCCCCCAAGCTGAAGCGGAAGCTTATGATCTCGGAGCCAACTACTATTTGGCTAAGCCCTTCAATTTGCAAGGCTTGGTCGATCAGGTAAAGCAGATAATACCCGTAGTTTTATGAAAAACGTTAATATACATATCACCCTAATTTCTTTAATTACGCTAGTTACCTCGGGGCAGCTCTTCAGTCAATCAATGAATGCTGATAGTTTGTACACTACTGCCCGGTCTCAAGCCTATGCTCAGCAATATGATTCAGCAGTAGCCAATCTACGGGTGTTGCTGGCCAACCACCCTGAGCGGTACGATGCTCACCTTCTGCTATGCTCAATCTATAGTTGGGAACGGGAATTTGAACAGGCGCGCGCTGCTTATCAAGTAATTTTGAAGCAGTACCCTACGGTAGAAGTTTATCGTGGAGCCGGACGAGTAGAAATGTGGGATGCTGCTTGGGCCGATGCCCTTACTATATTTAACCAAGGATTAAGCAGTTATCCTGGCGATACAGTACTCACATTACTCAAAGCACAGACACTGGCTCAACTAGGACGAACCGAAGAAGGGATAATACTGCTGGAAGACATGCTCCCTTCGCCACAAGCCGACAGTTTGCTGCATGAACTTCGTCCTCAAAATGCTAAAAATGCGATTCGGGCTAGCTACTACTACGCGAACTTTGATGAGATTTTTACCCCTTGGCATATTGGCAGCTTAGAATATGAACGCCGCACTAAACTCGGGCCAGTCATCGCGCGGGTGAGTCGCGCTCGTATGTTTGATCAAATTGGTCAGCAAGCGGAGTTAGACTTTTACCCTAAAATTGCTTCTCGTACTTACGCCTACCTCAATTTCGGAATATCGGATCGAACGGTATTTCCCAATTTGCGCTGGGGAGGTGAAATTTTTCAAGGAGTTGGTGCGAGTACCGAAATATCGGGTGGAATGCGAATGTTATATTTTGAACCGGCTACTGTACGTATTTACACTGCTCAACTAGGTCATTACGCCGGTTCTCACTGGATTTCTGCTCGGGGTTTTCTAACGAACATACAAGAGGCTAGCAACGCCGCCGGAGCTTTCACTTACCGGAGATACATTCGGCATAGCGATCAGTACTTTAGCTTGTATGCCAACTACGGCAATGCTCCGATACAAGTAGTGAGCTTACCCGAAATACTACGGGTGAATACGCAAAGGTTGGGCATTGATTATAAACATGCT
The DNA here is from genome assembly GCF_030506325.1 of Tunicatimonas pelagia. NCBI lineage: Bacteria > Pseudomonadati > Bacteroidota > Cytophagia > Cytophagales > Catalimonadaceae > Tunicatimonas > Tunicatimonas pelagia. Next base: position 3,041,744 of record NZ_CP120683.1, on the reverse strand, counting down.
TTTTGGCAACGCACGCTACTGGTACGTTTAATGGCTGAGTATCAGTGGGAAGAGTATGTTGAGCTTCGTCAGGTAAACCGTTGGGGACTTGAGTTTGGGTTAGAGAAAAGATTTTAATTATGATAGTCGCCATTCAACTAGAAACATTACTATCCGCTCATGGATTGCTGCTGGGCATCGCTGCTTTTCTTGTATCTGTTTGCCTCATCCTAGTGATAATCCTGTATGTCCGTCGCACTATTTCGGTAGCTAAAGAAAAGAAAAGAAGCGATCTACAGTTCCGCTATCAGTATTTGCTGTACGATGCTCTAGTCGAAGCGCAAGCAGAAAATGCTTCAACTAATTTTTTAGAAGTAGCCTTACAACTATTCCAGCGAGAACAAAAACAAAATAAATACATTGATCAGCAAATCCTGACCGATATTATTCTTAACCTTAAGAAGAGTCTCAGTGGTTCAGCTCAAAACCAGCTTCTCCGCTTGGCTCATGCTTTGGAGCTACCAGAGTACTCATTAAAAAAACTGCGAGAACGGAAATTTAGCGTGCGAGCCCAAGGCTTACACGAAATTAGTGCGCTACAGGTAGATCGTCCGGAGGTGAAAAAAGAGATAGAATCTCTAAATCCAGCCGATACGTCACACATGGCTCAAGAGGTTATTTTAGCACTGGCTAAGCTAGACTCATCCCCTAATTTGGCATTCTTGAGTAGCCTAAATACCCCATTAAGTGAATGGCTACAAATCCGCTTACATCATTACTTACGCAGTATTGAAAGGCACCAACTTCCTAACTTTAGCCGGTGGCTTACTTCTGAAAATGAAAGCATTGTGCTATTTGCCCTCCGTATGATTGCGGAGTTTCAACAGCATTCGGCAGGTAAAGCCGTGCTGCATCAACTTGGTAGTTCCTCTCCATTGATTACTGCCGAAGCCATCAAGACAGTAGGGCAGCTCCAGCTTTCGGAAGCTATACCTACGCTTATGAATTTGGCTCAGCACGAAGATACCGACGTTCAGTTGGCTAGCCTGCAAGTGATAAGCCAGTTGGGAAATCAGCAACAGGCTACTAGTTTGAGTCATCTTCACCAGCACCCTAATTACTGGGTAAGAAGAGCTACTTCTAAGGCAGTAGCCCAGCTTCAATCTAACGCAGAATCATTGTAATTATCGCTCCAACATCACAAGCAGATTGTTATGAAAGAAATTGCTATCGATAGTATTACGTACATTGCTGAGAACCTGATCTTGATCTACGGGCTAATCCTGGCCGGCTTCTCTATTTTCCTTTCTATTGTTGGTTTAACGGAAATCAGAAAATACCTTAAAGGCAGTCGCCTGGATGATCCACAAGCCCTACTGTCTTCTCCTCTTATTCCGAAAATTTCGTTAGTGGTGCCAATGTACAATGAAGGGCAAACCATTATCGATAGCGTACGTTCGCTCTTATCCCTACAGTACAATAACTACGAAGTAATTGTAGTAAATGACGGTAGCACCGATGAGTCGTTGCGTAAAATGATAGAGTACTTTCAACTAGTGCCAACCCACCTGGAAAGTAATTATGAGTTATCTACCAAGAAGGTACGTTGCTTGTACAAGTCGCGCCAAAAAGTTTTTGGCCGGCTCACGGTAATTGATAAGACGAATGGTGGCAAGGCTGATGCATTAAATGCCGGATTGAACCATGCCGAGGGTAAACTGGTAGCCACTATGGATGCTGACTCTATTATTGCCCCGAATGCTCTACTCAAAATGGTAAAGCCCTTTTTGCAGGACTCTAAGCGAGTGATTGCCACGGGTAGTATGATCCGTATTGCCAATTCTTGCACAATTGAAGACGGAAGTTTGGTTAAAATACAATTGCCCAAAGGTTGGTTGGCTCGGTTTCAAGCGTTGGAATATATTCGGGTATTTCTTCTCAGCCGCTTGGGGTGGAGTCGGTTGAATGGTCTATTAATCATTTCGGGAGCTTTTGGTCTGTTTGATCGAGAAATTGTGGTAAAAGCCGGGGGGTACTACACCAATACGGTAGGCGAAGATATGGAGCTAACGATACGAATGCGCCGATACATGCATGAAAACAACCTACCTTACAAAGTAATCTATATACCCGACCCACTGTGCTGGACTGAGGCCCCGGGAAATATAGCCCAACTTAGTCGGCAACGTAACCGCTGGGCACGGGGCACTGCCGAAACCTTAATCAAACACCGAGGGCTACTACTTAATCCTAAATATAAACTGATGGGCTGGTTGAGCTACCCTTATTGGTTGTGCTTTGAGTTTTTAGCTCCATTTGTTGAGAGTATTGGCTTGGCTTACTTTCTAACGTTAGCAATAGTAGGTCAGCTAGATTGGACTAATTTTTTATTCTTTTTAATTATAATATATTTCTTCTCAGTACTGTTGTCCTTAATTGCATTAGTAGCCGAAGAATACTCTTATCATAAGTACCAACATACGTCAGATATGGCCAAGCTTATTCTGACTGCTCTGCTGGAACCTATATTTTATCACCCTATTATTTTGGTTAATTCATTAAAGGGAAATCTAGATCTTTTAGTTGGAAAGAAAAGTTGGGGTGACATGCAGCGCCGAGGGTTTACTAAGCAACAAGAGAAGTTACCAAAAAAGGTGGCCTGATAGTTTTATCTATCAATATCTTTATTCTATGTCGCTTTACTTTATGTCGCTATGTCAGAACATTCACTGTATCGTAATACGGTAGACCATCAGCTATCCAAGGTTGCTGAAAATGATCGGGATTTTAAGAAACAACTGGTAGTTATCTATTCCGATTATATGCGGGATATTCCCCATGATTTTGCCCGTTTGGCTGAGCAAAGAAACTTAACAGGTATTGCAGAGCTTCATCATAAGCACAAAACAACCTGCCACGTATTGTCCCTTCAGGCACTTTCTGATGCTTTTGCTGAGGCGCGCGATATACTAAAAAAAGAAACAGCTAAGGAGGTATCGTTGAATAGTTGCACTGAAAAAGTTACTAATATTTGCCACAATACGCTCACGCAACTCCAAGAAATTATCAGCTCCTGATTTTCTCGATCTTCTCTTTCGCCAATTCCCGACCTAGCTGATCGGTCTTAGACTTCTCTTGCTCGTATTGAGCGGTGGCCTCATAGTTTACCCTAATGTAAATAGGTAAATGATCAGACCCGTAGGAAGGTAGCCGTTTTAGCTCTACCAACTTGAAATGGTTAGAAATAAAAACATGATCTAGTGGCCACCGCATAAGCGGGTACTTTGCGTGAAAGGTGCTATAAAAGCCTCGCCCCATTCTCGGGTCGAGCAACCCGCTGATTCTAATAAACAAACGGGTAGAGTACGACCAAGCTACATCGTTCAAATCTCCGGCCACCAGCGTAGGCTCGTCGGCCTTGATAATATTTCTACCTAAAATAAGTAACTCAGCATCGCGCTCAGTAGAAGTTTCGCTTTCGGTGGGGCTGGGGGGTTCAGGGTGTAAGCAATGGAGGTTTATCGGCTGGCCTGAAGGTAGAATTACTTTGCCGTGGAATGATGGGATATCGGGTTTAACTAAGAATCTAATATCGAAATCTTCTAACTTGAATTTAGCGTACAGCAACATGCCGTAGGTGTTTTCCAACGGATACTCCAAATAGTGATTATATTTTTGCCGGATGGGTGCCATTTTCGTTTTCCACCATTCGTCAGTTTCAACCATTAGTAGCACATCGGGGTCAACCGACCTGATTCGCTCCAAACACTCTTCAATATTCCGATTATACATTAAAACATTGGTCACCATCAAGCCAATAGCATTGTCACCGATGTGCTGTTGGGTTTGCTTCACCTGCGATCCGGCTGCCGGAGTATACGGGTAGATAATAAACGCCTGGTATATCAGACACCCAATTTGCGTGAGAATAAACAAAATGTTAAACCAACCCTGCACCGGAAAAAAAATAACCAGACTCAGAAATAGCAGGAGATTCACAATGGTAATCTGAACGTGCGGAAAATCAAACCCTCTTACTGCCCAATGGTCGTGCTTTATGAGAGGTAATAACGTAGCTACCACGAATAAACTACCTATTACGTATAGGACAATCTTCATGGCAAAACGGTAATTTGGTTTTGGTTGTTAGCTAATAGTATCAAATCCGGTGTAGGGGACAAGCACCTCTGGCACTTTAACCCCGTCAGCAGATTGATTGTTTTCTAAAATAGCCGCTACAATCCGGGGAAGTGCTAGTGCACTCCCGTTGAGGGTATGCAGCATCTGGGTTTTATTGTTTTCATCTTTATAACGAAGTTTGAGACGGTTGGCTTGGTACGTCTCTAAATTACTTACCGAACTTACTTCGAGCCATTTTTGCTGAGCAGCCGAATAGACTTCCAAATCATAAGTGAGCGCGGCGGTGAAGCCCATATCGCCCGCACAAAGTTTTAGCACCCGGTAAGGAAGTTCTAATTGATCCAGTAACTGACGAGCGTGTAGTAACATTTCTTCTAAGGCTTGATACGATTGTGCGGGATGACTAACTTGCACAATCTCTACTTTATCAAACTGATGAAGACGGTTCAGCCCCCGAACGTGTGCTCCCCACGAGCCAGCCTCGCGCCGAAAACAAGGAGTATATCCGGTATTTTTCATCGGCAAATCTGCTTCTCGTAAAATTATGTCCCGGTACATATTCGTGATAGGCACTTCCGATGTAGGAATCAGGAATAGCTTTTGATCTACCACCTCGTACATTTGTCCCTCCTTGTCGGGTAACTGTCCGGTTCCGTAGCCGGAATCTTCGTTAATTAGTAGTGGAGGTTGCACTTCTAAATAACCTGCTTCTCGCGCCTTATCCAAAAAGAAATTAACCAATGCCCGTTGCAGTTGGGCTCCTTTTCCCTTATAAACCGGAAAACCCGCCCCAGAAATTTTATTGCCTAAGGCAAAATCAATGATATTGTACTTCTCAATGAGCTCCCAGTGCGGTAGTGCCCCCTCTGGTAGGGTTGGAAGTTCGCCACTTTCCAGCACCACTTCGTTATCTTCGGCCCGCATTCCTTCCGGCACACTCTCGTGAGGAAGGTTAGGAATATTGTAGAGTGCTTGCTGCAGTTGCTCCTCGTATCTGCGTAGGGTTTCAGTCAGCGTTTTGGAACTATTCTTTAGCTCAGCGGTTTTTAACTTTACAGCTTCAGCTTCCTCGCGCTTTTCTTCTTTCATAAGCTGGCCGATCTGTCGCGACAGATTGTTAGATGCTGCCAGCGTTTCGTCTAGCTTGGCTTGGGTTTCTTTTCGCGATTGGTTTAGTTTTACTACCTGATCAACTAAGTGTTGAGCATTGGCTAGGCCCCGTTTTATCAGACCTTGTACGGTAGCTGCTTCGTTATTGGCAATGGTTGCGATAGCTAACATGTTCTTTCAAAATTTTAGAAAGAAACGAAGTACGAAAAAATGCTTTAGAAAAGAAAAGGGCGGAGGTGAATTAAGTCGGAAGGTATGGATAAAATTCACGGATAATTGCTTGACAAATAGCAACCGATGGTCTATACTTGCACTAGCAAACCAGGAGAAGCAAAGCGTCTTTGCATTCCACTCCAAATTCAGTGCGCTGCATTATCCTATAATATCCATTTATTTAATGTCCTTATCCTTCGGCTTCACTGCTGAATTTCCAAATTTTTAGTATTACGCATTCCAATTTATGTACAACATTGATGAATTACAGGTTCGCTTGCTCTCCGAGTTGCGGGAAATAGCCGAGCAGATGGGATTGTCCAATTACAAGAAACTCAACAAAAAAGATCTTATCTACAAAATTCTGGACCAGCAGGCTATTCTGCCAGAAGACCAGCTTCCGCAAAAAAAGGAAAGGGCAAATGAAGAGTCAGATGCTACTTCTCCCAGCAAAGACGCTGATACTGAGAGTGCTGCTTCACCCAAACCAGAGAGTAAACCCAAACGGCGGCGCCCTAAAAAAGCAAAGAGTGCAACGGCTGAATCAGACCAAAACACCGAAAAAGAGCCTAAAGAGGATAGTAGCAATCAGCAAAAACCGCCGAAAGAAAGTGAAGCGTTTCAGCGTAAGCGTAAGCGGGTAAACGTAACCGAAACCGAAGATAGTGGTAGTGGTAGCACGGATGCGCCCAGTAGCACGAACGACCTGCTAGAATCTTTTGATATTGAAATGGAGGAAGTAGGAGAAACTAAAGACCCTCCCGAAAACAAAGTAAAAGACGAGCGAAACAAGCAGGATCGTTCAAATGATAATAACGATCGATCTAACGGCGACTCGCGAAAAGGTCGTGATAACCGCGACTCAAGAAATTCCCGCGATCAGCGGGATGGTAACCGCGATAAAAAGCGAAACGACGACAAAAAGCAAAACCAGATGGTGCCGATCAAAGAATTTGACGGGGCTATTGAGAACGAAGGGGTGCTGGAGATTATGCAAGATGGCTACGGCTTTCTGCGTTCATCGGATTATCACTATTTGGCCAGCCCCGACGATATTTATGTGTCACCTTCCCAGATTAAATTATTTGGGCTGAAAACCGGAGACACTGTACACGGGCAAATTCGTCCGCCCAAAGAAGGCGAAAAATACTTTGCGCTACTGAGGGTGTCATCCGTTAACGGAAAAACTACCGAAGATATTCGTGATCGGGTTCCGTTTGAGTACCTTACCCCACTTTTTCCCGAACAGCGCCTGAACTTATCTACCAAATCGGGGCATTACTCTACCCGAATTTTGGATCTATTCGCTCCTATTGGAAAAGGGCAACGGGGTATGATTGTTTCGCAGCCGAAATCAGGTAAAACGGTACTGTTGAAAGAAATAGCGAACGCCATTGCCGAAAATCATCCGGAAGTATATCTCATTATTCTACTGATTGATGAACGCCCGGAAGAGGTAACCGACATGGCCCGATCCGTGAAAGCGGAAGTAGTTGCCTCAACCTTCGATGAGCAAGCAGAAAAGCATGTGAAAGTGGCTAGTATTGTACTAGAGAAAGCCAAGCGTATGGTAGAATCCGGTCATGATGTAGTGATTTTGCTCGATTCTATTACTCGTCTCGCCCGAGCGTACAATACTACGGTACCATCTTCTGGTAAAATTTTGTCGGGTGGGGTAGATGCCAACGCACTGCACAAACCGAAGCGATTCTTCGGAGCGGCTCGAAACGTAGAAAACGGCGGTTCCCTTACCATCATTGCTACGGCACTGATTGAAACCGGTTCTAAAATGGACGAAGTGATCTTCGAGGAGTTTAAAGGAACGGGTAATATGGAGCTACAGCTAGATCGTAAGCTTTCTAATAAGCGAATCTACCCGGCAATTGATGTTCCGGCTTCGGGTACGCGTCGTGAAGATCTGCTGATGGATAAAGAAGAGCTATCGCGGGTTTGGATTTTGCGGAAGCTTATGTCTGACATGACTTCCAACGAAGCCATTGAGTTCTTACTATCTCGAATGAAAGGAACTCAGAACAACGAAGAGTTCTTGATTTCTATGAATGGGTAACTTTTCTTGATTGTACCCCTGTCAACATTCTCGTGGTATTATCGTATAACTAATTGAGAAAAAACTTACCTATATGAAGAATGAGGACAGAGTTGTAGAGCTATTAGCTGAAAGTCTGAAAAGACAAGATCAGATAATTGAGCGAATGGATCGGAATGAAAGCAAACAACAAAAATACAACGAAGTTGTCGCAGAAAAGATAGATAACCTTACTAGCGTGATGAAGAATTTTAAGGAGATTGTATTCAGTCAACATAGCTCTTTCAACAGTATCAAAGAAATACTTCTAAATCAGCAAGAAGAGATAAAGTCAATCAATTTATTTTTAACTAATGTTTGAAATGCTAAAGAGGAGATCAGCAAAATTAAAGAAAGGTTAGACCAATTAGAGTCATCGCGATAGAATTACCATTTGTATATAAGCCAGCCTAGTCGCTGGCTTTTTTACTCCTTCCCATCTACAAAATCTTGCAGATAGCGATAGGGTTCGGTTAGCTTACCATTCTTCGTAATGGTAGCTCGGGCAATCATTCCACCTTCGTCACTCCCAAGCAAATTGGGTAAGACCTGCGCTATTAATGCTTCACCGAAAGCATGAGAGGCATCGCGGGGTAATTCCGAGGGTAAATTATCAACCGCCATCACGGAAACGGTATTCTGAGGCTGATAAGGATCAACTACCTGATCGTTCCGAGCATCATAATCATAGATTGGATTATCAATGGTAGAAGGTTGTTTGGTGGAAGGGATAGAACCTTCAATATCGCAGGTAATGTCGGCAATCACTTTGATCTTAAAGTCCTCTTTCAGCATTTCATCCCGATAAAATAGCACGGGTGAGTTGGAGTCCCAGTAGGCTCCGGCAATCAACAGATCAGTTTGGTGAGCGAAGGGTAAAAATCCGGGCACAAACTGCTCAGGATAATCGTAGAACTCCTGCTTACGAAATGGTTTGCCGTCTTTTTTACGATTATACTGAGTTACTTCTAGCTGGGTATATACTGGTTCCTGATAATCCTGCTTCAGATAGCCAGTAGCATCTACCTGACGAATGCCTACCTCATTAAGCACTTCCGTAGCTCCCTGAGCAACTCGTCCGGTACCGGTAATAGCAATTTTGATAGCGGGTAATTTAATCTTTGCGTATTCCGTCCGTAAGTCAGCCAGGTCAAAGCAATCTTTGGCTCGCCGGATGTCGTACAAACCAAACTTTTTTCCAAAAGTGTATAAACCGTTGTATGCTCCCACAATGCCGGCAAATCGGCCGAAAGCCACTACCCGCTGGTTTTTCTGATTGGTGAGTCGCTCGTAGTCGATCAGGCGAATATTTTTCTCCAGAATAGCCCGCAGTAAATCCCGATTGTAGGCTTGTTTTTTAATAGTATGAGAGAAGAATAGATAGCTTTTTCCAGCAATCAGTTGGTCAATGGGTACCTCTTTCACTCCCATCAGAATATCGGCTGATTGTACGGAGTCTACCACTGGAATATTTGTTTGGCGGTATTCTTCATCAGGAAAACAGCGTAATGTGCTACTCTGGCAAAGTACTTCGGTACCAAATTTTTCTTGAACTTGTACAGCTTGATCGGGCGTTAGCGGAACCCGATGGTCTACCGGAACCTTATCTTCCCGGATTAATGCAATAGTTGGTTGAGCCATCTAAAAAAAGAAGTGTATAAAGTGCAATGATTTAGTAGGATTACAATTACGAAAGTACTGAAAAGTTCGTGGATGTGGGAAGCCCTTTTGTTTTTAGTCAGATAATAAGCGAGCTAACAAACCACAGAAGAACCAGTGATAGATTTGTTCCGAATAAATTTAACACATTGATTGCTAGATCCTTGTTTCTGTTTTTGGAATTTCATCACTTTTTTAAAGTACCCACTTCGTTTCAATCCGTTTGAAGAATTTATAAATTGCGTAGATGGAAAAATTCGTTGTTTCGGCCCGAAAATATCGCCCGACCGGTTTTGAACAAGTTGTCGGACAGGAGCATATCACTACTACCCTGCAAAATGCGATTGACCAGAATCATCTGGCGCAAGCCCTGCTGTTTTGCGGTCCGCGAGGAGTGGGAAAAACCACTTGTGCTCGTATTGTGGCTCGAAAAATCAACGGCTTCGACGAAGAATCTTCCACCAACGCCCTCAATATTTACGAACTGGATGCAGCTTCTAACAACTCAGTGGAAGACATTCGGAACCTGATTGACCAAGTGCGCTACCCACCTCAGCAAGGAAAATTTAAGGTGTACATTATTGATGAGGTACACATGCTATCGAATCAGGCATTTAATGCTTTTTTGAAAACGCTGGAGGAACCACCGCCTTACGCCATTTTTATTCTAGCAACTACCGAGAAGCACAAGGTTATTCCTACCATTCTGTCGCGCTGCCAGATTTACGATTTTAACCGGATTCAGATAGACAGTATGATGCGGCACTTGCAGAAGATTGCCGAGCGGGAAGGAATAGAGGCCGAAGAAGAAGCTTTAAACCTGATTGCTCAAAAGGCCGATGGTGCCTTGCGCGACGCGCTTTCTATTTTTGATCTGATTGTTACCTTTTCGGCTGATCGCCGGGTAACGTATCGGGAAACTATTCAGAATCTGCATGTGCTGGATTATGATTACTATTTTCAAATAGTAGACTTACTGCTAGAGCAGAAGTTACCTCAGGTGCTGCTAATCCTGGACGATATTCTCCGTCAGGGTTTTGATGGGCATAATTTCATAGTAGGCTTGAATGAGCACCTGCGTAATGTGTTGGTTTGCAAAGACTCAGCCACTTTACCGCTACTACAAGTATCAGACACGGTGCAAAATCGCTACCAGCAGCAGGCAGAGCAAGCTCCGCTCTCATTTTTACTTACGGCTATGAACTTGGCTGGACAGTGCGATTTGCAATATAAGAACAGCAAAAATCAGCGATTACACGTGGAGTTGTCGCTTATTAAAATGGCTTACATTGAGTCAGCAGTCCAGTTAGCCCAACAAAAACCGGCCCCGGCAGGTGATAAAAAAAAAGCAGCCACACCTCAGTCTGATGCCTCAGAAGTAAGCACATCCAATGACCAAAGTTCCGATCAGCCTCCAACATCAGGCGGAAGAGGAGCTACGCCCATGAGTCTCGGAGCAGCGCCTCGCTTACAGAGCACCATTCGAATTCCAAAATTAGGGCAGGCTCCGCCTCAACCATCATCCAACGGAAACGGTCACGCTACCAAAGCCGCTGAGGTAGCTGAATTAGACAATACTGTAGATACAGCAGTGTTAGAAGAAAAAACCGATCAGCCGGTTTCTCTAACTAAGCTAGAAGAAGTGTGGAAGGAGTTTATTGAGGAACGGCGAGCCGAAGGTAAAGAGATTGAATACGTACTACTTAACCAACCTATTAATCTGGAAGGCGATGGGGTGACTATTCCGCTCACATTTATTAGTCCCATTCAAGAAGATCAGTTTGATGGGGTGCGGGCTGAATTATTACAGCGTTTGCGCCGTCGCTTAGGTAATTCTCAGATCAACGTAAAGACCAAGGTGGTAAAAGAAGAGCGGGATCGTCGTCCTTACACTCCTTCGGAAAAACTCAACTATTTAAGTGAGAAACATCCGCTACTGCGAGAGCTTACCCAGCGCATGGGGCTTGACCCCGATTATTGAAGCCACTACAATTCATTGCTGATTACTTCTAAATCACTTTGGGTGAGTGGCTTAGTGATGTATTTTATCACTGCTTGGTTAGTAATAATTTTATCTACATCCCTTCGGTCTTCAGAACTAGACAAAATAATCACTTTGGGCTTTTGCTGAATCTCGGACGGTAGTGTTTCAAACTCATAAAGAAACATAAACCCATCCATAATCGGCATGTTAATATCCAAAAAAATCAGATCAGGGATTTCATCAGGTGACTGAGCATTTTCCTGGAGGTAGTCTAATGCTTGCTGTCCCGAGCTTTTCACTACAACGCGCTCAGCGAATGCAGTAAGTTCGATAACTCGTCGGCTGATAAAATTATCAGTATCGTTATCATCAATAAGCAACACCAAGTTAATCATTTACTAAGCCATTCTGTGATCTACCCACTATCATCCTAAATGTAAAGTTCAGTTGATATTTACCAAATAAAAAGCAGGATTCACTAAATACTAAATACACGTAAGGTTTTATTCTAAAATACAATCAAGTGGTGAACAGGGCGCTACTTATTGCTAAGGTTGAGCAACTCGCAATTGCTCACCTGCTTTAAGATTAAAGCTTTCCTTTTGGTTCCATTCCATTAGCTCTCGAATAGAAATACGGTACTGCTGAGCAATCTGATACATAGTTTCCCCGGTCTGTACTTCGTGATACTCTTTAACTGCGGTCGGTTCACTGCTTGAGGTCGGAAGAAGTAGCTTTTGTCCTTCTTGAATAGAGTCGTAGATTGATAGCTGATTGTGATCGGCTAGTTCCGCCACTGAAATATCGTACTGTTGGGCAATGCTGTACAACGTTTCCTTAGGACGTACGGTATGGGACGCAATAGTATTTTCTGACTCGTTTTGTATATCTTTAGTGGTATTATTTTGCGCTGGGTCGTTTCGCCAAGCTCGTTCAGATGCAATATCAGAATCTGATGGTTGTGCAGACGAATCCACGCTTATTGGTGTATCAGCTACTTCAGTGGTAGCTAATCTGGGGTCGGCCACGGTACTTTTAGTGGTTGTTTTGGCAGCCGATGCTAACGCCAGGGGTTGACTGGTTGATCCATCCGGACGGCGAAACTCAGCTGCAATGGTAGTAGGACGAATATAGCGTAGCCAAAGCACTTGGTAAGATTGAAGCGGTTCTTCTTTTCGCAAGCGGTTGTTTCTAAGTAGCTTGTTGAGCTTAATGCCAAATCGCTGGGAAACATTCCACCAATTTTCTCCTTCTTCGGCCACGTGGTAGTGAGCCGGGGCGCGGTTACGTTTTGGTCGTAAATAATACGGCTGCCCCGCCGTAATAGCTGCCTGCGGATGGCCCAAGTTATTGAATTTGATAATCTTGCTCGGTGGTACTCCGGTGCGTTGTGCGAGTCGCTTCACATCTTCACCTTCTTTGGCAATGACCGCCGGAATTCCGTTGACCAATAATTGCTCTTTCCCAAATAGTCGACGGGTCTTTATCATGGGAAAAGCTTCGGAGTTGAGTTTTTCGCCAGCCAGTACCGAGGCGGTCGCGGTCTGCTCTGGCGCAGGTTTTGTTGAGGGCGGATTATCCGCGTTATCTGCCAGCGGAGGTTCTCGCAAACGCCCGCTAAAATCAGGAACAATAACTGGGTAAGCTTTATCTTGAGGAACCTTTCTTTGTTTTAGCCAGGTGTTGTAGGGTTGAAGCTCATCTTCGGTCACTCGAAATTCTTGGGCAATTTCCCGCAGGGTTTTTCCACCTCCATTTTGATATACAAAAAGCTGAATTGGAGGGCTAGGATTTTGACCTACGGCACTTTCAAAAGCAATTTTATGTGAAAGGTATTTCAGTACGTACCAGTGAGCTTTTCCATCGAGTCGCATCACTTTTCTTCCATTGAAGCGTTTGTCCGCTTTTTTCAAGGCTCCGCCGGGGCCTTCGTAGTAGGCCATGAGGGCGTGTAGCCAATTGTCGAACAGGGCATTATTGTTTTTAAAATAGCGAGCGGCACCCCGAGTAGCTGTGATGATATTCATTCGCTCGTCCACGGCACTGTTGATAGTCAAGCCCACTTCCTCCGCTGCTGCAACTTTAAACTGCCAGTAGCCAATGGCGTTAGAACTAGAAACTGCATCGCCCACCAGAGCACTTTCTTGAACTACTAAATACTTAATGTCTTCGGGTACGTTTTCTTCACGCAGAATCTTCTCAATCAATGGAAAATAGGCATCGATACGATCTACTTTGGCGTTGAAGTATTTTTCGTAGCGGGTGAGGGCATCTACGTCGGTCTGCACTTTCTTACGGGCATCGGCGGTAAGTTCCAACCGCATATCAGCAAAATGAATGATTTCCGGTACCTTTGGCGATTCAGCCCGAGGCGATTCAGCCTGGGCAGAAAAGACCAAGCACAGCACTAAGCACCCCAGCATACTTATGTTTTTCATACCCTATTTTTTTTGAGCGACCATCAGTCCATCGCGTATTGGTAGGAGAACGTTTTCTACGCGAGAATCTTGTTGAACGAAAGCATTGAAATCTTTGAGCACCTGCGTTTTAGCATCAGCCTTTTTGCCAGAATCTACTACTTTTCCGTGCCACAACACATTATCGGCAATAATAAATCCACCGGAAGACAGCTTCTCTAATGCCAACTCATAGTAATTTAGATAATTGATTTTATCAGCATCAATAAAAACCAGGTCAAAGGGTTCCTCTAAAGTAGGAATGATCTCCAGCGCATGACCAATTTTGGTTTCAATAACATCTTGCAATTTAGCCCGCCGAATGTATTTCTGCACCATCTCGCTCAATTCCTCATTAATGTCCAGGGTAATCAGTTTACTACCGCTAGGCATAGCAGATGCCATCCAGATAGCTGAGTAGCCGGTGAATGTGCCGATCTCTAAAATGCGCTGGGGGCGAACCATGCGTACCAACATTGCCAGTACACTTCCCTGCACCGGGCCAGAGAGCATTCGGGGCATCAGTACTTTTAAGTAAGTTTCTCGCCGTAGCTCGCTTAGCAAAAGGGTTTCTGAAATGCTGTGCTCCCGCACGTAGTTCTCAATAGCAACCGATAGTAATTGCATAGCATACAAGTCTACAATAATCTGTTAGCATCGTCAATGATAGGCTAGACAAATTGTGAATTTTAGTATGCATGCCTACTAAAATTCAGTATATTTGCTTGCTATGAAGAAAGAACTGACGGTAGATTATAACATCAAAACAGCTTGGCACGCGATTTATCGCATGTACAATCAGCAAGCACTGAAGAACGACTTTACTACATCCATCGGCTACGTATTACTCAATATTGATTCTAAAGAAGGAACGCCCGCTACCAAAATTGCTCCATTAATCGGGTTAGAATCGCGCAGCCTGACCCGGATGCTCAAGAATATGGAAGAGAGAGGGCTGATTATCAAGCAGCCTGATCTGAATGACCGTCGCTCGGTACGGATTATGTTGACGGAACTAGGGCGAGAGAAGAAAGAAATATCGCGCAAAACCGTACTTAACTTCAATGACGCTGTTCGGGCAATTATTCCTGAGGATAAGATCAACACATTTTTTGAGGTCATTGATAAGATCAACAAAATCGTAGAAGAAGAAATAAATCCACCCGTTGTAACCACCACACCATGAAGAAACACAACATTACCAAGGTAGCCGTACTCGGTTCGGGAGTGATGGGCTCCCGCATTGCTTGTCATTTTGCCAATATTGGCGTAGAAGCACTACTGTTAGATATTGTTCCGCGTGAACTGACTGAGAAGGAAGAAAAGAAAGGACTGACGCTGGAAAGTCCGCAGGTACGCAATCGTATCGTAACCGAATCTTTCCAAAAAGCAGTAAAATCTAAACCTGCTCCGCTCTACCACAAGTCATTTGCCGACCGGGTGACGTTGGGCAATTTTGACGATGACCTAAGCAAAATTGCTGACTACGATTGGGTGATTGAGGTAGTTGTGGAGCGGTTGGATATTAAACAGCAACTGTTTGATAAAGTAGAGCAACATCGCAAACCGGGAACGCTAATTACTTCCAATACTTCGGGTATTCCGATTAATATGATGCTGGAAGGCCGTAGTGAAGATTTTCAGAAGCACTTCTGCGGAACCCACTTCTTCAACCCGCCCCGTTACCTGCGCCTATTGGAAATTATCCCGTCGCAAAAAACCGATCCGGAAATTGTAGATTTTCTGATGCACTACGGTGACCTGTACCTAGGTAAAGAAACAGTGCTTTGTAAGGACACTCCGGCTTTCATCGCCAACCGCATCGGGGTCTACAGCATTCTGTCTACCATGCACACCATCGAGAAGGTAGGACTAACCGTAGGCGAAGTAGATAGTTTGACCGGGCCACTTATTGGGCGACCCAAATCAGCCACCTTCCGTACGATGGATGTGGTGGGGCTGGATACGACCGTGAACGTAGCTAATAACTTATTCGGAGTGCTAAAGCAGGACGAAGCCCGCGATATGTTCCAGTTGCCGGGAATCATGAAAGAGCTGTATGACCGCAAATGGCTGGGCGACAAGACCGGGCAGGGCTACTACAAGAAGATTAAAGACGAGAAAGGCAAATCGGTTATTCAGGAATTGAACCTAGAAACCTACGAATACGGTGATCGCACCAAAGCCAGGTTTCCTTCGCTGGAAATGGCGAAGCCCAAAGATGATCTCAAAGAGCGACTGAAAATTTTGGTAACCGCTCAGGATAAATCCGGAGAATTTTACCGTGCTCATTTCTATGATACTTTCAAGTACTGCTCTAATCGTATCCCTGAAATTGCGGATGAACTCTACCGTATCGATCAGGCAGTGTGTGCTGGCTTTGGTTGGGAGTATGGCCCCTTTGAAACCTGGGATATGCTGGGCGTGAAGAAGACCCTGGAGAAGATGGAAGAAGCGGGCTACAAACCCAACCAGTGGGTGTACGACATGCTGGAAAGTGGTGCGGAAAGCTTCTACAAAGCCGAAAACGGCAAACGCCTGTACTACGATATCGATAGCAAATCCTACCAAGTAATTCCGGGTACCGATGAGTTTGTGTTGCTGGATACGCTGCGGGAAAACAAAGTGCTGTGGAGTAGTGATGGAGCTACTATCCTCGATTTGGGCGACGGCATTCTGAACGTGGAGTTCCACACCAAAATGAATACGCTAGGTAATGACCCGGTGGAAGCTATCAATCGTGCTATTGATATGGCTGAAAAAGACTACGTAGGCGTAGTGATCGGTAACGAAGGTCAGAACTTCTCGGCCGGAGCGAACCTGGCGATGCTGTTTATGTACGCCATTGAGCAGGAGTTTGATGAGGTAGATATGATGATCCGTCAGTTCCAACGCACCATAATGCGGGCTCGCTACTCTTCTATTCCGGTGGTAGTGGCTCCCCACGGTATGGCACTGGGGGGAGGCTGTGAGCTTACCCTACACGCTGACCACGTACAAGCTGCTGCCGAGACCTACACGGGTCTGGTTGAAGTAGGGGTGGGACTGATCCCCGCCGGAGGTGGAACCAAAGAAATGACCTTGCGAGTGTCTGACAGTATTGAAGCCGGAGATGTAGAGCTAAACGCGCTGCAAAATGCTTTTATGAACATTGCTACCGCCAAAGTATCTACCTCGGCTCACGAAGCGGTTGATCTCAACTATATACGTAAGCGCGACCGCATTACCTTGAACAAAACCCGTTTGCTAGCCGATGCCAAAGAAGCGGCCTTATCACTAGCTGAACAGGGGTATACTCAACCCACTCAGCGCAAAGACATCAAAGTGCAGGGCAAAGGCGGTATGGCGCTCTTCCTAGCGGGAATCTACGGTATGCGCCAGGGACGTTACATCTCGGATCACGATCAAAAGATTGCCGAAAAAATTGCCTACGTGATGTGCGGTGGCGAGCTATCGTACCCGCAAATGGTATCAGAACAGTACCTATTGGATTTGGAGCGGGAAGCATTCCTGTCTCTTTCCGGAGAAAAGAAAACGCTGGAGCGAATCCAGTCGCTACTGCAAGGCGGAAAACCGCTTCGGAATTAGCATAATCTATATTCGGCTTAAAAAAAGGGGTAATCTTAAATTAAGGTAACCCTTTTTCAAAATTAATTGTTAGACTTATTCGGCTCTGCTAATCAGTACTTTAGACTGAGTTAATAGTTCCAGAGTGCAGCCGCTATTCCAAGTATTTTTGTTTTTCAGATGGCTACACTTCAATCGACAACGATTTTTTAGTATTCTATATCGCTTCATTTTCCCAATAGCATACTCAACAAATATTCTTTCTTTACTCAATAGGTTGTTTTTGCCGTTGTAATACCGGCTTACGTAATAAATCCAGGTAGTTTTGTCTGAAAGTACCAAGGTAATATCAGTATGCGTTCCTTTCTTTCCACGCGGTGGGTGCCCACTGTATTTATTTCGCTGTAAATCCCGGAATGCCGGCCAATGACCTTGCGGACGCTCGGTGAGATTTTCCGTACCGTCAAAGACTAGCCGTCCGCTAATAGTTCATTTGCCTCTTTGACATGAAGCTCAAACGCGGCAACTGCTTGGAAAGACTGTTTTGGCATCACCTTTTTTTCTAAGGTTTGAACAATTGATTCAGAAAATTTTCTGAGATTATCCGAAGCACTGGATTTGAACACCCCAAACACATTTGTTTACTTTTCTGCTGCGAGTTCAGAAACACTTTATACGGTTATTTGCGTTATTCCATAGTACCTAACTGAAGAAGAAACTATGACACTACCCAACACTAGCATTTTTGCGCTCAGTATATGCGCGCTAATCCTTCTATCCGGTTTTCACCCTAAAAAAATAACATTGGATTCTAATTATTTAACTGACACTACTAATGTGCTTTTGCAAGAGTGGACGGGACCCTACGGTGGGGTACCTGCCTTCGATGAAATGACTGTTGAGGCAGTAAAACCTGCTCTGGAACAGGGCATGGCAATGAGCCTAGAAGAAATTAATGCTATCGCCAACAACCCCGAAGAACCCACTTTTGAAAACACTATTGTTGCGATGGAGCGGGCAGGCGAAGAATTGGGGCGAGTGTTTACCTACTACGGTATTTATAGTAGTAACCGTTCGTCACCCGAGTTTCGGGAAGTGCAGCAAGAGATGGCTCCTAAGCTATCCGAATATTCCTCAAAAATCTCTCAGAACGAAGCGCTATTTAAGCGGATCAAAGCCGTATACGAAAAAACTCAGCAAACTCCGCTGGGCGGCACTCCGCTGGAAGACGATCAGCAGCGATTAGTAGAATTGATCTACAAGCAGTTCCAGATGAACGGGGCTGAATTAGACGAAGAGAAGAAGAAACGCTACGCGGAGATTAATAAAGAGCTTTCCAAGCTTTACACCCAATTTTCCAATAACGTGCTAGCTGACGAGGAAGGCTACGTAACCTATCTTTCCGAAGATCAACTCAGCGGCTTGTCGGAGCCACTAGTTAATGCCTACGCTAAAGCCGCAGCGGATCGAGATAAAGAGGGAATGTACGCGGTAACTAATACTCGCTCATCAATGGATCCTTTTTTAACTTATTCAGATGAGCGGGACTTACGGGAGAAAGTGTGGCGTACTTACTATTCAAGAGGAGATAATGGCGATGAGCACGATAATAATAAGATCATCGAAGAAATTTTGAAGCTTCGCAAAGAGCGGGTCGGTTTGTTAGGCTACGACAACTACGCCGAGTGGCGTTTACAGGATCGGATGGCTAAAACCCCCGAAAACGCAATGGAATTGATGAATGCCGTGTGGCTCGCTGCCATTGCCCGAGTGGCCGAAGAAGTGGAAGATATGCAAGCTGTAGCCGATGCCCAAGGTGATGATATTACCATTAAACCCTGGGACTACCGCCACTACGCCGAGAAGGTTCGTCAGCAAAAGTACGATCTGGATTCGGACAAAGTAAAAGAATATTTGCAGCTAGATAAGCTTCGGGAAGCCATGTTTTTTGTGGCAGGTGAGCTGTTTAATTACGATTTCACTCCAGTGCCCGACGGAGAAGTACCCGTATTCCACGAAGATGTGAAAGTGTGGGAAGTGACCGATAAAACCTCGGGAGAGCATATCGGCCTATGGTATCTCGACCCATTTGCCCGCACCGGGAAGCGTTCGGGAGCCTGGGCGACTACCTACCGTCGCCATGCTACGTTCGACGGTAAAAAAACTGTGTTAGGCT
The DNA here is from genome assembly GCF_030506325.1 of Tunicatimonas pelagia. Taxonomy (NCBI): domain Bacteria; kingdom Pseudomonadati; phylum Bacteroidota; class Cytophagia; order Cytophagales; family Catalimonadaceae; genus Tunicatimonas; species Tunicatimonas pelagia. The sequence continues at coordinate 3,022,374 of NZ_CP120683.1, read as the reverse complement.
CCAATAATTCTAACTTTGTGAAACCTGCTCCTGGCGAGCCAGTACTAGTTTCTTGGGATGATGCTACCACCTTCTTTCACGAGTTTGGTCATGCCCTGCACTACTTTTCGTCAGAAGTGCGTTACCCAACGCTTAATGGTGCTGTTCGTGATTATGTTGAGTTTCAATCTCAATTGCTAGAGCGTTGGCTTTCTACCGACCCAGTTATTGAAAATTACCTAGTTCATTATGAAACAGGTGAACCAATGCCCCAAGAGCTGGTCAACAAGATTAAGAAAGCGGCCACCTTCAACCAGGGTTTTGCCACTACTGAGTACCTAGCCTCTGCGCTAATGGACATGAAACTCCATCTGGCTGATCCAGAAAACTTGGATGCAGACCAGTTTGAGAAAGAGACACTAGCTGCTATGAATATGCCAGAAGAACTGGTGATGCGTCACCGTACTCCGCATTTCAGTCACGTATTCTCAGGTGAAGGCTATGCAACGGCTTACTATGGTTACATGTGGGCCGATGTACTTACTGCTGACGCTACCGAAGCTTTTGATAAGGCACCAAATGGATTTTATAACAAGGAATTAGCGGATAAAATGGTCAAATACTTATTTGCGCCCCAAAATTCCGTAGAGGCTTCTGAAGCCTACCGACAGTTCCGGGGTCGCGATGCTCAGATTGACGCCCTCATGCGCGACCGGGGCTTTCCCGAAAATACGGAGACCAGACACCGGAGTCTGGAGGACGGACGCAACTGATAAGAATAGAGAAAGGGAGAAGGGAGGACGAAGAATGAACAAATTATGGGTTTCCGTGTCCCGCCTTCCTTTCTCCATCTTCCGGTCTTCGGACTCCGTTTCTCAACTTTACAATTTTTTTCTCGTTAGTACGTCTTACTAATCATCATGAAAGCACTGAGTTTAACCGGTGGGTTGGTATCGAGTAAGGAAAATGAAATTAGTCTGGCAGTACAGCGCGAGCGTCCGCGTTTACTAAGCTTTATCCAGCAACGCATACCCGACCGAGAAGAAGCCGAAGATATATTACAAGACGTATTTTATCAGTTTACCGAAGCCTACCGTACGGTAAAGTCTATCGACCGGGTCACCTCCTGGTTATTCACTGTAGCCCGTAACAAAATCACCGACCGCTATCGGAAGAAAAAGCCCCGCAGTTTTAGCGAGCAAGCAGTAAGTTCTGAGGAAGGTGACACCGCCCTTCGGTTGGAGGATATGCTGGCTGACCTCAGTAATCATCCTGAAAGTGAATTGATGCGTTCTGTTATCTGGCACGCTGTGGAGGAAGCACTGGAGGAAATGCCTCAAGATCAGCGAGAAGTATTTGTGATGCACGAATTTGAAGACCTTAGCTTCAAAGAAATAAGTACTATTACGAAAGCTCCAGTCAACACGCTATTATCCCGGAAGCGATACGCAGTTTTATTCCTGCGAAAACGGCTACAAAACTTATACGACGACCTCCGCGATTAGCTCCAACTCCCTAATACTAAGAAAAATGAAACGCTACTGGATTTTGAAGATAATTGTCCTGAGTGCCTTAGCCATTTTGGCACTTAGTGCAGTTGTAATGTTACTTTGGAACTGGCTAGTACCATCGCTATTTAATGGCCCATCTATTTCATTTGGTCAGGCACTAGGTTTACTGGTGCTATCAAAGATACTTTTTAGCAGCTTGGGGCGAGGGCGATGGAGTGGCGGATACTCGGCTCGTAAACGCACGTGGAAGCGCCGATTTGAAGAAAAATGGCATAATATGACTCCTGAAGAGCGGGATAAGTTTAAAACTACTATGAAGCAACATTGCAGTAAATGGGGGTGGATGCCGTCAGCATCTACACCCAAGAACCGTAAAGAACCTGTATAATTGTTTTTTATACAACGTACTTTTATCTGCGAAAACAACTTTCCTCAAAATACTTTATTAACTTAATTGCAATAATCGACTATTTTGTAGTTAATCAGCGAATAGTTTATACTTTTTAAATAAGAAGTTCGTTGTATTCGGATATGAGTGGTTACCTGCCGGTTTTTCTTAGCTACTTATTCTTTTGCTTCAGTGGAGGAATAAGTACAGCTCAGTCTATTAATGCTGATAGTTTGGCGCGTGTTTACCTCGAGGCTGATGTTACGGAACAAGCTAACATACTAGGGCAGCTACGACAAACCCCTAAGCAAATGCTGATTCTGGGTCAGAAGGTAAAAAAGCGAGTGCAAGATTTGGGTATTTCTGATACTCTATCAAATATTGATTACGAAATAGCTTTTAGTCATTATAATAACGGTAACTACGACAGTGCTATTCAAATTCTTAACAATGCAATTAGCGCAGCTCGTAATGATGCCAATAAGTCATCTCAATTAGCTAAGATGCTCAACCTGGCCGGAGTTGCCTACGATTTTCAGGGGCAGTATGCCGAAGCACTGCAAAGTTACTATGAGTCTCTGTCCATTTGGGAAAGCCTAGAAAATGAAAATGGGCAAGGTATAGCTTATATTAATATTGGTAATGTCTATGCCTATCAGAAGGAATTCTATAAAGCCATCGATTATTACGAAAAAAGCCTTGAGCTAAGTTTAGCTAATCGCGATACCGTAAATATTGTTTATCTATACTCTAACATTGGTTTGATATGGCGTAAAAACCTTGATAGTCTGGAATTGGCGATGGATTATTACCAGCAATCTCTCGATTGGGCCAAACAACACCAGGATGAGCATATTAGAGCCACTCCTTTGTACGGAATTACGCACGTCCAAATAAAACGTGGTCAACTTGATGAAGCTTTATCTAATGCTCAGTACATTTTAGATATCGCTCAGCGCCAGCAAAACACCAACGCTAAATTACATGCCTGGCAGTTATTAGCCCATGTACGCTGGGCTCGGAAAGAGCGTAAAGCAGCTATTCGTGCCGCTACTCAGGCTTATAATCTAGCGGTAGCTAGCCAAGCGTTGATGGAGATCAACACATCTGGAAAGTTGCTAGCTGACTACTATTTTGAGCTAAAAGATTTTAAGAAAGCGTACGACTACCAAGCTATCCAAATGACTTATCAAGATAGCGTATACTCTATTGAGAAGAGCAAAATCATTTCTAACCTAGAACGCACCCGCGATAACACTAGGATTAAGATGCTGGAGAAAGATAATGCGCTGAAGAAAGCGCAAATTTCGGAACGGGAAGCGGTGATTGAACGGCAAATGGTATATTCAATAACCGCCTCGGTAGCTGTTTTGCTACTATTGGGTGGGTTGCTACTTTTATACCGAACCAATAAGCAGCGAAATAAGGTTAGCACACAACTATCTACTCAGAAGGAGCAGATTGCTAGAAGCAATGAGCAACTGACTCAGATGAATAATAGGCTGCGCCAACAACAGCAACAATTGCAAGAGCAGAATCAAGACTTAGTTCGGCTCAATAGCCTTAAAAACAAACTACTTTCTATTATCTCCCATGACTTCCGCAGTCCGTTAAGCTCGCTACAAGGAGTGATTGCCATGCTAAATAGCCACGCTCTTTCGGCGGAAGAAATTGAGCAGGTGTTTGAGTCGCTTTCCTCTAAAGTGGAAAATACAACCAACATGTTAGACAACCTCTTAAAATGGACGCGGAACCAGATGCACGGCATTCGAGTAGAACCCGAATATATTACCTTGTCTACATTAGTAGAGGAAGTGGTAAGTTCACAGCTTATTTTAGCTGAGAAGAAAGAGGTAACTCTCTACTGCAATATTGCTTCAGATTTATCGGTTTACGCCGACCCTGAGATGGTGCGACTTATTGTACGGAACTTAGTGTCTAATGCTATCAAGTTTACTTTTAAGAATGATTCTATTACGATAGGAGCCTTTCAAGATAACAATGAAGTAACTGTCTCGGTAGTTGACACTGGCATTGGTATGAGCTCAGAAGATATAAACCGACTTTTTCAGTTAAAGGAGCACACCACATACGGCACCGATAACGAGAAAGGGACCGGGCTAGGACTTATTCTATGTCAGGAATTTGTTGAAGTGAACGGTGGTAGAATTTGGGTAGAAAGTGAACAAGGAATAGGTAGCATGTTCCACTTTACTTTAGTTACTCACCCCAAACAGTTTCCTAATCATACATTGGATAAACAGCCTATAACTACTACAAACTGAATTTAATGTTTCTCAAAAAGGAATAAGCATAAAAATATACAATTAAATTTATTTTTGTACAATGTGCTTTTATTCCCTAAAGATTCTTCGCTCTCTACAATTTATTGTCTTTATTGCACAATAAGTTGTTTATGTAATTACTATTTTGCGTCGCTTTATTAGAAAAATACTAATTTCGGATACGGGTAAGAACCTCTCAATTGTGTTGGTTTGTTTGGTGTTCGTTCTTAGCGGAACAAAAACCACTGCCCAGCCTACTAATCTAGATAGTATCGTCAACCTCTACTTCCAATCCGAAGCAACCAAACGGACAAATATACTACTAGACTTACGCGAAAACCCTCAACAAATGTTGGCAGTAGGTCAACGCATTAAGTGGCAAGCTCAAGAACTTGGTATACCAGATACATTAGCGCAGGTTGACTATAATTTAGCATTTGCATATTACAATCAGGGAAGATACGATAGTGTTATTCAAGTACTTAGTAAGGTAACCAATGTTATTAGAGAAGATGACAGGTCCTCTTCTCATTTGGCAAATATGCTTAACTTGACTGGTATTGCATACTACCTAAAGGGGCAACATGTTGAATCGCTAAAGTGCTTTTACGAAGCCTTAGCCATTTGGGAAGAAAAGCAATTTAACAAAGGGCTAAGTAAGTTAATCACCAATATTGGCAATGTATATTACTACCGAGAAGAATACCACAAGGCAGTTAAGTATTACGAACGGAGCTTAGACATATGTTTAGCTATTCAAGATACTGCTAAAATTATCCATTTATACTCTAATATTGGTATGACATGGAATAAAAACCTAAACAGATCAGACTCGGCCATGGCATACTATCAGCGCGCTTTAGAATGGGCCAAGGTACAAGATGATGAATACATTGCATCAATCCCTCTGATTGGAATTACCAATGTTCAGATAAAGCAAGGACAGCTTGATAGTGCTTTGATTAACGCCAAACATATTTTAGAGATTGCCTTATCCATACAAAATATTAATGCTAAAACGTCTGCATGGCAGTTACTGGCTCAAGTGCGGGGGGCACGTAACGAGTACCAATCAGCAATTCAGGCCGCTACAGAAGCCTATAAGTTGGCTGTAACCAGTCAAGCCTCACTACAAATCAGTGACTTGAGCAGGATGCTGGCTGACTATTACGCTGAATTAGGTGAGTTTGAAAAGGCACATCAGTACAGAGCAACACAGGTAGCTCATCAAGATAGCATCTACTCTATTGAGAAAAGTAAAATTATTGCCAATTTGGAACAAGCCCAGGCAGATGCTAAAATTAAAGTATTAGAAAAAGACAATGCTCTGAAAAAGGGGCAGATTGAACGGCAAATGATCTACACCATTGGCACATCTTTAGTAGCGGTCTTACTGTTAGGAGCACTCATTTTAGTATATATCTCGTACAACTACCGGAAAAAGTTGGCCTCGCAACTGGAAGAGCAGCAAGAAGAGATCGTTACTAACAATGAGCAACTCATTCAGATGAATGATAAGCTTCAGCAACAGCAGCAGCAATTGCAACATCAAAACCAAGATCTTTTTAGCTTAAACCAGTTAAAAGATAAATTACTCTCTATTATTTCTCATGACTTCCGAAGCCCACTTAATTCGCTAAAAGGAATTATTAATATTCTCGATAGCGATGCGCTGGCACCTGAAGAAATACCACAGCTTTTTAGTACGCTTTCTACCACAGTAGACAATACTACTAACATGCTAGACAATTTACTAAAATGGACTCGCAGTCAAATGTCAGGCGTTAAGGTAAGTCCTGAGCGGGTTGTTTTATCTGAGATTATGAATGAAGTGGTAGTTAGCCAAACTACGACTGCTGAAAAGAAAGGCGTTGCCTTATTACAAGATACGAAAGATTCTATTTTGGTATATGCTGACCCTGAAATGGTTCGATTAGTTGTTAGAAATTTGATATCTAACGCCATTAAGTTTACCGATCAAGGGGGCTCTATTACAGCTAAAGCGCAGCAGCAAGGTGGGCAAGTGATAGTATCCGTAAGTGATACCGGGGTAGGTATTCAAACTAAAGATATAGATAAGCTTTTTCAACTGAATAATCATACAACGTACGGTACTGCCAACGAGAAGGGAACCGGTTTAGGTTTGGTGTTATGCCAAGAGTTTACGGAAGCTAACGGGGGAAAAATCTGGGTAGAAAGTGAACCAAGCCAGGGAACTACCTTTTTCTTTACTTTGCTAACTACGTCAGAGCAATTTCCTAAATACGTGCTAGAACAACATCCCAGCCAAACTGTTTGAAAAATAATAGTGGTTATTACGAATGATTTTGCAGGGCAAATTTTGCTAATTAGTTTAACCTTTCCTCTAACTACTTCTCGTGATAATGTCTAATAGCAGTATGTCTTCTGCAAATCACCAATCCATAAGCTAACGAACCTGTCAATTCCTCGTAATTAAGGTAGTTTGCCAGTCCATCGAATGGCATTCTCTAGCATTGTTAGGTGAAAGGGCTCTTCAAAAGCTGCTGCTTGGTGACCTAGCGCGGAGTAAAATACTCTTCCCTTCCCTACAGTTCGGTACCAAACAATAGGATGATCATCGCCCATGCCCCAGCCTTTATCCGTTACTAAAAAGCCGAAGTTTCCGCTGGGGTTGATCAGAGATTCATCTAGCGTGTAAAGTACGTCAGCATCACGCTCACGAGGGTTGGTGGAAAAGATGTACCATTCTTCTTCTCGTTCCCAACGGCCCGGTAAATCTTTCGCTACCGCATGATTAGCCGCGTCAGGTTCCAAATAAAGCATAGATTGCTGCATCTGAGGGTTAAGCGGATGATGAGAGAAATCGGCACCAATTACTTCTTGTTCATACCACTCCCATTGGTGCGAATTATCACCCGCCGCGTGAATACCTACAAACCCGCCGCCATCTTCCAGATACACACGAAACGCCTGACGCTGCTCTTCGTTCAGCACTTTACCACTGGTGTTGTTCCAGACTACTACCTTAAACTTAGCTAACTGCTCTGGGTTGAACACCGCACCATTATCCGTTGTAAATATCGACCAACCATTTTGCCTCACTATTTGTCTAAAAGCAGGCAGCGACGCTTCAATAGCATCACTGTGGCGGTAGCCATTCGTTTTAGAAAAAATAAGTATTGCATCTTCGGTTAGGTCAGTCGGCAGTTCGGGAGGAGTGGTTTCGTAGAAATTAAAGCCGTAGCGGGCTTTATAAATAAACAGACTCATGCCAATAACGGCTACGAGCACCAGCCCTGCTAAAGAAATACCTACAATTTTTAATGCTCTTTTCATGAATGCTATACTTACTTCTTGAATGGATTTGTGAAAAGTTTTTAGTATGTTACGTGTTACAGTGCTAGTGCCACTTCCCGGCCATTTTCCTCAATAGACTGATAAATCGCTTCAATAATCTTCATATCGCGCATACCCATTTCTCCGGTAGTCTTGATGGCTTCATCCTGCATAATACACTCAGCGAAACGATCCATGTGAACCGCCTGCTCTCGAATCTGAGGAAAGTCCATTGCTCCTTTACTGGTTTCTCCGATCAATGGTCCGTAGTGATAAGCTGGATCCAACTGAAACCAACCGTTTTCGGCTTCAGCCCGCAACAGGTTGTAGTTCTGGTTATAACTTGTTTTGCACTCGGCTTTTAGCCCACTGGGGAAAGTTAGGGTAAAGTGAATGGTTTCGTCTACTTCGCTAAACTTCTCCGTATCGGTTTTAAACTCTTTGGCCACTACCGAAATGGGTTCTTCACCTGAAGTATAACAAGCGGCTTGGATAGTATAAATGCCCACATCCATTAGTGCCCCACCGCCAGCTAGTTCATAGTCTAGTCGCCATTGGGTAGGGTCGCCAATGGTAAAGCCAAAATTATTCTGAATTCCTGTAAGTGAACCGAACACCTGCTCTTCAGCCAATCGCATAATTTCCTGGTTGAAGGGTTCGTAGTGTAGCCGGTAGCCTACCGCCAGTTTTACATTGTTTTTGTGGCAAGCATCAATCATCTGTTGGCATTCATCTACCGATACGGCCATCGGCTTTTCGCACATCACATGTTTACCAGCCTTTGCCGCCCGAATGGTATACTCGGCGTGCATAGAATTGGGTAGTACTACGTAGATGATGTCAATATCATCGTTATTGACCAGTTCGTCGTAGTTATCATAATTATAAATATTGCCCTCGGGGATATTATACTTTTGCTTCCATTCTTGGGCTTTGGAAGGAGTACCAGTGACAATGCCGGCGAGATAACACTTTTCCGTTTGTTTCAACGCAGGAGCTAACTGTCCGTTACTGTAACTGCCCAAACCTACCAAAGCCAACCCCAATTGATCTTTCCTCGCTGGGGCAGCACTAGCCTCACTGGTTGTTTCGGAAGATTGATTAGGCGAGGAGCAGGCCGAACCAAGTAAGCTCATCGAAGCAGATAAGAATAAACCAGCTCCGGTTCCCTGGGAAATACGTTTAACAAATTTGCGACGGGTAGGGTAGTAGGTAGATTTTTTCATAAGTTTACTCAACTAGTCGATTGTTCAATGGCTCAATGGTTAACTGCCATTATCCATTTTCAATTACTACTTATCAACTACCACAGCTAATTTAGGTAATTCGCCCAGCAATCATAGCCTACAGTATTTTTTATGTCTAAGCCCTTTGAAATGCCATCAGGTTTATCTATCCTGACAATGTAATGTACCCTAAAAAAACTACCATGAATGACCGAATTAAAACGCAACACCCCCAAGGTAAGCAAGGAGTCAATATTGAGAAGAGTAAACATGAACAGGTGAAAGCTGCTATTTTAGGTGCCCTCCAAGGAAAAGAGCTTACTCACACGGATTTAACCAACGAAGTATCTGAGTTATTGAAAGATTCGTTTGATGGTTCTATAGGATGGTACACCGAAACGGTAAAGCTAGATTTAGAGGCTCACCATTTGATTGAGCGAGACACCTCATTAAGTCCTGCCCGTTACCGGATTAGTTCGGTGGCTTGATTCGTAGGATTTTCTGTATTAAAACTGCCGGACACTTCGTTACCTCGCTAAAGCGAAATCTGATTTCGTATATTTACCTACGGAATTACTGAGCTATGCATATTACCCACTTGCAACTTATCAACTTCAAACGCTTTACTGATCTAACCATTGATCTGTCCAAGCTTGCTACTCCACCAAAACTGGTTTTATTGATTGGAGCCAACGGTAGTGGCAAGTCTTCAGTGTTTGACGCTTTTGAATCTCTTTCTAACTTTTCAAAGGATGGTCACAGTTGGACGAATACTAGAGACGATAGCGGATATTATCAAAAAGATACAAGTAAAGAACTATACATAAGGCCAATTATTCCTGAACTTGACCCGAGTCAGCCGAGTACTCCTGGCAATATCCCTAGGACAGCTTTTTATGGTAGAAGCTCTCTTCGACAAATTCCTAAGCTTGAGAAAAAACGAATGTCTAACTTTAGCTTAGAGAGTGATTCTGATCGCCCATTACGCTATATCGAGCGCGATAACCGCTTTGAGAATGATATTGAGATACTGACCCAGAAGATACTAGAAGAGGTATTCACCGGTTCAGATTTTGATGCCAAAAAGCTGAAGGAACGTTATCTGGAGCCGATTAATCAAAGTTTATTCCGAATATTTGGTGGACTAGATGCCTCTCTGTTAGAGCTGGTTTCTCTAAAACCTCCTTTAGGTGGAAATGTGGCTGATGTTCGCTTTAAAAAGGGTATTTCTGAGATTCACTACGATTTGCTGAGTTCGGGCGAAAAGGAAGTAATCAATATTCTGCTTAATCTATTCGTCCGGCGCGATACGTACAACGATACTATCTACTTTATTGATGAACTTGACCTTCACTTAAACACCAAGCTACAGTACGCATTACTGAAAGAAATTACTGAAAACTGGATTCCCAAGAATTGTCAGTTGTGGACTGCTAGTCATTCGTTTGGATTCATTGAGTATGCTCGCGAAACCGATCACTCGGCAGTTATTGATTTCGATAGTTTTGATTTTGACGAAAAGCATGTGCTGCTACCAGAGTCTAAAAATTCACTCGATATTTTTGATGTAGCCGTTCCAAAAGACACGATTTTCAATTTGTTTCACAACAAGGATATTATCCTGTGTGAAAATCAGAACGATCAGTTCTACAATTTGCTCAACCTTGAAAATAAACTCTTCGTTGGGGTTGCCGATAAAAACCAAGTCTTTATACAGGTCAAGCGAGATAAAAAATTTATGGGTTTAATGGACCGGGATTTTTTAGTCGATCAAGAAATCACGAAAGCTAAACGTAAATATCCGAATCTACGCATCTTGGAATATTACTGCTTTGAGAACTATCTCTACCACCCAAATAATATTAATGAACTCATTTCAGATTTCGATACTGAAGCTTATCAGCAAGAAATCTTTAAGCAGAAAGAAGATAAGAAATTGAAGATTGTATTAGAGATTAAAACTGTCAGGAACTCTTACGCAATTTTGAAAGAAAGTGACATTCGTGATAAAAACGTTGACACTATTGTAGAAAGTTTTTCTAGCCAGGAATTCGAGACTTATTATCGGTTCTTTGATATGAAAGCTAAGTTCAATAAAGAATTTATAGCTTCCCATAATTTGAGTGTTAAAGAGCTAGTAAGTACGAATTGGTTTAGAAATCGAGTTAAACAATTATTTAGCTAATTCTACTTGAGTACTAATCACTTTTCTCTTCCCCGCGAAGTACCGACGGCGCAAAACCGAAACCAGCGGAATACCAATGATAGTAGGTAAAAGCCAAGCGATAAACGCAGGGTCAGTTTGAGCATTACTCACTAGGAAGGCGGTACAGGCGGCAATATATGCTCCTGAAATACGGCTAATGTGGTAACGAATCCATCGTTTGTTAGTCATGGTTTTCCGACCGCTGAATAGCCGAATGTCCGATATTAAATCAACCATTAGCAGACTTCCGAATACACTTACCAGAATCAATATGCCCGTATTCTCGGTGCCAAACTGAGTAATGGTTTGCCAAACAGTAAAAATTAAGCCTAGTCCTACTAAAGCCAACAAACCCCAATCGCGTCGCTGTCCTCGGATAGCCCGTTGCCGCTTTAACTGTAGCCCCCGGTAGCCAGTGAGAGTAGAGTATAGCGTCAATAATCCCACCATTAGCAAGAAAGGGTTGAACCGGTAGGTAGCTAACCCGAAGGCTGAAAGTGCTACGAAGATCATGGCGTAATAAAAGACCTTACCGGTAGCATTATGCAGCTTTCCGCCTTTTTTGGCAGCAAAGGGAATAATCCCAACGATGAGGGCAATAAACCCAGCGGTAATGTGTAAGATCAAGATAATGGTTCGAATAGTTTCCATGCGCTGTATTTTTTGATAAAAGTAGTCGAGAGACTGCCTTGGTGCGAATGGAAGTTACTGAATGGTAAATGTAGCCGGACGAATCGTTAAAATTAGCCACTCAATCGTTCGGTCATCCCAACCGAATTACCTATTTTACCTTTTTGGACTTTGGTTATTTACTTTTTAAACTGTGTTTCTTATGAAAGAATGGATTTTTTCTTCGGCAGATGAGTTGCTTCCCACTCTGGTATCGGCTGTACTGATTTATACAATGGTCATTCTCTACACCCGTATTTTTGGCCTCCGAAGCTTCTCCAAGATGTCAAGTTTCGATTTTGCCATGACGGTGGCCGTCGGTACTATGCTAGCCTCGGCTATCGTCAATAAAAGCCCGAGCGTCGTCCAGAGTGGAATAGCTTTGTTAAGTCTGTACTTGCTCCAGTTAATTATAGCGTTACTGCGGCAGAACTTAAGTTGGTTCAGTAAAGTTGCGGACAATCAACCACTTCTTCTGATGGATGGCTCTACTATTCTTCACGAAAATTTAAAAAAATCTCAGCTTACCGAAAGTGATTTACGGGCGAAATTGCGGGAGGCCAATGTCTTAAACTATATTCAGGTGAAGGCAGTCGTTTTTGAAACTACGGGCGATGTTTCGGTGCTCCATACCAGTCAAGACACTGAACTTGACCCTGATATTTTACAGGGAGTACGAGGGGTATCCCGCCTTCAGTAGCTAGCGATGAGAATCTTCATCTTGCAGCATACTGAGATAGCTGTAGTAACGACTTTCATCAATCTCATTAGCTTCTACTGCTTGCCGTACCGCACAACCGGGCTCGTGCACGTGGGTGCAATCGTAGAATTTGCACTCGCCCAGCAAGGCTCGCATTTCGGGAAAGTAATCGCGTAGCTCGCCTTCGTTTATGTCCATCAAACCCAATTCTTTAATACCAGGAGTATCGATGACGAAGGTTTGATCTTCGATCTGAAACATTTCGGCGTAAGTGGTGGTATGTACGCCTTTGTTCGCAAAGGTAGAAACCTCCGATGTTTTCTGCTCAATATCCGGGTGGATCTGGTTAAGAATAGTAGATTTTCCTACGCCAGAGTGGCCGGAGAATAGACTTACGTTGCCAGCCAGATGCTCACTAAGCTGGTTTACATCTTCCGCATTCAGGGCCGAAATACTCAGGCTACGATAACCTATCCGCTCGTATAAGTCCATAATGGCCGCTTGCAGCTCCTGCTGATCCTCGTCCAGCACATCAGACTTATTGAAAACCAATAAGGCGGGAATACGGAATGACTCGGCCGAGACCAGAAAACGGTCAATGAAACCTAGTGAAGTACGCGGAAAAACCAACGTGACAATAAGAACGGCTTGGTCAATGTTGGCGGCCAGAATATGACCGTGATGTGCCTTGCGGGTTGATTTGCGGATGATATAATTCTCGCGAGGTAAAATTTCGGTGATTACCGCCGTATTTTCCTCATCATTTTCTTCTTTCACCGTTACGTGGTCACCTACTGCCACTGGGTTAGTCACCTTCAGTCCCTTTATTTTAAATTTCCCACGTAATCGGGCGGGGTACACCTGACCATTATCCGCTAGTACGCTGTACCACGATCCAGTCGATTTCATCACCAGTCCCTTCATGATAGATAACGCTCTAAGTAATCGACCACTTTTTGGGTAGCACCCGTGTGGGTTTGTACGTAGTTCTGACAGATTTCAGCTACTTGTTGCTGTTTTTCTTCATCGTTCCACACCGTTAAAAATTTGTAGCGCAAATCCTTGGTATCGTTTACGGTGACAGCTCCCTTTAGCTTTAGCAAATCGTTGGCTTCCCGTACATGCTGGTAGCTGCGGTTGCCAAAAAACAGGGGCATTCCGAAGGTGGCCGGCTCCAATATATTGTGCAGACTTTTTCCAAAGGCACCACCTACGTAAGCAAAATCGCCGTAGCGGTACAGCGAGGTAAGCATTCCTATATTATCAATCAGGAGCACTCGGTAATTGGATATGGTATTCTCCTTGGCCTGCGAGTAACGAATAATTTTGTACGGAATGCTTTTCTCTATGTAAGCCAAATGCTCTTCTCCAATATTATGCGGGGCAATGATAAATTTCATCTGCTCCTCAAACTCCCGGATAAACGGTAACAGCACTTCGGTATCAGGTGGCCAGTTACTACCTACCACCATTACTTTTTCATTGCCTTTAAACTCTTCTACCAACTCTATGGTCTCAGCCTGATGACAAAGAGCCGCTACCCGATCAAAGCGAGTGTCACCTGCTAAGGTAGTAGATCGGATACCAATGCTCTCTAATAACTTTCCTGTGAGTTCATCCTGCACAAAATAGTGCGTAATTAGCCGTAGCATCCTCCGATAAAAACCACCGTACCACCGAAAGGGTGTAGTATCAGGACGAAGTAGGGTAGAAACCGATATGCTGGGGATATCATCGTGTTTTAGTGCCCGTAGGTAACCGTACCAAAACTCATACTTAATAAAGATGGCCACTGTGGGGCGAACCAGTTTAACAAAGCGGCGGGCATTGAAAAAACCATCGAGGGGTAGATAGCAAACTAGGTTAGCCAACTCATAATCCTTCCGAACCTCGTAGCCGGAAGAAGAGAAGAAGGTAAGAATAATGCACGCGCTTGGGTATTTTTCTTTTAGAGCTTCAATAACGGGGCGTCCCTGCTCAAACTCACCTAACGAAGCACAGTGGAACCAAAAGCAAGGCTCATCTTGCCGTATTCTGGCAAAAGTTGCTAATTGCTTAAATATACCTTTATGCTCTCGCAAAAACTTCCGGTTTTTCTCCGAAAAGGGAGCCGATAGATATAGTCCGATTTTTAATAATGTAATCCCAATCTGGTATAGCCACATAAACAAGCTAAAAAAGTATACATGCTTCTAACAAAGCTTTTAGTGATATGTCCCAAAAGAAGTAAAGAAAAGATAAAACAACCCTATTTTATTTTCAAAAAATTAAATACTACCTCTCTTTTCGCCCGAATCGTTTTAAGTTTAGTCATTTTCGGAAGTGTATTAGTTGATGAAACAACCCTTCGCCCCGATATTGCATCCTGTACAGAGAAACCTTGTCCTTATGCGTTACTTTTATTGCTACTCTCTCTTTTTTTTAGCCTCCGTTTCGTCCTTCGCTCAGGGTGTGCAGGGCACTGTTCGCGATGAGCGAGGCTACCCTTTACCTTACGCCACCATCTATATCCAGCAGCTAGAGACCGGAACTACCACCAATGAAGAGGGTTACTACGAAATCCGGTTAGAATCGGGAAGGTACGATCTGGTTTTTCAGTATATGGGCTACACGGCTCAATCTCGCTCGGTAACTGTTGGAAACAGCTTTGAAGAGGTCAATATCACGCTGCCTACCCAGACCATTCAGTTGAAAGAAGTGATTGTAGAAGCCGGAGCCGAAGACCCGGCCTACACCATTATGCGGAAAGCGATTGCCAAAAGTAAGTATCATCAGATGCAGGTGCAGCATTACACCGCCCAAGTGTACGTGAAAGGAGGTGGACGCGTGAAGAAAACTCCGTTTTACCTGCGAAAACTACTGGAAAAGGAAGGAGTGGATAGCTCGACGGTGTTTGTCTCGGAGTCGATCAGTGAAATTACCTTTGAGCAGCCCAATACGCTAAAAGAACGAGTGATCTCAGTGCGTAGCTCGGGCGAAGATAACGATACTAGTCCCAACGGTTTTATCTACGGCAGTTTCTACGAACCCCAGATTGCCGGAGCAGTTTCCCCGCTATCGCCTCGGGCATTTGCGTACTATCGCTTTCGCTACGAAGGCAGTTTCTACGACCGGGGGCGCGAAGTCAATAAAATCAGGATTATTCCTCGCTCCGAGGGCGACGATGTATTCACCGGGGTAATTTACATTATAGACGATCTGTGGAGTATTCACAGCCTCAATATGTTTACCTACAAACAAGGCTTCAAGATTCTGGCTAAGCAAATCTACGCGCCTATTCAAGAAGCGGTGTGGTTACCCGTCACCTACAATATTGATGTCACCGGAAAGATTCTTGGCTTTGACCTGGAGTACAAGTACTTGGCTACTGTCAGCGATTACGATATTACACTTAATCCTGATCTGGACGTAGCCGTAGAGGTGGTTGATGAAAAAATTGATGAGGAACTGGCGGCAGCACTTATTCAGGAGGAAAAACTCGCCGCCCGAGCTGATACCGTTACCGATCGTAAAACGAAAAAGCTATTTCAGCAAGAGCAAAAGCTCACTCGTAAGCAGCTCCGCAAAATGCTGCGGGAGTACGAAGACGATCTGGAAGAAGAGTCAGAAACCGAAGATGTGGTTTCGATTACGAGCATGACCGTAGATTCTACCGCCGCCAAATCCGATTCAGCCTACTGGGCGAAAGTGCGTCCGGTTCCCTTGAATGAAATGGAGCGTAACAGCTATAAAAAGTTGGATAGCTTAGCAGTGGTGGAGCGGGAGGAAGAAGAGGAGGAACGTAAAAAAGAGGGACAAAAGAAAGAAGGCAGATCAAGATCAGGAAATGGCTTTGACTTAGGAAAACATTTTTCACTGGGTAAGCGGGTTTCTTTCTGGTTTAATTTTCCGATACCCTACTACAATACAGTGGAGGGTTTTAACATTACCTTGCCCATTAACTTCAGTATCAAGCTTAAAGATTCTACTTCCATTCAGCCTCAATTTCTCCCTCGCTACGCTTTTGCCCGTGAGAAATTGACTGGAAAAGGTATCATCCCTTACTCTTTCAATAAGCAGTGGAGAGTGACTGCTGAGGGCGGGCGGTTTGTTAGCCAGTTTAACGAAAATGAACCGATCAGTCCACTGCTGAATACAGTGTTTACATTGCTGGGTAAGCAGAATTTTATGAAGATTTACGAGAAGTCCTACGGAAAGCTAGGAGCTCGCTACCGTCCGAATGATAAACTGGAGATACGTCCGTCGCTGGAGTGGGCCGAGCGTTATCAACTCTTCAATAATACCGATTACGCCCTATTTGACCGCAGCCGAGAATATACCCCCAACGCTCCGCCTAACCTAGAAACTACGATAGATTTCCCCATGCACCAAGCACTCATGTTTAGCCTTTCGGGGGAATACGAACCATTTTTGAGGTACCGCATTCGCAACGGTAAAAAGCGGGTGATCGAGAATTCATCACCTCAGTTTCGTCTCACGTATCGTAAAGGAATCGCGTCACTGCTGTCTAGCGACGTAGATTATGATTTTCTAGAAGTGGGAGCCAAGCATCAGTTTGACATCGGTGCTCGCGGAAGGTTATTTGCCAACGTCTACGCCGGAAGCTTTTTGAATAATGAGCAGATCTTCTTCATGGATTTTCAACACTTTGCCGGGAACCGCATCTTTCTGCAAGAGTCTGACCCGGTGGGCAGCTATCGCTTGTTGGATTATTATCTGTATAGTACGGAGCAGAGTTATTTTGCCAGCCATCTGTACTACCAACTGCGTAAATTTCTGATCACCCAGATATTTGAAGTCAGGATGCTAGGCTTGAAGGAGAATATCTTCGTCAATTACCTTAAAACGGATGCTTCTCCGCACTATACTGAAATAGGCTACAGCTTAGACAATATCTTCCGCTTTTTCCGGGTAGAAGCCGTCGCCAGCTTTAATGATACTGACTATGTAGACTTTGGTGTCCGTATCGGTATTTCTACCAGTTTAGAGAACATGTTTGATTAATGGAACGAGACTATATTATGAGACATGTTGAGCAACTAGGTAAAGTAATGGCTCGCATCGTAGAATCTGTTCTCAGGCTAAAATCTAATACGCAGGTGTTTCAGGGTATTGAGGTCGCCAATCAGCAGCTGAAAGATGAGCTAGATATTGACGTTGACTACTTACTTACGCTAGATCGAGCTTCGCTAAAAGCCTATCTGCTAGAGCGAAATGTCACTTCCACCAACTTCGAGACCTTATCCGACTACCTCAAGGCAGTAGGCGAACACAAACTATCGGCTAATCAGCCAGAAGCTGCAACCTATCTAACTCAGGCCATCACTTTGCTGGAACTCGCCGAAGAAGTGTCTGCCACCTTTTCTTTTGAAAGAATGGATAAGAAAGTGGCTATAGAGAAGCTTCTTCGGCAGTAATTAAACCTTATTCTGATAATTATTTACTCCGAGGTTCGTGATGTCACGAACCTTAGAAGTTTATCGGAATACCCTCTATTAGGCAGCACCCTAACACTTCGCACTATAACACTATTTCATTCATCCCACAAATTCTCCATCGTGTAGGAATTACTTTCGTGTACCCAGAGAGCTCCATCAATGTAGCGACGGTGTTTGTCTAGCTTAGCCAGTTGCTGCATATCCTCTTCGCTGAGCGAAACTTCCGCCGACTCCAAGTTTTGTTTAATCCGCTTCGGATTTACCGATTTGGGAATCACCGCTGTACCGCGCTCTACTCCCCAGCTAAGCAGTACCTGCGCGGAAGTGCAACCGTGCTTCTCCGCAATTTGATTGATGGTAGATTCTTCCAGCAGATTTACATCATCCTCCTTCTTTAGCCGCTCGGGTCGGTCGTTAGAACCGAGTGGTGAGTAGGCCGTGATATGAATATTTTCACTTTGGCAGTAACTTACCAAATCAGGCTGTTGCAGTAGCGGGTGCATTTCTACCTGGTTCATTTCCGGCTGATGATTTGCCCGCTCTTTTAGATCTTTCAGCTTCTTCACACTGAAGTTGGAAACGCCGATGTGCCGGGTTAGTCCTTGATCTTTCAAGGCCTCCATTGCTCGCCAAGTGTCAATGATCGGAGCTTCTTCTAAGCTCAGAAAATCTTCTCCCGATTGAGGGTAAACTGTACCGGGTTTCAGCACCACGGGCCAGTGCATCAGGTACAAATCCAAATACGCTAGCTGTAGATCAGTTAATGTCTTTTTAAGAGCAGGTTGCACATCTTCGGGCATATGGGCACTGTTCCAAAGTTTAGAAGTCACCCAGAGTTCTTCCCGCTTCACAATTCCGTCTGAAAATACTTTACTGAAGGCTTCCCCAATTTCGGCTTCGTTACCGTAGATGGCCGCACAATCAATATGACGGTAGCCCGCTTTTATGGCCTCAATCACCGCATCGTGTACATCACCCGGATCAGATTTCCAAGTTCCTAGTCCGATGGCAGCCATTGTATCTCC
This sequence comes from Tunicatimonas pelagia, assembly GCF_030506325.1. Lineage (NCBI taxonomy): Bacteria > Pseudomonadati > Bacteroidota > Cytophagia > Cytophagales > Catalimonadaceae > Tunicatimonas > Tunicatimonas pelagia. The sequence continues at coordinate 3,003,629 of NZ_CP120683.1, read as the reverse complement.
GTTGCTAAATGTTAGTTGTTTCATAGTTGACTGGTGTTATTGTGTTTGAGTACTTAGTTGTTAAAGTGCTTGGGGTTTTCGCAGAATTATTTTGTGTAGAAGTGACTAAAGCACATTAGCACTATAATACCTCTTTGGTTAATGACCGATCCAATGCTAGAATGTTTGACAGTCTTAGACATTCTTACTGAAGAAACCAGTCTTTTGTAAGATTATGTTAGTTGCTAAGCAATGATAAAGGACGTATCTTAGTTAAGATATTAGTATTGATTTCTAAAAATATGGCTGAAGTAGTAATGGAGGTTTCGGAAGCAATGGCTGAGCGATTACGCCCTATTCGCGCTTGGTTACCTACAGTACTGGAACTAAGTCTGATAGTTTTAAAACGCCCGCTACGCAAACTGCCAGTGAAATTTTAACATTTTTATCGTCCAACCCTACTCCGCAAGAAGTACTAGCTTATCATGCATCCGAACGGTCTCAAGCGAGGCTACAGGAGCTTTTAGCATTGCACTATTCTGGAATACTAAGCGAAGGTGAGCAGCTTGAACTAGACGAATTAGAAAAGATTGAGCATGTTTTGGTTATGCTAAAAGCTGAGGTTACAGCGCAGTTACCTAAGAAGAGAGATACCATCTGATGTATCGGATGACATGCGTAAGAAAGTGACGAAGCGAGCTAAGCATCGTTGCGAATACTGCTTATTGCCTCAATCGGTAGCTTTGCACAAGAACGAAGTAGATCATATTATACCCACTCAGCATGGTGGCAAAACTGAAGAGAACAATCTAGCTCTCTCATGTATGCGCTGTAACCGATACAAAGGCTCTAATGTAGGATCGTTTGACCCGATAACTGGTGAACTAACCCAATTCTTTAATCCTCGAGTCCATAAATGGAGCGATCACTTCATAATTGAAAAGGGGTTCATTCAACCACTGACCCCGGAAGGGCGGGTGACCATTAGTATTTTTAATATTAATCAGAACGAAAGAGTGAGTGAGCGAAAGAGATTATTACAATCCGGCTCATACTGAATCGCATACTTCTTTACCTTCTAGATAACTCTCAAAAAAACTGGGATTAATAGAGAAAGTTGTATTACGAATTATTTCGTAATTATATTGACATACTGATTTTTTTTCGCTTTACTTGTATTACGAAACAATTCGTAATAATATGAATAAGCTAAAATTTTCTAAACCATCGGAAAACGAACTGGCCATTTTGCAGGTGCTGTGGGAGCGGGAACCTGCTACAGTCAAGAGTGTAAACGAAGTTCTGAATCAGAAAAAGCCCACCGGGTATACCACTACGCTTAAGCTGATGCAAATTATGCACGATAAAGGATTAGTAACCCGCACCACCGAAGGAGCCAAAGGCAAATCCCACCTTTACTCATCAGCCGTTACTGAAAAGCAGGTGAACGGACAGTTGCTCGACCAATTTATTCAGCGGGTTTTTCGTGGTTCGGCCAGTTCTATGGTGATGCGAGCCATTGGTCGTTCTGAAATCTCAGCCGAAGAAATTGAAGAAATAAGAAATTTTTTAGATGGTCTCGATAACAATCCCCCGTCATGAGTTTTTTCACCGAATATCTCCTATTCTCAACGGCTGCCGAAGTGTTAGGAATCACTATTTTGCATTCGCTATGGCAAGGGTTTTTGCTTCTATTTTTGCTCGCCTTGTTTCTGCGCCTCAGTAAGTCTAAGTCATCCAATACCCGCTTTGCGGTCGCCTTTGCTACCCTGCTACTTTTTTTAGCGGCTTTTGGAGGTACGTTCTACCAGCAATGGGCCACTCTCACATCTCCTGCCATTACTGAACTTTCGGCTGATGTTCCTACCGAAGTAACCGCAGTGGATACGGACGAATTTACTGAACCCGTACCTGAGCCAACCACAATAATTGAAAGCAGCAACGACAGTAATTGGGAAGCTAGACTGACCCGGCTTACCCAACTTGTTCCCTGGCTAGCCTGGCTTTGGGTAATTGGTAGCTTCATTTTCGCTCTGCGTTTGGCTAACGGATTGGTACAAAGTCAGCGATTGCGGTATCGCACGCAACCTATTCCGGCTGACTGGCAGCAACGAGCTAAAAAGCTGGCTGAACAACTAGGTATCAGCCAAACGATAGTGTTTGCCAGTACTGATAGAAGCAGTACTCCGCTTACGCTGGGGTATCTCAAACCGATTATTCTGATTCCCGGCAGTTTATTTGCCATGATGCCGACTGACCAACTGGAGACTATTCTTATCCATGAGCTAGCCCACATCAAACGACGCGACTATTTGTGGAATCTAATACAATCGGTAGCCGAAGTAATCCTGTTTTACCATCCAGCTTACTGGTACATTTCGTCGGTATTGGAGCGGGAACGGGAACTGGCTTGTGATAACCTCACGGTATCGGTTACTCATCGGCCCCGCACTTACGCCCGGGCGTTACTACAAGTAGCCGTTCAGTCTAATCAAGTTCCTCTACCAAGTGTAGCCGCGGCTCGTAAGCGTGGTTTATCGGATCGTATCCAACAGATTATTTATCCGGGACGGGCGCAACGCGGTATATCCGTTCTTCCCTTCCTGTTACTGCTTAGTGTAATTAGCCTGTCGTTAGCGGCTTTTTCCTGGTATCAGCCTGAGTCCGATAGGCTGAGTAATGAACAACTAGCTGATTCGCTTCACCAACCGATTTATTCTAGTCAGGAAGGATACGGTTATATGAGTCCGGAATTTCTTCAGCCACTAAACCAGCCTGATACAAACTCTATTGACTACGGCTCTACTTTTCAGGAAGTAATGGATGGCTTATCTGACAAATTTCTAGACACTACTAGCCTGAGAATTGACGAGATATATGACCAGGTACTCACCATCGATCAGTCGCTCAATCAGCTATCACGAAGCGCAATGCAGTATGGCGGTAATACTTCAGCGGAAAGCCCTGTCAACTACTCCTCTTCATCAGTAGTCTACTTGTTGGATGGTGTAGTCGTTGACCCTAAAACAGTGAAAAGGTTTTCGGTGAAGAGTCTGGAGGTATTCCGGGCGCCCTTTCATCCAGATCTACAAGAATTAGTTAATCGTGAGTATTCGGTAGTTGTCCGATTAATTTCTAAGCAGGGTAGTTTTAGAAATGCAGAAGGTGATCTACGTCCACCAGATTACATTGACTATGGAAACTTGGCTTCACAACTTATGCCACTGCCTCGCCATCTGGCTTACGAGTCTAAAGGTAATTACCTAATTGGTCACAGTGATTTCAGTCAGAAGAAGACTGACCCCAAAACCTTCTTTCAACAATCCACTCTGTATTTGTTGGATGGAAATATGGTAGATGATCCGAACAGTATTAAACTTAATACCGTCCGCCGATTTGAGGTGTACTACGATCCCTTACCTGCGCCACTACAGAATTTAGCTGACCGAAGCTACTCAGCCGTAGTACGCGCTTTTTCCCGAGAATATAAAGCTGCTGACAAGCAACAGCCATTTGTTGTTAGCGGTCAGATTACTACTCAGGAGGAGGGGAAAGTTCAACCCGTGCCGGGAATTAGGGTAGAAGTAAAGAAAGGTATTGAGCAAGCAATAACCGACGAAGTTGGCAAATTTCGAGTGCCCGCTTCTGCC